>NZ_JBLFEO010000009.1:0-162353 GCF_047345505.1 Maribacter aquimarinus | reverse complement strand
ACCCTGGCGTCATAAAGGGGCTCTTAAGCAAGGTTTTTGCACCGATCGGAAATGGTGGCCGAAATGCGCCCCGAATCGTAGCGGCCTAAAGTTTATAATCCTTGCGAAAATCAGCAAGCCCTAAATAAAGGGAACGCACAAAACGCCCAAGGCCCTGCTGGGGCGCGTACGCAAGAAATCGGTTTGGGTGAACCTACCAACCGGACCTTGGTCAGTACCGATGATGGGTGGGCGGCCGCCCCAAAACACGCTTGGCCAAAGAGGGCTCAGGGCGTTAGTTGGGACCAACCGGAACAGGGGTTATTCTTCCCCGTCCTTATCTTCGGAGAAATCCGTGATGCCTTTGTCCACCAACAGGTTGTACCACTGAATGACCTTTTTTATATCGCTGGGATACACCCGGTCCTCATCATAATTGGGCAGTACCTCAAAGAAATATTCCTCGAGCTTCAACTTGTCGTCCTTGTGGCTCACAGGGGTCTTCTGTCCTTTTTCCTTGACCTGGATGTTGAGAAACACCTGGCGCAGCGGCACTTCCTCCTCCAGGGTATAAATGGCGATCTCGGAAAGGACGCTCACGTTGTTTCGGAGCCCCACGCTTATTTTCTTTCCGTCCAAAAAAGATTCGGCCACAAAACCAGACCTGGTCTGGGTGATCAACTTGTAGAGTCCCGGTTTTCCGGAAATGGATAAAATCTTGTCTAAAGCCATAGCCCTTGTGCAATTTTAAAGCGCAAATATGCCATATTTCATGCGTAAATGCACCATGTTAGCGCCCTTTTTTCATGGCCGGGAAACGCATGCGGTACTCCACATTGACCTTGCCCTTGGAAATATTGGCCAGCCGGCCCTTGAGAATGCGCTTTTTAAGGGAAGACAGCTTGTCCGTGAACAAGACGCCCTCTATGTGATCGTACTCGTGCTGTATCACGCGGGCCAGTAGGCCATCATAGACCTCGGTGCGCTCCTTGAAATTTTCGTCTTGGTAGGTAATGGCAATGGTGTCTTTTCGGTTTACGTCCTCACGCACGTCCGGTATGCTCAGGCAGCCTTCGTTAAAGGCCCAGTTCTTGCCACTTTCTTCCGTAATGTGGGCGTTTATGAAGACCTTTTTAAAGCCCTTCAAGGCCTTCTGTTCTTCCTTGCTCAGCTCGGCATCCTCGGAGAAAGGGGTGGTGTCTATGACAAACAACCGAATGGGCAGGCCAATCTGTGGTGCGGCAAGCCCCACCCCACTGGCGTTGTACATGGTCTCCCACATGTTGTCTATCAAGGTGGCCAGCCCGGGATAATCCTTATCAATGTCGCTTCCCACTTTTCTCAAAACAGGGTCGCCGTAGGCTACAATGGGTAAAATCATTCAAATACTTTTTAAATAGTCCTGCAAGATGATGGTGGCACTGATTTCGTCCACCAAGGCCTTGTTTCTTCGCTTCTTCTTTTTCATTCCCGAATCCACCATGGCCCGGACGGCCATTTTAGAGGTAAAGCGCTCATCATGCCTGTCTATGGGAATATGGGGCAAGCGCCGTTGCAACTCTTTTAGGAACGGCACGATCAAGGCTTCGGAGGCAGAGGGCGTATTGTCCATTTGCTTGGGCTCCCCCACCACAATGCGGTCCACTTTTTCCTTCCGGACATAGGCTTCCAAAAAGGCAAAGAGCGCTTCCGTGGGCACCGTGGTGAGCCCGGAGGCAATGATGCGAAGCTCGTCCGTGACCGCAATCCCGGTTCTTTTGGCACCATAATCCAAAGCAAGTATCCTCCCCAAAACAATTTTTGGCAAAAATAAAGGATAATTTGTTATAAGATGTGCCTTGCGCCTGCAATTCGTGGGCCAGACCCTATATTTGCGGAAAATAGAACGATGGACATCACAGCATTGCAACAAACCATGGAAAACGCCTGGGAAAACAGGGAACTGCTCAAGGAAAAGAACACCCAAGAGGCCATTAGGGAGGTCATCTCCCTCTTGGACAATGGCCAACTCCGTTGTGCCGAGCCCACGGCCCGGGGCTGGCAGATCAATGAGTGGGTAAAAAAAGGGGTGGTGCTCTATTTCCCCATACAGCAAATGGAGACCCTGGAGGCCGGTATTTTTGAGTACCATGACAAGATGCCCTTAAAACGGGGCTACAAGGAGAAGGGAATACGGGTGGTGCCCAATGCGGTGGCCCGCCACGGGGCCCATATCGCTTCCGGAACCATATTGATGCCCAGTTACGTGAACATTGGCGCCTATGTGGATGAGGGCACCATGGTGGACACCTGGGCCACCGTGGGCAGTTGCGCGCAGATCGGAAAGAACGTACACCTGAGCGGTGGCGTGGGCATTGGCGGGGTGCTGGAGCCCCTACAGGCAGCACCCGTGATCATAGAGGACAATGTCTTTGTGGGCTCCCGTTGCATTGTGGTGGAAGGGGTACGCGTGGAGACCGAAGCCGTGCTGGGGGCCAATGTGGTGCTCACCGCCAGCACCAAGATCATTGATGTTACCGGCACGGCCCCCGTGGAAAGAAAAGGCGTGGTGCCGGCACGGTCCGTAGTGATTCCGGGCAGCTATACAAAGACCTTCCCCGCCGGGGAATTCCAGGTACCCTGTGCCCTGATCATTGGCAAACGCAAGGAGAGCACCAACAAAAAGACCTCCCTGAACGACGTCCTGAGAACCTATGACGTGGCCGTGTAAAAGGTTGTTCCATTTTGTAGGAAAATAGGACAAGGATATACTTTTTTGCTTTTTTTTAAGTTATAGTTCCATTAGGGGTGGTAACCCCAGTGCAGAATTGTCCCGATGCTTGAGAAAAATGAAAAAATAAGTGCCCTTGTCATTACCTTCAATGAAATAGGCTATATTGAAAACTGCCTGGCCTCCCTCTCCTTTGCGGATGAGATCATTGTGGTGGATTCCTACAGTACGGACGGCACCTATGAGTATCTCTTGCAACAAGCCAACGTAAAGGTCATTCAGCACCCTTTTAAAAATTACACCGCGCAAAAATCTTTTGCCCTGCAGCAGGCCAACAATGATTGGGTCCTGTTTCTGGATGCGGACGAGGTGGTGAGCTCTGCACTGCAATATGAAATCCTGAATACCGTGAACGGGGCTTCCAAAGCGGTGGCCTATTGGTTTTACAGAACCTTTATGTTTCAACAAGAGCGCCTTAGGTTCAGCGGATGGCAGACAGACAAGAACTATCGGTTGTTCAGAAAAAGTAAAGTCCACTTTTCACAAAAACGCATTGTGCACGAAACCCTGGAGGTGAATGGGAAGAGCGACACGCTCAAAGAAAAATTGGTTCACTACTGTTACCGAAATTACCAAAATTACAAGGACAAAATGCTCTGCTACGGCAGAATGAAGGCAAGGGAGGATCTAAAAAACCAAAAGAAGTTCAAGTTTTCACTGCTGCTCCTAAAGCCCGCCTACCGTTTTTTGTTCAATTACCTGATCAGGTTGGGGATTTTGGATGGCAAAAAGGGGGTGATCGTCTGCTACCTGAACGCGCTCGGAGACCGCGAACGGTATCTGGAACTTAGGCGGTTGCAAGAGGCGCAGTCCCTGGTGCCCGATTGGAAGACCATACCCTAGGCAAGCTACACCCCCGCCCCGAGGCCTTTGCACATCCCCATTGTTTCATTTTGGCATCCGCTAGAATCCCCTTTTGCCATTTGCTACCGGGCCACTGTTTTCAAACATCAAATTATTTGGGTAATCCTTAAATTGGGTTACTTTTGGTTCAAGGAACATATCCGTGCCCAAGCGCCCAACCATTTGCAAACCAAAATGGTGCTGTACGTTTTGCGCAGACCGGAAATGATAAGAACGTTCCCGTAAAATAGATTTCGTGAAAATAGTCATCCTCGCCGCCGGTATTGGTTCTCGCTTGGGCAACCCCTTTCCAAAGCCATTGACCCCCTTGAACAACGGGAAGAGCATTATGCAAATGCAAGTCCAAAACCTTTCCGCAACCTTTGATTTGGACGACATACAGGTGGTGGTAGGCTTTAAAAAAGAGCTCATCATGGAGCGTTTCCCCGAACTGATGTATATCTACAATCCTTTTTTTGATCGGACCAATACCTCCAAAAGTTTGCTCCTGGCCCTCAAAAAAAACAGGCATACCTCGGTACTTTGGCTCAATGGAGATGTGGTTTTTGACGATAAGTTGTTGCACACCCTCCGCGCACAAATGGAAAACGACATTTCCTTTGTAGGGGTAAACACCAGTAAAGTTGGGGATGAAGAGGTGAAATATACCCTAAAGAACGGTCGGGTGCACCAATTGTCCAAAAATGTAAAAAACGGACTGGGAGAAGCCGTGGGCATCAATTTCATAGCAAAAAAGGATATGGCCCTTTTAATAAACAGGCTGGAGGAATGTGACAAGGACGATTATTTTGAAAAAGGCATTGAAATGGCCATTGAGAAGGACGGACTTTTGGTACAGGCCCTTGATATCTCGCAGCATGACTGCATGGAGGTGGATTTCAGGGAAGACTTGGAACATGCCAACCTTATCTTTAAAAAATGAAGTGTATTCTCTTTTGCCAGAATCCGTACGCCTTTGGTATCCTTTGGCCCATTAGAGAGGCACTCAAGGCGCAAAATGATGATTTTCTGTGGTATGTGGGCAAGTCGTTGTTCAAGAAGTTTCCTTTTGGCCAGGACCCGGTGACCACGAGCATGCTTGATCTTCAGTGGTACGAAAGTGATGTTGTCTTTGTTCCCGGAAATGAAGTGCCCCACTACCTAAGGGGCGTAAAGACCCAAGTTTTCCATGGACTGGCCGGAGAAAAGAAAGGACATTTCCGGATCAGGCATTATTTTGATCTTTACCTTACCCAAGGGCCCTATTTTACGGAACGCTTCAACAAACTAAAGGCAAAATATCGGGATTTTGAGGTTATGGAGACCGGGTGGCCAAAATTGGATGTCTTTGCCACTGACCGCAGTAGGTACGCCGATGAAAAAAAACAGCTTTTGGCCAAGCACCAAGCCCAAAAAATACTGCTGTACGCCCCCACCTTCTCCCCCAGCCTTACCTCTGCCTTTGAACTTTACGGGGATCTGGAAAAACTGGCCCGGAGCACCAACCACCTCATCATTGTAAAGTTTCATGACCTCATGTCCAAGGAGGGCATTCAGCGCTACCAAAACTTGGCGGAAGAGAGGGAAAATGTACTCTTGGCAAAAGAAAAAAACATAGTAAAGCACCTATTGCTGGCCGATTTACTGATAAGCGACACCTCTTCCGTGATCTACGAGTTCCTCTTGCTGAACAAGCCGGTAGTGTCCTACAAGAACATCTCCAAAAACATTGGATGGGACAATCTTACCCATACCGGTCTATTGCTGGAGCACGTGCAAAAAAACCTGGACGGGGATCCTTATGAAGACCAACGCTCGGAACTGAACCAACGCTACCACCCGTACAGGGATGGAAAATCGGCCCAACGCATGGTCAATGCCGTAAAGTTGTACATGGACACCCATGGGGTCCCGGAAGAGAGAGTGCTCCCCCTGAGCAGGAAAATTAAAATGAACAAAAAGTTCGGCAAACCGGTGACCAAGCCCTGGAAGGGTGCCAAACAACAAAAGCTCTCGGCCGTCTTTATCACCTACAACGAAATACTGCACATAGACGAAGTTTTGGAAAATGTGCAGTTCGCGGATGAAATCATTGTGGTGGACTCCTTTAGCACTGATGGCACCGTGGAGCGCATCAAGGCCCATGCACGCGTAAAGCTCATACAGCGCCCATTTGAAAATTACACCGATCAAAAATCATTTGCCCTGGCCCAAGCCTCGCACGACTGGGTCCTTTTCATGGATGCCGATGAACGCCTCACGGATGCCCTTAAAAATGAAGTGGCACAGACCATTAACAGTGAGCCCATGGCAGCGGCCTATTTCTTTTACAGGACCTTTATGTTCAAACAAAAAGTCTTGAGGTACAGCGGATGGCAGAGCGACAAAAATTTTAGATTGTTCCGAAAGAGCAAGGTGGCCTTTACCCAAGAACGCATTGTGCACGAGACCTTGATCGTGGATGGCCCCATTGGCATCCTCAAGAACAAGCTCATCCATTATTCCTATAAGGATTACGAAGATTACAAGGGCAAAATGGTTAAATATGGTCAGATGAAGGCCCAAGAGGCCTTTAAGCGGGGAGAAAGGGCCAACGCCTATCATTTTTTCGTAAGACCGGCCTTTAAATTCTTTAACCACTTTATCTTGCGTCTTGGTTTTTTGGATGGAAAGAAAGGATGCACCATAAGCTATCTCAATGCCCTCGGGGTCCATGCCCGGTACCAAGAACTGGACCGGCTGTGGAGGCAAGAGGACAAACCATAAAACTTGGACCAAAAGTGAATAAACATACAGGGCCCTCTGGCCAGGGTGCCATAAGACAGCCCGCCGTTCCATTAGATGCCAGCCCCTTTTGGGAGCGGCCCCACAACCAACAATGAGACAAATAATACCAGACCTATGAAGTTTTTGGTCATACAACAGAAAATGATTGGTGATGTGCTTACCAGTACGGTGATCTGCCAATGTTTAAAACACCATTTTCCCATGGCAACGGTTCATTTGGTGGCCAACCAAAACACCCTACCCGTCTTGGAGGGCAACCCCCATATAGACAAGGTGGTCATCTTTAAGAACGAATATAGACAAAGCAAAATAGCGCTCTTTGGCTTTCTAAGATCATTGAAAAAGACAGAGTACACCGCTGTTTTGGATGCCTACGGCAAGTTGGAGAGCAATCTAATGACCCTGTTTGCCCAAGCGGACAAAAAAATTGGCAACTATAAATGGTACACCGCTTGGGTCTATTCCCATTGCGTGCGCCAAAAGAGGGTATCGGACGGTCCACTGCCCCTATCCATCTCCAACAGGCTCATGCTCTTGGACCCCCTGGTAACGGAGAACAAACACGTTAGCTATCCCAAAATTCACCTCAGCGCAACTGAAATGGAACAGGCGCGGAAATCCTTGAAAGAACAGGGACTGGGAACGGGCGCCCCCTTGGTCATGGTGAGTATTTTGGGCAGCGCACCCTATAAGACCTACCCGGCCAAATATATGGCCCAACTATTGGATGCCATTTGTGCCCAAGAAGAGGTGACCCTCTTGTTCAACTATATCCCAAATCAGAAAAAGGAGGCCATGGACATTTACGATCGTTGTTCCCCACGGACCCAGCAGCGCATTGCCATAGACTTCTATGCGGAATCCCTCCGGGGATTTATGGCCCTGCTCTCCCAATGCCAAATGCTGATCGGCAACGAAGGGGGTGCCGTGAACATGGCCAAGGCACTGGACATACCCACATTTGCCATTTTCAGTCCCTACATAAACAAACAGGGATGGCACGGGGAGGTGTACCAAAAAGATAGGTGTGTACACCTCAGGGACTACCGGCCCGCACTCTTTGGGGAAATGGACAAAAACGAGATCAAAAAGAACAGTGCACGCTTGTACGATGCCTACTCCCCCGATCTTTTCCAAGAGGGGCTTCTTCAATTTTTGAAAAAACGACTTGCTTAAGCGCCCCGCCCCATGACCACCAAAAAACACACCCTGGCCATCATAATCATTAACTACAATTCCTCCGGGTTTACCCTAAAATGCATCAACAGCCTGCTGCAACACACCGATCCAACACTGAACCATGAAATCATTGTGGTGGACAATGCCTCTGAAAAAGAAGATTATCTTTTCCTGAAAACGGCATTGGACAAATTGCAGCACCCCCATTTATCACTTTACAGAAGTAGGATCAACACGGGCTTTGGCGGTGGCAACATGTTCGGGGTACAATTTGCAAAGGCCCAGTATTATCTCTTCTTGAACAATGATACCGAGCTAAAGGAAGATGCCATTTCCCAGTGCTTGCACTTCATGGAGTCCCATCCCCAAACCGCGGTCTGCGGCCCCACCATTTACAATGAGTTTGGTGAAAAACAACTGGGTTTTGACTACTTTACCTCGTTTGGGCGGGAGGCCTTTGGAAAAAAATGGGTAGAGTGGGTGCACGGAAAACCCAATAGGAGAAAAGCGTACCAGGCCCCCATTGCTGTAGATTACGTGAATGGGAGCTTTATGCTTTTCAGGGCCAAGGATTTTGATAGGGTAGGCGGGTTTGACACCAATATCTTTTTGTATTATGAGGAAAGCGATATTTGCCAAAGACTGAAACAATTGGGGAAGGACACCCATTTTATACCCACAACCTCCTATGTTCATTATCAGGGGCAATCCGTAAAAAAGACCAAAATGCCACTGGCCATAAAGATGGAGCTCAAGACCTCCATGTTCTATGTGGTCAAAAAACACAGGGGATTTTTTGAATACAAGGCCCTTCAGTGCTTTTTTGTGTTGCGCTACGGACTGGGAAGTATCATAAAACCAAAAAACATTGCCCTATTGCGTCATATTTTGATCGGGCTGCCCCTCTCCAAATCCCTAAAACAAAAGCAACAGGTCACGGAAGTTTAAAAGGTGAGGCACCCCCAGAAACCATACCATATCCTTGGCGGGCACAGATGGGGCCAGGTGATACCCGTTCTCGTTTGAAATGCAGCCACGGAAGTTGAATTGTTTTTTTGGCCTGCCAAAAAGAAAAATCGGGCATGGCCCAGCAACGCTTTATTTTTATCTTGAAGAAGGCGTAAAAAGAGACCATTTTAGCGGCTAATTTTCAATTGGGAAATGGTATTGACCCAAAATATGCGCTGGAATTTCCTTTACAGCTCCGAGCTACTGCGAATGCTCCCGCTGCGCCACTTTTTTCGATTGCACCGTAGCGGTGCCATCCTAAAATCGATGCAGCCCCAGTAGTCATTGTATCTCAAAACTTCATAATGAAGTTGCAATACATAATTTGGATTTTAACTATCAAGGTAGAAGTGAAGAACGTACAATTGCAACGCACCATGGAAGTGCTCTCAGCAGGGGGCATGGTACAACTGCCCACAGAACTGGGCCCAATCCTTGCCTGCGATGCGGACAATGAAAAGGCCGTGGCAAAGCTCCTTAAAACAGGGCAGAAACAGGGCATGGGGCCCTTGGCCTGTCTCATGGCCCATGATGCCATGCTAGAACAACACCTGGGCCAAGTGCCGGACCTGGCCTATGACCTTATGGACTTCTCCACCAAGCCCACCCTGATCGTCTATGACCAACCACTGCACTTGGCACCACAACTTTGCCAGGGAAGGGAGTTGGCAATTCTGGTGGCACGCCACAAGTTTGCACGTTATGCCGTGGCCCGTTTTAAAAGGCCCTTGGCCTTCTTTCCCCTTCCCGTGAACACCGTGGCATCAAAAAAAAGATGTGAAGAAATGGGCAGGGGCCCTTTAGCGGATGTGGACTATGTGGTAACTTTGCAAAAAGAAAACCCCGCGGCACAACCCTATGCCATCATTGCATTGGGCACGGATGGCAGCGTTACCGTGATCAAGGAATAAAGCAGTCAAGGAACCCATGAACCACAAGGAGGCAATACAGGAGGATATTTTTAAGGTCATAGGTGAAAGTGCCGATGAGCTGGGGTTGGAGGCCTACGTGATCGGTGGGTTTGTCCGTGACCACTTTTTAAAAAAGGGACTGCCCAAGGACATAGACGTGGTGGCCGTGGGCAGCGGTATTTCACTGGCCAAAAAAGTGGCGGAAAAATTGCCCGGTGCCCCCAAGGTATCGGTTTTTAAAAACTTTGGCACGGCCATGGTAAAGCACCATGACCTGGAACTGGAGTTTGTGGGTGCGCGCAAGGAAAGCTACAACCGCGACAGCCGCAAGCCCATAGTGGAAAATGGCACCTTGGAAGAAGATCAGATGCGCAGGGACTTTACCATCAATGCCTTGGCCCTTTGTTTGAACAAGGATCGGTATGGAGCGCTATTGGATCCCTTTGGCGGCAGGGACCATTTGGACAAAGGCCTCCTTAAAACCCCGCTGGACCCCAACACCACCTACTCTGACGATCCCCTGCGGATGATGCGCGCCATACGCTTTGCCACCCAACTGGACTTTACCATCGATCCGGATTCCCTCACGGCCATCACGGAAAATAAAGACCGGATGGGCGTTGTGTCCAAAGAGCGCATTGTGGTGGAACTGAACAAGATATTGGAGGCCAAGACGCCCTCCAAGGGGCTGGCCCTATTGCACAAAACAGGGCTCTTGCACCTCATACTGCCCGAACTGACCCGCCTGCAAGGCATAGAAGAAATAGAGGGACAGCGCCACAAGGACAATTTTTGGCATACCCTGGAAGTGGTGGACAATATTGCCCGCACCACCAACAACCTCTGGCTCCGGTGGGCGGCCCTGCTCCACGATGTGGGAAAGGCCCCCACAAAAAAATTCCACAAAAAACTGGGGTGGACCTTCCACGGACACGAGTACGTGGGGTCCAAAATGGTGAGAACCATCTTTAAGCGGCTGCGCATGCCCCTGAACGATAAGATGAAGTTTGTGCAAAAAATGGTGATGATGAGCTCCCGCCCCATTGTGCTCTCCGAGGATTTTGCCACCGACTCCGCCGTGCGCCGCCTCATCTTTGACGCCGGGGAGCACGTGGAAGACCTCATGACCCTCTGCGAGGCGGACATTACCACCAAAAACCCAAAGAAACAGCGCAAATACAAGAACAACTTTAAACGTGTTAGGCAAAAGATAAAAGAGGTGGAAGAACGAGATCAAATTCGTAATTTTCAGCCCCCTATAAGCGGAGAGGAGATCATGGCCAGTTTTGGCCTACGGCCTTCCCGGGAAATTGGCATCATCAAAGAGGCCATCAAAGAGGCCATTCTGGAGGGAGACATTCCCAACGAACATCAAGCGGCCAAGGAATTAATGTACGCCAAGGGAAAACAATTGGGACTGGAACCAAAATAACGCCATGCACGTAACCTTTAGAAAAATTGCCAAAACAACCCTTGCCCTGGTCTATCTCGTCATTGTGGCGGGAGCCTTTGTGCGCATGACGGGCAGTGGCATGGGGTGCCCGGACTGGCCCAAATGTTTCGGTTATTACATACCGCCCACCACCGCCGAGGAATTGAACTGGTACCCCAACAAAACCTTCAAGAAAGGACAGGTGATCATCGTGGACGAAACCCTGCAGGTGGCCGGGTCCGACTTTACCACCGGCACCGCTTTCAATGAAAAGAACTGGGAGGCCTATACCAAGCATGACTACGCCATCTTTAACCCTTGGCACACCTGGGTGGAGTTCATTAACAGGCTCTTGGGCGCCCTGGCCGGGCTGGCCACCCTGGTACTGGCACTGATCTCCCTAAGGTTCAGGAAAGAGAACCTGCGCATACCCCTCTTTTGCTGGTTGGTGGTGCTGGGCATGGGCTTCCAGGCATGGCTGGGCGCCACCGTGGTGTACTCCGTTCTGGAACCCCTGAAAATTACCCTGCACATGCTCATGGCTCTGGTCATTGTGGCGCTCTTGCTCTACGTTATTTTCATTGCCAATACGGAGGATAAAAAAATTAGGTACGACAGGCAGTTCCTTGTCCTCTCCGGTGTGGCCCTTGCCCTTACCGTGGCCCAGATCGTGCTGGGCACCCAGGTAAGACAGTTCGTGGACGAACAGGTGGACCTCCTGGGCTACGGTGCCAAGGAACTGTGGCTGCAGGACCCCAACCTCCAGTTCTATGTGCACCGCACTTTTTCCATCATTGTGGTGCTGGTTAACGTGTATCTCTTTGCCCGCGTGCGCAATCTGGACCTGGGCCACCTTAAGATGTACTGGGTGCTGTTCCTCCTGGCCATTGAGGCGCTCTCCGGCATTGCCATGTACTACCTGCACTTCCCCTTCGGTAGCCAGACCCTGCACCTGATCCTTGCGGCCATACTCTTTGGGGTACAGTTCTACATTGTATTGGATGCGCTTAAACCACAAAGTGCGCCCAAAACTTCGTAACTTTGCGCTCCCACAAAAACGAAGCAATGGTCTATAAGATTCGGATAATTCTGGACGCAAAGGAAGATATTTTCCGCGATGTGGAAATTGAGGCCCACAATACCCTGGAAGAATTCCATAATGCCATTACCCAGGCATTTGGATTTCCGGGCGATGAAATGGCCTCTTTTTACACCTGTGATGAGGAATGGAACCAAAAGGAGGAAATAGCCCTTTTTGACATGAGCGATGCCGAGACCGATGTTAGGCTCATGAACGAGACCTTCTTGGAAGATATCCTCACGGAAAACACCCCAAAACTGATCTACGTCTATGACTTTTTTAACATGTGGACCTTTTTTGTGGAACTGGCCGATATGGTAAAAAAGGAAGATGGCCGGTCTTACCCCAACCTCTTGTTCAGTTTTGGGGAACTGCCGGAAGCCCCTCCGGAACCGCACTTTAAGGCAGACCAAGGGCCCATGGACTTCAACGATACCCTGGACAGTTACGACGACCTGGATTTCGATGAGCATTGGAATTGAACCACCCATCTTGGCCCTCTTGGCAAAACCCAGCTTAACAACCCCTTAATCCCAACACGCAACATGCTGAACCTGTACAGTGCCCAAATAGAACACATCTCCATCCACCGGGTGGGAAACAAGAGCAAGGGAGAGACCATCTTTCTCTCGGAAGCCGAACTGACCCTGAACGACGAGACCAATGGGCTGCTCAAAGAATACTTTTTTAAGCCCTTTAGGGAAAAGGAAGAAAACTATTTCAGTTTGGCCAATGAAGTGGACGTGGCCTTTAACGAACTGCACAAAATTGCCTCCGAGATTTTCTTGGACCCCTCCTCCACCCACAGCAATTCAAAAAAGATTGCCGCCCATCTTTTTGAGCAGAGCAACCACCCGCACATTAAGAGCGGGGAAGTCTATGTGGCCCATCTCACCAACATTGTACTGGACAATAAGAAGGTGGATGCCGTGGGCATTTTTAAAAGTGAGCTAAAGCATGACTTTCTCCAGTTCCAGGAAAAGGGCAACAACCTGGACCTTGTGGTGCAACAGGGCATCAACATTAACAAACTGGACAAGGGGTGCCTGATCTTCAATGTGGAAAAAGAGGCCGGCTACAAGGTGCTTTCCGTGGACAGCAACAGGTACGACACCAAGTACTGGCTAGAGCACTTCCTGGCCGTGGAGGCCCTTTCAGACGACAACTTCAAGACCAAGAACTACCTGAAATTCTGCCAGGACTTTGCCAAGGAAGTGGTCCTTCCCGCAGAGGACAAACAACAGGAAGTGCTCTTTATGAACAGGGCCGTGAACCACTTTGCCAAGAACAATGCCTTTGAGGAGAGCCATTTTCTGAACGAGGTGATGGAAAACCCCGAGCTGATCCCGGAGTTTAAGCACTACAAAGTGGAAAAAGGCCCCAAATACAGCATACAGGACGTTTCCAATTTTGACATTGCCAACAAAGCGGTTTCGGACGCACGCAAAAAAATTAAAAACGTGATCAATTTGGACACCAATATCCAAATCAAGATGGATTTCATCAATCCAGAGTCAGCGGAAAAATTTGTGGAAAAAGGCTGGGACGAAGAACGGCAAATGTACTATTACCTCGTATATTTCAACAAAGAGGAGAAAAACTGACCCAAAGTCCGCCATAATAACCGCGTGAGGGTGGGGCCCGCCCCGGCCGGGGAAAAAAGAAAACAACTTTTTCAGTGCTTTTTCCTTCATCTTTTTTGGGCCAAAGCCAACCAGCCCGGGGGAACACGTTCAATGCAACACCGTATTTGCTTCCAAAAGCTTAACATCGCGAGATTCTGAAACCACCATTGTGGGCAAGGGACCCCCGTGGCCCAAGGACCGGGATGCACAAACCCGGGCAGGGACCTGCCCCACTGGGAACAACAACCATCCACAACAACAATAACAAGATCTAGATTTTGATCTTTTGCTCTATGATCTGTTTCATGCTCACATCCTCATAATTGCGGCGCACAAAGTTCAGGGCACGGTCCAGGATCTGCCCCATGTTACGGCATTTCTTAAAATCCATGTCCAAGGTGAGCTCGTAGATCTGTTCCCGCAGCATTTTTACGTTTTCGCGGGTACTGATGCGATCGGCCTTGGCTATGGAACGTAGTTTTTTGATGCGCTTCCCGGAGCTCAGGATGCGCTTGGCCACAATGGACCGCTCCTCCAATTTGTACTGGTCCACCGAGTCCCTCAGCAATTTTTTTCTCACCAGCTCCACCATTTGGAAGTTTTCCTTGAAAAACTGTGGGCGGTACACCTTTAGCTTGCCCTCAAAGCACTGTTGGTCAAAATCTATGGCGCGTATCTTGTACACCACGTGATCAAAATCATGCATGGGCACAATGACATAGTTGTAAGAGCGCATGTCTCCCAACAGCCGGATCATACAGCGTTCGTTGAACTTTACAAATTCCTTGGCCAACTGGGCCTTCTCCGATTCGGTGCACTTGGGCAGCAGGTTCTTGATGAACTCGTCCCCGGGAATGCCCGCAATGTGCTCTTCGATCAAGGTATCCTTGTACACCAAAAAATTGAGGTTATAGGGCGATAGGATGTGCTCCAGTTCCAACCCGTAAATGCGGGAGGCATCGGTCTTTTTAATGTAGAAATAGGTAAAGTTGTCGTTGAGGATGTTACGGATCTTGATGCGGAACGGCTTGGAATTGCCAAAAGTGCAGAAGTCCACCGCATCCACGTTCAAATACTGGTGTATGTTGTTACTGCCGTCCGAGTGCAGAATGGAATAAACCTTTTTAAGGCTGTCATCGATCTCCTTACGGTCAAATTCCGAATAATAGACCCTGATCCAGAGCGTGTCCTGGTCATTGGCGTCATAGACCACCACCGAGCCCGAAAAGCGCAACAGGTCCTCATAGAAGATGGGAATCTCTATTTTTCGGCTGTAATGGGAAAGGTACTCGTCCAACCTTTTGCTCACGGGGTAGGCCGGCTTCTTCTTGGACATCAATCGTTCTTCTGCCATAGAGTGAATATAGCTTAAAAACACTTGAAAACCACCATTTACCCCCTATAATTTATTACAGTTTTTTCTTGCCAAAAAAACAGTTCGGGGTAGCGCCAAATTCCCCCGTGAGGGGGGTGCCCGCAGGATTTTTAGCGCCTTTTGGGCAGTTACCCACAGCTTGGGCCAGTTTTACAACAAATTATTGCCCGAGGACGCGTACTGTAGTTTTTTTGAGGTTGATTCATATCCTGAGTTTACACGAAAGATACCTATAATGAACCAAAAAGCACTAATATTCCTACTCGCGCTGATGCTCAGTTTTTCAGCCTTTTCCCAATTGAGCGATTTGCACTACCTACCCCCCTTGAAGCAGGGACAGAACAGACAGGGAATAGACCAACAGGCCGTTTATCTTTCCACGCCAGAACCTGTGGCGTTCACGGTAAACGTGTACCAGGGCACCAATCCCACCCCCATTGCCAATTTTAGCATCTCCAATGTTAATCCGGCAGTCTATACCTTGGGCAGGGGAGACAACAACATTACCTTGGTGAACAATGCCAATACCGGCATTGTGCTTCGCAACAGTGGCCTAAGGTTCGAGGCCCCGAGCGGCAACAGGTTTTATGTAAACTACCGCGGCAACTCGGCAGCGCAGGCGGCCTCGTTGACCTCCAAGGGGCGCGTGGCAATGGGACAGCGCTTCAAATGGGGTGGTGTGCCCAATTTGGGAGGACGGCATCCGTCCAAATCCAACACCCTGGGCATCATGGCCACGGAAGACAATACCACCGTTAGATTGTTCGGCTATGACCCCGATTGTACGTTTCGTTTGGGGGGCAATGCCAACGGCATTACCGCGGATACCTACACCATAACCCTGGACGCCAACGAATCTTTTGTTTTTGAGAACTATGTTGGAAATGTGAATCCGCCATCCCTGGCCCAACAACAGGGTTGGCTGGGTGCTTCCATAGAATCGGACAAAGACATTGTGATCAGCAACGGTTCCATTAACTTCGGACGGCAAGTTGGTCAAAGCAATAGGGATGCCGGTATCGATCAACCTGTGCCAGAAAACCGTCTGGGCAAGGATTACGTTTTTGTTCGTGGAAACGGTGAAGCTGCGGGTCGTACAGAATTCCCCCTGATCATTGCCACAGCGGACAATACCCAAATTTTTGTGAACGGCGGCACCACGCCCATTGCCACCATTGACAATGGCGAATTTTTCGAGGTGCCCAGCAGTTTCTATTCCTCCAGCACCGTGGGGGCCAATATGTTTGTACAGACCTCCAAAGATGCCTATGCCTATCAGTGTTTGGCGGGTGCCACCGAAGTGTTTACGCAAGGACTCAATTTTGTGGCCCCCGTGAACTGCCTTTTGCCAGATGTCATGGACAACATCCCGGACATTAGGAACATGGCCGGACAGACCGTAACGGGAGGTATGACCATTATTGCGGCAGTGAACACCCCAGACGCCAACATACAGGTAACGGACGGCAATGGCCCCGTTTCCTTGCCCGCATCAAGGCCCGTGGCAGGATCCAGCGATTGGAAAACCTTCTATGTCCCCAATTTGAACGGGGATGTAAGCGTCCAGTCCACCGGCCCCATGGCTGTCGGGTTTTTTGGCTTTAACGGAGCTCGTGGTGTGGCCGGGTACTTTTCCGGTTTTGACACCGTTCCAGAAGTGAACCTTGATGTAAGGGGCGGCACCGGCTGTTTTGTGGGCTCGGAAATTTTTGAGGCCACCGGCAATTTTGACGCCTACCAATGGTTTGAGGATGGGGTGGCCATACCCGGCGCCAATGGCCCCAGTTACGCCGCCACCAGGGCGGGAGACTATTTTGTAAGGGGAACCAAGGGACCCTGTACCTATGATTCCCAGCCCATTACCGCGCTCTACTGCGACCCTGACATTGTGCTGAACAAAACCGTGGATGTCCCCGAAATAAATGAGGGCGAGACCGCGGTCTTTACCATAAACGTGCGCAATCTGGGCGTGGGTCCCGTGACCAACCTACAGATAACCGACAACCTTCCGGCAGGATTGACCCTAGAGAATGCCTACACCCTAACGGGGAACTGGAGCGGCAACACCTGGAACATTGGCACCCTGAACGGTGGAGACCAAGCGGAACTGCAGCTTACCGTGAGGGCAGATGAGATAGACACCCTGCCGTTGCTTAGCCTGGTCAACACTGCTACCAACTCACAAAACGAAGTGGATGCCAACCTAACGCCAGACAGCCCTTCTGCCCACCTCACGGTGCACAATGACAACGATAATGACGGCATCAGGGACATTACGGATTTGGATGACGATAACGATGGCATCTATGACGATGAGGAATGTGCCGGGCTGGCGTTTAACATTGCCAGCGGAACGCCGCACGTGAGTTCCTTGATCACTGTGGACAACTACTTGGTGCTGGATATCTACAGACTGGACAATTCCTTTAACCTGAACATTAACGGAACGGACGTTGCCGGCGAAATTCAACTGCACCAGCCAACCGGTGGCAATGTAGCCACGTTTGTTAATGGTGAGGGTTACGGCAACAACGGTATTCCCAATATTTGGTTGCTCTCTGGATCGGCCAGCACGCCCTTGCTCAGGGTGGTCATTGACCAAAACGGTCAGTTTAAAATGTACGGGGCAAAAAGCTCCAATGGCCCCTTGGAGCCCATGCAATTGACCACCGCACCCAATGTACTGTCTTGGAACGGCACAGGCAACAATACCATTGCCATTAACCAGAGTGTGGTGGGCCCCACCAACATGCGGGGCATGTTGCTCACGGCCGGTTGTGATACCGATGCCGATGGCATTCCCGATCAATTGGATTTGGACAGCGATGGGGACGGCTGTAGTGATGCCAACGAATTTTACAAGGATGAAAATGCAGATGGCGGGGACGACGGAGTTTTTGGTGCCGGCAACCCGGCCGTGGACAGCACGGACGGTACGGTGACCGCCGCCTCCTACAACCGTGTTTTTGCTCCTGAGATTTTGCTTCAGAACACCTCCGAGGACCTTGGGGGCACGGACATAAACGGCCAGAACGTGGGCTTGGGACAAACGCTGAACTATGTGCTTCGTTTCCAAAACACAGGAGATGACAATGCGGCAAACTACTCCATTAGAAATGTACTGCCCAGCAATGTATCCCTGGATGCCGTGGACTTCAGTGACGCCCCTGGGGCAAGTTACACCCATGATCTTGCCAACAACACCCTTACCTTTGAAATTCCGGATAACTTGGTGGAAGCTGGTGATCCCCAATACACCATTAGGATCACGGTGACCATTGCCCTGGATTGCTCCAATTTTGTGGCAGCATGCTCCTCTACCCTGGAGAATCTCGCGTTCTCTACCTATCAGGGCGTCTTAAACACCAATACCTTTACCGATGAAGGCGGTTCCAATTCCATATCGGCCTGCCCCACTGCCCCGCAAGTGGCAAGCAACTCAATTCTAAACGACCTTACCAACTGCAACCAAGCACGGACCGTGCAACTTTGTGGCGACAATGTCACCTTGGCCGCCGGTACCGGCTTTACCACCTATAATTGGGTGCTGGACGCCAACGGAAACGGACAGGTGGACACCGGGGAAACCGTGCTCAATGATGGCGATCCGGACAATGACCCCAGTACCCTTTTGGTGACACAGATAGGGAATTACATCGTGGAGAAATCAGCCAACGGTAGTTGTCCCAATCTGGTGGAGCGCATTGCCGTGGAACGCTTTGGGGCCACACAGACCAACCCCATTGCAAACTTCTTCAACCAAGTGAACAGTGATCCCAATCCGGATAATGACATTCAGGGCGAGGTGGTCACCTGCTCCATAGACGGAGATCTATTGCCCCAGATATTCCTCTGTGGCACCAGCGATCAGGCCACCATTCAACTGGGCATCACGGATGCGCAGAGCATTACTTGGGAAAGACTTTTGGAAGGTAGCTGTTCTGACCCGAATTTTACGCCCAGTGATGATTGTGCCTCCAAAAACCTGAGCTGCGGCTGGGAGGAAGTGGCCACCAATAATAATTTTACCGTATCCCAAAGTGGCCAATACAGGGTGGTGCTCAGATACCAAGGAGGGTGCCCCAGTACCTTCTATTTTAATGTGTTTAGGAATGACCTGGTCATTGATGAGCCGGTCGTGCGCGACATCATTTGTGCTACCGATGGATCCATTCGCTTAACCGATCTGGGATCCGGCTACGGGTACCAGTTGGTGGATGCCAATAACAATGATGCGATCCTTGTTCCCTTTTCCGCAAACAACGGACGGATTTTTAACATTGCCAACAGCGGTACGTACAAGGTACAGATAACACAATTGAATCCCACTACCGGAACGCCCATTCCAAACAGCTGTATCTTTGAAACGGCGGACATTGGGATAAGGGAACGGGATTTTCAGGTAAGCCTGGATACTACGCCCGCAGACTGCAACGTCTTGGGCTCCATTTCTGTACAGGCCTTGAATGCCCTTCCAAACTATGGCTATGAACTTCGTTTGGACGATGGAAGCAACGGCGGCCTGGGAAGCCTCGTGGCCGCTGAGCCCAGCACCCCAAATGACACTTTTGTGTTTAACAATGTGAATCCCGGCAACTATAATGTGATCACCACTACCCAAGATGGCTGTACGAATACGCAGTCTGTTACCGTGGGCGAAATTGATGCACTGGGCCTTAGGGCGGTGACCTCACAAAATATTTCCTGTAATGCAGGTATCATCAATTTGGAGCCTACGGGCGGTGTTACCGGTGCTACCTATGAAATGGCCATTTGGAGCAAGGATGGCGTGGCATTGCATGCAGACCAGGCCTCCGTACCCGATACGGATTATACCACGGATCTCAGCTTCTTATTTGGTTACAGGGGCAGTCCGGCCACCTATTTCCCCAATGAAGGGGGAGACTATGTGTTCATCCTCCGGGACGGCAGTGGTTGTTTTGCCTTGTCCAACAGTGTCAGGATGGAAGACTTGGGAAGCTTGCAAATCTCCGCAACCAACACCGATATAGGCTGTGCAGGTTCCAGCACGGCCACCATGACCGTGAACGTTACGGGAGGTACGGCCCCCTACGAGTACAGTTTGGACGGGGGCACCACCTTCCAGACCAACAATACCTTCTTCAATATGGCCGCAGGCATCTATGAGATCACCGTTCGCGATGCCAGCAGCCCCAATGATGCGGACAAGTGCACGGAAACCATTACCCATGAAATAACGCAACCTTTTTCCCTTACCGCATCTGCGAGCATCATTGAGGATGCTTCCTGCGACCCCAACGGGGCCCTGGTCAAGATATTGAACCCCAGTGGAGGGCAGGCACCCTATGCCTTTAGTTTTGATGGGGGCAGCAGCTTCTCCGGTGTGGATGAGCAGCGTTTGCTTCCGGGCAATTACCAATTTATGGTACGGGATGCCCTTGGCTGCACGTTTAACACGGAACTCACCGTTCCCAGCCCGGTGAACGCGCCCACCTTTGGCACTGCCGTGACCTATGACTGTGCCGGTTTGGGCAATATTGGGATTACCCCATCCAACACCACCGATTTCAATTACACCTACAGCCTTAACGGTGGTATCCCCACTACCACCAATGCCTTTGGCGGGCAACTCCCTGGCACCTATACCGTAACCGTGGCCTACGCCAGCACCTTGGCCCCGGAGCAGAGCACCGTGTTCTTTGAAGACTTTGGTGCGGGCCCCAACACCCAATTGGGTGAAATTGGGCCAGGGTACTGTTATGAGCCCCAAAGTGGCATGGCAACACCCTGCAATCTGGGTCCGGCGGGCATCCTGGTGGATGCCGAATATGTAGTCACCAACTTTGTCACCAACCCCATACCTGCCTACCGAAACCCCAACGATCATTCCGGCCTTACCGATGGCCGTTTCCTCGCCATAAATCCCAGTAACAACCTGGTGGGCAGCAACAGCGTGCTCTGGTCCAGGGAAAACCTCAGCGTATTGCCCAATAGGGACATGACCATTACCTTCCAAGCATACAACCTGAGGCAAACGGGATTTGCGGGCAACAATCCCATCATTGAGGTGGTCCTTTTGGATGGCAGTGGCAATGTGATCAACAGTGCGGTGACCGCAGAAATACCTAAAAACAACAATGCGGACGACTGGCACGAAAGAAGCGTGACCTTTGATCCAGGAGCCAATACCACGGTCTCCGTGGTGTTGCGCAGCAACCAGGCCAGCGACGACGGGAATGAACTGATCTTGGATGATATCCAGGCCACACAAGTTCCCCAAACCTGTGATGCCACCACGGACCTGACCGTTGTTGTGGAAGCCGACCAGGCATTCAGCGCCACCTTGTTGGGCACCAATGATGCCTCTTGCCAAGGCGCCGCGGATGGCTCCATACGCTTTGCCGTGAACAACTTTGATGCCGCAACCGGTTTTGAATATTCCACGGACGGCACCAACTGGGCCACGGCCACGGCCTCTCCCGTGACCACAGCGGCCAATTTACCGGCCGGCACCCACACCGTACAGATCAGGAGGGCAGCGGACAATGCTTGCATCGCCAATGTTACGGCCACCATTGCGGAACCTACCGCCATAGTGCCCTCCCTGACGCAGCGCGATCCCTTCACTTGCCTCAACACCGGGGCCACCTTGCAAGCTGCGGCCACAGGCGGCAGTACCGCGTACCAATATCAATTGGAAGATACCGTTGGGAGCGTCATTGCACCGTTCCAGGCCAACCCTGTATTCCCCAATGTGCCCGATGGCACCTACGTGGTCCGGGTCATGGACAGCAACAATTGCGACGTGCTCCAGCCCGTGGCCGATGCGGTTACCGTTACCGCCCCACAGGCCGTGGCATTCAGCACCACACCAACGGCATGCTATGCCGGCAGTAGCAATGGTTCCATACAAGTGGATGTGAGCGCTGGCAACGGCAATTATGAGTTCCGTATCAATTCCGGACCATGGATCGCCCCTAGCCCGGCCACGGCCACCACCTATACCTTCAACGGCCTTTCCGAAGGAAGTTACGATATTGAGGTTCGGGACCAACAAGGTTGCCCTACCGCGGCAAACACACAAACCGTGGTCATTAGTCCGCAATTGGTGGTAGATGTTGTGGTAACGGAGCTTAGCTCTTGCAATGATGGCACCATTACCGTGAACGCAGTTGGTGGCAACGGCACCTTATTATATGCCATTGTACCGGCCAACAGTAGCCCCATGGGAGTGTTCAGCACCGCCAATACGCTCACGGTTACCGAGGCCTTGGCCACGGCAAACCCTGCTGGTTTTGATGTGTATGTGGAGGACAACAACGGTAGCCCTGCAATATGCAACTTCTTGCAGGAAGACATCATATTGAACCCGGTTGCTCCCTTGTCGGTCACGGCCACCCCAACCGATCCCCTGTGTTTTGATGGTTTGGGCAGTATGGGCATTTTGGTTTCCGGAGGAACGGCACCCTATAGCTATACCTTGACGGACCTTTCCCCGGCAGATGGCATTGACTACAGCAGAAGCAGTGCGGCCATCTCCGCAAGCACCCTGGATTACGCCGGAATTGGCGTGGGAGATTACGAAGTCACCATTACGGACGCCAACGGATGTACCATTACATCCACTACGAGCACCATAAACAATGCGGTGGAAATCACCGCGGATATCACTCCCATTTTACCCGCAGCATGTGCAAGTACGGTGGAAAGTGATTTTGGTTTTGAATTTGACAATGTCATTGCTCCCACCGGGACAGTGGAATACAGCAATGACGGCGGAGCCACCTGGCAAACCACTCCGCAACTGAGAGGTTCTGCGGCCCACCCCACCTTCTCCGGTACGGAAGTGTTCCCGTCCATTAGGGTGGAAGTGGCCCCCGGAGTGTTCTGCCAGCGGGATTTTGACCGATACATCATTCCCTTCCCCTTGGATGATCTGGACATCACCCTATCTGCCATTGTCATTGGTTGTAATGATTTACAGGTAACGGTGGAAGGCAGTGAAGGGGACGGCACCAGTGGCTATGACTATACCTATACGGACGATCCGGCCAATTTCAGCACCTTTATTGCCGATCCCAACGTTTGGATCGAGAATGTACCTGCCGGAACGGCACATACCTTTGCCAATTTTGATCCCACAACACCCCAGTATCCAGAAGTACCGCTTCTAATACCCGGAAGAACCTATGTATTCTATGTCCGGGATGGCGCTGGTTGTATCAGACAAAGCAATGTTAACGTCAATGAGATCCCTGGCATTGGATTGCCAATGGAGATCACAACCGATATTACACCGAGTTGCGATGGTGCAGCCAATGGGGCCATTACCTTCAACCTAAACCCAACCGCTGCTCATCCGGAGATGCGATGGGAAATCTATGAATTGGGCAACCCCACGCCCATTGAAGTGAGTGGTGGCGGTGCCACCGCGGCAAACGTAACGTACCAGACCGATATTTCCACAACGGTGCCACTGGCGGAAGGCGAGTATTACATAGACGTGATCCAAGTGGACAACCTTGGTGCGGATGCGTGTCGCGGAGCGGGAGAAAATGCCTATGTTCCCGAATTGGCACCCTTGAGTGCGGTGGCAACGGCCACGCGCGATATTTCCTGTAACCTGCCCGGGCTTATTTCCATAACCGGAATAACGGGCGGGGGCGGCCAACCCTACGCCTATGACGTTACGGGACCGGCCGGGTTTGTGGCCCTGAGCGGCACCACGGACAATCCCGTGGAAATCCCCGTGAACTCGCCCGCCGGAAGCTACACCGTGACCTTGCACGACCAATACGGTTGTTCCGTAACGCTGAATCCGGTGAACCTGGGCCTTGCACCCAACCCAACCCTTACCGTGGACACGGACAATTGTGCCGCCCCGCTAACGGTGACCGCGGTAGGGACTTCGGCCGCGGGTAACCTGCGGTACGCCATGGTGCCCCACGGAAACCCAATGCCCACTGCATTTGCGGACAATTCAGGGATGTTCACCAACCTTGCTCCCGGTGCCTATGACGTTTACGTGATCGATGGTAACGGCTGTACGGCCGTAGAAAACAATGTGGAGGTGCATCCCGTGCTTTCCGCCACGGCCTCCTTGACCAAATTGTTGGATTGCACGACCTCCCCGGAAGCCATCATCAATATTGACATAACTCATGGTTCTGGCAGCTATGAATACAGCATTACCAATACGGCCGGTGCCCCAGCGGTAACGCAAACCGGGGTTCCAAGTGCCAATTTTGATTATCTGGCCCCCTTGCCCGGTGAGTACACCGTGACCCTTTATGACACCAATACCCCAAGCAACCCTGGTTGTGACAGAACCTTTACCATAGAGGTGCCTGCACGGGTAGCACCCATTATCGATCCCGCAATGGCCACCACAGACGTGAGCTGTATCGGGGCCAACGATGGCAGCATTACCATAAGGACCACCAATGGCGCGGCGGCCCCATATTCTTTTGAAATCACGGCAATGGACGGGGTGCCCACCAGCATCCTGCCCACCAGCACGTCTGGCAATACGGCCGAATTCACAGGTCTGGCGCCAACCGCCGGAGCTGGGTATGTGGTGACCGTTACCGGTGATGCCGCCACCAATGCGTGCCCCGTGAACAGTGTGGCCATCCCCATCAATGAACCCGCTGCCATTAGCGTTCCGGCGGCCACCGTTGTGGAGTTTGAATGTGCCGCTGGGAATACGCCCAACAACGCGTCCATCACCGTGAACGACCTGGCCCCATTTGTACAGGGCGGCAGCGGCACCTACGTGCGCTATGAGTTCATCAAGTTGGACGACCCCAACACTGCCGCGGTAGAACCTGCCCTAACGGTACAGTCGGGCAGTGATGCCACCTATATTGAAACTGATTTTGCGGGGGGCGTATATACCATAAATGTTTACGATGACAACGGATGTGTGGGCAGTACCACGGCCACCATCCTGCCCTATGATGCCATTGACAGCATCACGGTGAACAGGGACGAGGCCATTAGCTGCACCAATTTGGGCGAGGACATCCGTTTGGACGTGGTGGGCCTTGTATCCAATTCCACCGCCGATCCGGCAAATTACGAATTTAGGATGCTACCTTCCGGCACGGCCCAGACATCACCGTTGTTTACGGGTCTACAGCCCAACCGCTATACCTTTGAGGTAAGAAATTTGGCCACAGGTTGTGTCTCAACCATTGACCACAACGTGGAAGCGCCCAACACCTTTGATGTACAAGTTGAAAAACTGGCAGATGTTGTTTGTTTCGGGGACGATGGAAGTATTCGATTGACCATGAGCGATGCCACCTATACAGGCGATTTCAACTGGAGCATCTTCAATACCAACGGCACGCCCAACGACCGTACGGACGATGGTGTGGCCGTGGCCACCGGAACGGTCACGGGCTTTGGGCCCTCGGCCCCCATTGCGGTTCCGGCGGGGAACTACCTTGTGGAAGTGACCCAAGACGGATTGCCCAACTGCGCGCAACTGCGTTCCTTCAACATCAACACCCCTAGCGCCCCGTTGTCCCTTGACACTATTGCGTTGACGGAAGCGGGTTGTGCCAACGATCAGGGTACCGCCGTGATCAGTCCGCTTGGTGGCGAAGGCCCCTACAACATTGAACTTAGAAACTTGGGCACCGGTAACGTGGCCAATAGCAATGGGGTCAACGCCCATAACTTCCAGGGCTTGTCCGCAGGCCAATATACCGTATTGGTCACAGACGCCCTGGGCTGTACAGAGACCTTTGCCAACGCCTTTGAACTGCTCTTGCCAGACCCCATCACAGGTGTCTTGAGCGATTCCAGCTTGTTGTGCGAGGGAGATACGGAGGCAGGGCTTTCCCTGTCCCTGGACCCAAGGAACGTGTCTGCCAACTACCGCTATGTCCTCAACACCTATATGGACGGTTCCGGAACAGCGCTTTTGCAAAGTTCTGCCAGCCAGACCACAGATACCTTCTCCAATTTGGGAGCGGGCTTCTACAGCATAGAAGTGCTGGACGATCTGGGCTGTGCCTTTGAATCGCCCATTAGGGAGATCGTGGACCCCGCGGCCGTGGTGGCCCAATTGACCACCAGCCAAGCAGCGGGCTGCCAAGAGGGCGCGCACTTGGTGCTCACGGCAACGGGAGGAACCGCACCCTATATGTGGAGCACTGACGGCGTCACCTTTTCCCCGATGAACGGAGGCAATGGTGCCAATAGCCATACCTTCCAAAATGTGGCCGCCGGTACCTACCAGTATTTTGTAAGGGACGATTTTAATTGTACCTCCACTGTTTCCAATGAGGTCTTGATCAATACCATAGCCCCGCTCACCGTGTCGGTTGACACTACCGCAGCCAACATTAACTGCAACGGGGACAACACCGCATCCATACGTGCCGTTGCGGATGGTGGACTCGGAAACTACCGGTACGGACTCTTTTCGGATGCGGGCCTCACCAATGAAATCAGGCCCTACCAAACCTCTGAATTTTTTGACGACCTAGGGGTGGGCACCTACTACGTGGGCGTGCTGAGCGAGGATTGTTCGGTGACCTCCCAAGCCATAACAATAGCCGAACCGGAACCCTTGCAGGTCACCACCAACATTACGGACATTCTTTGTTCTGGAGATGAAAATGGCAGCATTGACATTGCTGTCCAAGGGGGCACGGCACCCTACCAATACGCCATATCGCCCAACTTGAACCTGTTCGATGACCAAAACACCTTTGAGGATTTGGCCGCCGGCGACTACAGTGTCATTGTACAGGACGGAAGGGGATGTTTTGAGCTCATTGAATTCAGCATCCAGGCACCGGAGCTTCTGACGATGGACGTGAACGTTACCCCCGAGTATTGTGCCGGGGATGAGGACGGAAGCATAACCATTGTCCCCACCGGTGGCACCGCACCCTTCAGCACCAGCCTCAACGCCAATGGTGATAGCGATTTTGTGGAGGGACGCTTGAGCTTCACCGATCTTCCCAGCGGGGACCACATTGTCTTCCTAAGGGACGTCAATGGCTGTGAAATTGTGGAAATCGTGACCGTGGACGCCGGAGTGAACATCAACGCAACCGTAGAAGTGGTTTACGAATGCGGCAGCGGAACGGTGGCCAACGGCCTTAACGTGATCTTGGAAGATAGGACCCAGAGTGTTTTCTTAATGTACGCCCTGGACAGTACGGATCCCAACGATCTGGAACTGGAGCCCAACTTTGGCAATTTGTCCCCAGGTGAACATACGCTTACCCTGGCCCACGAAAATGGCTGTATAAGAACCTTCCCCTTCCAGGTGGAAGCTTTTGAGCCATTGGAACTGGTGCTGGAGCAGCGCAACCTCAATGAGATCACGGCAGTGGCCACGGGAGGCAGTGAAGACTATACCTTCTTCCTTAACGATCAGGAACGGGGCAGCGACCAGGTATTCCATATAGATAGGACGGATACCTACACGGTACGCGTGGTGGACGCCAATGGCTGTGAAAGCACCGCTACCATCTTTATGGAGTTCATTGACATAGAGATCCCCAATTTCTTCACCCCGGACGGCGATGGCCAAAATGATGTCTGGATACCCAGGAACATTCAACAGTTCCCCGATATCTTCATCAAAATATTTGACCGCTATGGCCGCCATGTCTATACCATACAGGACAATGATGAAGGCTGGGACGGCTTCTACGAAGAAAACACCCTTCCCACCGGAGATTATTGGTACATCATTAAACTGAACGGGGAACAGGACCAACGCGAGTTCGTGGGCAACTTTACCCTATATAGATAAACCTTTGACCAAACAGATGTTGAGCCCGGCCATAAAAGGCCGGGCTTTTTTTTGGGCCAGGGCCCGCCAGAACTACAATAATCGACCAAATACAACGCCGGGTGGGCAGTTCACAACAAAGAGTTGACTCCCTTGGCAATTCAAGGTTATTTTGATGTTCAATGGCTTATGGCTAACAGAACAATGAAACAACTCTTACTTCTTTTGCTGTTCACCTTGGCGAACGTGGTACAGGCGCAATTGAGCGACCTGCACTATTTACCGCCCCTTAGACAAGGAACAAACAACAGTGGGGTAAGGGAACAGGCCATCTATCTGTCCACGCCGGAAACTACCGCCTTTACCGTAAATGCTTACCGGGGCACCAGTACAACCCCTTTGGCCACATTTTCCATTTCCAAGGCCTCACCGGCAACCTATACCCTTGGCAATGGGAACAATGGGATCACCATGGTATCGGACAATGATACGGGCGTGGTCATCTCCACGGGGGGCCTGCGCTTTGAATCCCCGGGAGGAGAACCGTTCTACGTTAACTATCGTGGTAGTTCCGGAGCGCAGTCCACTTCGTTGACCACCAAAGGACGGCAAGCCATGGGAACGCGTTTCAAATGGGGAGGCGCCCCCAACATAGCCAACACAAGTGACATTTCCACCGCTTTGGGAATTATGGCTACGGAGGATAACACCACGGTGGACATCACGGGTTATGACCCCAATTGTGAGTTTCGGCTTCAAGGCAATGCAGGCGGTATTACGAGCAATACCATACAAGTTACCCTAAACCGTGGGCAGAGCTTTGTCCTGGAGGCGTACGCAAACCAAACCGCCGCCAACAGAGAAGGTTGGCTAGGTGCCTCGGTTGATGCGGACAGACCCATTGTGATCAGCAATGGCGGATTGAACTATGGTGTGGCAACCAGTTGTATAGGTTGTAGGGACGCCGGTATTGACCAGCCGGTACCCGAAGACAATTTGGGCAAGGACTATATTTTTGTTCGTGGTGGTGGCCAAGACAGTACAGAATTTCCCATTATCATTGGAACACAGAACAACACACAGATATTTGTAAACGGGGCCACTTTACCCATTGCAACCATTAACGAGGGAGATTATTTCATTGTGCCGGGCACCAATTATTCCGGAACCTCGGCAGGGGCCAACATGTATGTGAGAACCTCCAAGGATGCCTACGCCTATCAAAATCTCGCTGGGAGCACTGCCGTGCAAACGGTAGGGTTGAATTTTGTTGCCCCCCTGAACTGTTTGATTCCAGATACCGTGGACAACATTCCCAACATTACGGATGCCGCGGGCACCGTTTTGAACGGGGGCATCACCATCATTGCCTCCACCACCACCCCCGATGCGAACATTGTGGTCACGGATGGCTCGGGGGTGGTCACAAAACCAGC
This sequence comes from Maribacter aquimarinus, assembly GCF_047345505.1. NCBI lineage: Bacteria > Pseudomonadati > Bacteroidota > Flavobacteriia > Flavobacteriales > Flavobacteriaceae > Maribacter > Maribacter aquimarinus. The sequence continues at coordinate 133,182 of NZ_JBLFEO010000009.1, read as the reverse complement.
TTCATTGGCCGTGGCGGGCAATACCGATTGGAAAACCTTCTACATTCCCAACCTCATCGGCAATGTGGACGTACAGTCCACTGGCCCAGTGGCCGTTGGCTTTTTTGGCGCAAACGGGAATCGGGGCATCGCCGGTTATTTTTCCGGTTTTGATGTAGCTCCCAATGTAGATTTACAGATTACCGGAACACAGTGCCTGCCCGGTTCAAATTTGGTCGTGGTGGGTGAGGCCTTTGATGCCTATCAATGGTTTTTTGACGGTAACCCCATTGCGGGCGCTACGGGTACCACCTACAACCCAACGGTAGCAGGGGATTACTTCGTAAGAGTCACCAAGGGACCCTGTACCTATGATTCCAACAATCTACAGGCGTATTACTGTAATCCGGACATACAATTGATAAAGACCGTGGACAATTCCGAGGTGAACGAAGGCGATACGGTCACGTTCACTATAACGGCCCAGAATTTCGGGGTAGATCCGGCCACCAACCTCGTGGTCACGGAGGCACTGCCCACGGGCCTGTCATTGGTGTCCGCGACGCCTAGTGCGGGCAGTTGGAGCAGTCCCAATTGGAACATTGGCACCTTGAACAGCGGCCAATTGGAAACCCTGACCGTGGTGGCAGTGGCGAGTGCAAATGATATGACCGCACCCATACAGGCAGTAACAAATACTGTAACCAATACCCAAGACCAAACGGATAACAATTTCACTAAAGACACCCCCTACGCTTTTGTCACGATTTTGAACGATTTTGACCGGGACGGAGTTATGGATATCACCGACTTGGACGATGACAACGATGGTATTTTAGATACCGTGGAATGTGGAAGCAGCATTGGAACAGGTACAGTTTCGGACCCGTTCACAAATCTAAACGGAGCCAATTTAGCACCAACTTCCGGAAGGTACTATTTTAACCTTGGGTCAGGAGTTTTTCAAGCAGATATAGACACTTCCAACGGAGGTGGCTGGGTGCTAATATTGCAATATGTGCATGCCGGGGGAACCAATCCCAGTCTAAATGTGCTGCCGGCAGGCGCCAACCTCCCAACCTTGAGCACAGGAACATTAGGGAACGATGAATCAGCATCTACGACCAACTGGGGCCATTTAGGGAATTCAGGGTTCGCGGATCTAGATGCCGAGGAGTTGAGATGGTATGGTGAAACAAGTGGCCATAACAGAGTAATTCACTTTAGATCGGACATTGGTTTAAACTATGCCGAAACCGGTACCGGCAATTTTTCAGGTATCAACTCCTCTAACACCAAGCTTACCGGACATACGGCAAACGCACCCGACGTTATAAACGGTCTTTATTCCAACCAAGGGGATTTTGCATTGACAAATTTTCCATATTACCGAGGTGCCTCTTTCCATTGGGGCATAAGAGGGAACGGAAACCGGTGGGAAGTGGATGATTATCCCAATAATGCCTCAAGATCAACTATTCACAAAATTTGGGCACGGACAACGACATCTCCATGCGACGATTCTGATGCGGACACCATTCCGGACAGCTATGAACTGGATTCCGATAATGATGGCTGCTCAGACGCCAACGAGGCTTATGGTGACTCCAATGCAGACGGTGGCGACGGAGGGCAGTACGGCACGGGATCCCCGGCCCCCATAAATCCCAACGGAACGGTGGCCACGGCTTCCTACACGGCCCCATTGGACAACGATGGCAATGCAATTGCAGATTATCAAGAATTGGGCACGGGACCCACCATTTCCGTGGCTCCTACGGACCAGCGCGTCTTTTTGGGCAACAACGGTGCGGTGGGCCTCACGGCCAGCGATACCGATACCTACCAATGGGAGGTGAGCACGGACGGGGGAACCACCTTTACCGCCATTGCGGATGGCAGTGAATACTCCGGGACACAGACCGATGCCCTTACCATCCTGTCTCCCGACCTGGACAAGAACGGCCACCGCTACCGTGCCGTACTGGACAATGACAGCTACGTGTGCGGACAAGTGATCACCAATGAAATCATACTTTCCGTGGGGCCGGCCACCGTGATCACCAACCGCCGCATTACCATTAGGGTGAACAAAAACTAAACGCCCCCTTTGCCCTAAAATCACTTGATAGAACCGATATGCCCCCTTTCCTTCTTAGCCATTAAAAAGCATCGCTTTTTCGGGATAACCACCGTTGTGGCCCATTTCACAACAATAAATTGCCCGTATATAAAATGTGCGGTTTCTTTACATAAAAGCATTATGTTGTGGGGAAACAATTTTGGCTTTATGTTATCTTATTTTTTGTGGCAAGCGCTCAAGGGTATTCCCAATTGAGCGATCTGCATTATTTACCACCCTTAAAACAAGGAACTAACGGGGGTTCAGTTAGAGAACAGCGCATTTATCTATCTACACCGGAAACTACTCCTTTTACCGTAAATGCCTACGTAGGTACTAGTACTACGGCCATCCCTTTTATAATTTCGAATACCAGTCCTGCTACTTACGATCCGGGAGATCGGGATAATGGCATTACGATGGTCAGGAATCAAGATACCGGTGTTATCATTAGTACGGCAGGCTTGCGATTTGAAGCCCCGGGCGGCCAAAAATTTTATGTGAACTACCGGGGAAGTAGTAATGCCCAGTCGACATCACTTACGGCCAAAGGGAGACAAGCCTTGGGAACCGCCTTTAAGTGGGGCGGGGCACCTAACTATGGTACCACAAATGAACAAGGAACATCTTTAGGTATCATGGCTTCCGAAAATAATACTACGGTAGATATTTTTGGATACGACCCCAACTGTGAATTTAGACTAGGAAACGATAGGGATGGTATTACCTCAAATACAATTCAAGTCGTTTTGGATGCTGGTGAAAGTTTTGTGCTGGAAGCTCATATTGCAGAAAGTACGGCCAACGTAGAAGGGTGGTTAGGCGCATCGGTTGTTTCCGATAAACCTGTCGCCATTAGTAACGGTGGGCTGAACTATGCCGTAGTAAACGGTTCCGGTGGCTCCAGGGATGCCGGTATTGACCAACCGGTGCCCGAAAGCAACCTAGGAAAAGATTATATTTTTGTTAGAGGTGGTGGAAGGACTGAAACCGAATTTCCTATTATCATAGCTACCCAAAACAACACAGAAATCTATGTAAATGGCTCTGCTACACCTATTGCAACCATTAATAATGGGGATTACTTTATCGTTCCTGGAACCAACTATTCTAATGGTTTACCAGGAGCAAACATGTATGTTAGAACTTCTAAGGATGTATACGCCTACCAAAATTTGGCTGGAACCACAGGTAGGCAAACCGTGGGGCTCAATTTTGTGGCTCCTTTAAATTGTTTGATACCTGATACAGTAAACAACATACCAAACATTACGGACGCAGCCGGAACCACCTTAACAGGGGGTATTACCATTATTGCCGCTACCACCACCCCAGATGTCAATATCATTGTTACCGATGGCAGCGGAGTAGTCACAAAACCCGCATCTCAGCCAGTAGCAGGAAATACGGACTGGAAAACATTCTACATTCCCAATCTTACTGGCAATGTGGACGTACAATCTACCGGTCCCGTGGCCGTAGGATTTTTTGGTGGAAACGGGAATCGGGGCATCGCCGGTTATTTTTCCGGTTTTGATGTAGCTCCCAATGTAGATTTACAGATTACCGGAACACAGTGCCTGCCCGGTTCAAATTTGGTCGTGGTGGGTGAGGCCTTTGATGCCTATCAATGGTTTTTTGACGGTAACCCCATTGCGGGCGCTACGGGTACCACCTACAACCCAACGGTAGCAGGGGATTATTTTGTTCGAGTAACTAAAGGACCTTGTACCTATGATTCCAACAACCTGCAAGCGTATTATTGCAATCCGGATATCCAAATCATAAAAACATCGGACACCGAACAAGTCGATGAAGGAAGCAATGTCACCTTTACCATTACCGCGCAGAACTTTGGGGTAGATCCCGCCACCAACCTCGTGGTCACGGAGGCACTGCCCACGGGCCTGTCATTGGTGTCCGCGACGCCTAGTGCGGGCAGTTGGAGCAGTCCCAATTGGAACATTGGCACCTTGAACAGCGGCCAATTGGAAACCCTGACGGTGGTGGCCACTGCAGATAACAACAGTGCGCCCGTTCAAAGCACGTACGCCGTAAACACCGTCTCCAATTCCCAGGATCAGACGGACAACAATATAAAAACGGATCGGCCCACGGCAGCGGTGGTCATAAACAATGATTTTGATGGGGATGGCATTGTGGATGTAAACGATGTGGATGATGATAATGATGGTATATTGGACTGCACTGAATCGGACGGCTCCATCAATTACGGTACGTTTAGTTGGACCTTGAACTCACCATCGGGAAATCAGACAATGGACGTGGTCTCAGAGAGTGCCATAAGCAACTGGTTCCTATCCGCTACCAGTAACTATTCATTCAGCGGCATCACCGGGGCTAGTCCTTTTAGCGCCATATCCCTGACAAACGTAAATTCCAACTCTTTTGAGGAGGCATTGGAAAATGACGATTACATACAAGTATCCTTCACGACTGCGGCCAATCTTGTCAATCCTGTTTTGAACAATGTAAGCTGGGGGTGGTACCAACCCTCCGGTGGAGATTCCTACACGATCAGCGCAGCACTATCCGCAGACGGTTTTGCCTCATCAATCGTTACTATTGAAGACTTGAACATTACAAATGATGGCACCAGCTATCAAAATTTTGATATGCTTTCTGCCCCTTCCCTTCCCCTGAGTTCCAATACCACCTATACCCTAAGAGTTTATGTATATGGCCAGGTAGATGATGACAGTGCGGCCTTTAGTATGTTCGATGATCTTAGCTTTACCATTTCGGCCTGCCGAGCGGTGGACAGTGATTCCGATACCATCCCCGACAGCTACGAACTGGACGCCGACAACGACGGTTGTTCCGATGCCAATGAAGCCTATGGTAGCGCCAATGCGGACGGTGGCGACGGGGGACATTATGGTACGGGAACCCCTCCGGCAACCAATTGGAACGGAACGGTGACCGCGGCCTCCTACACGGCCCCATTGGACAATGATGGCAATGCAATTGCAGATTATCAAGAATTGGGCACGGGACCCGCCATTTCCGTGGCTCCTACGGATCAGCGTATCTTTTTGGACAATAACGCTGCGGTGAGCCTCACGGCCAGCGATACCGATACCTACCAATGGGAGGTGAGCACGGACGGGGGAACCACCTTTACCGCCATTGCGGATGGCAGTGAATACTCCGGGACACAGACCGATGCCCTTACCATCCTGTCTCCCGACCTGGACAAGAACGGCCACCGCTACCGTGCCGTACTGGACAATGACAGCTACGTGTGCGGACAAGTGATCACCAATGAAATCATACTTTCCGTGGGGCCGGCCACCGTGATCACCAACCGCCGCATTACCATTAGGGTGAACAAAAACTAGGTCCTGTACCATTCCAAAAAGACCCGGACCACAAGATGTTCTTCCCGGGGGTGTAACAAAATGGGAGCCCGATCGTCCCATAGGTGAACCCCTTTAAACAATCCCATTTTGGAACCTATCTTGACCGTGACCGGGCTCACCAAAAAATTTGGTCCTTTGGTAGCCGTGAACAACCTTTCTTTTACCATAAAAAAGGGGGACGTTTATGGCATATTGGGGCCCAACGGCAGCGGCAAGTCCACCACCTTGGGCATTGTCCTTAACGTGGTAAACAAGACAAGCGGATCATTCCAATGGTTCAATGGCGGCACCACCACCCACCAAGCCCTTAAAAAGGTGGGGGCGATCATTGAAAGGCCCAACTTCTACCCGTACATGACGGCCGTAAAAAACCTAAAACTGGTCTGTAAGATCAAGGAGGTTCCGGAGGCCAAAATTGAGGAAAAATTGGAATTGGTGGGGCTTTTGGAGAGAAAGCACAGCAAGTTTAGGACCTACTCCCTGGGAATGAAACAGCGTTTGGCCATTGCCTCTGCCCTGCTCAACGACCCGGAAATATTGATTTTGGACGAACCCACCAATGGGCTGGACCCCCAGGGCATCCACCAAATCAGGGAAATCATCAAAAAGATTGCGGCCCAGGGCACCACCATTTTGTTGGCCTCCCATTTACTGGACGAAGTGGAGAAGGTCTGCTCCCACGTGGTCATTCTGCAAAAGGGCAAAAAACTGTATGCGGGCCGCGTTCAGGACATTCTGGCCACCCACGGCTTCCTGGAGCTCCGGTCTTCCCAAGAAGACGCCCTGCTTCGATATTTAAAGGAACACCAATGGTTCGGGAAAATAAAGAACAACAACGGCCTCATCACAGCCTTCTTGAACGCCAAGGTCAATGCCGAGGACGTGAACCGCTCGCTCTTGGAAAAGGGCATTGTGCTCTCGCACCTGGTGAAACGCAAGGAAAGCTTGGAAGAACAATTTTTGGCCCTCACCCAAAACACCCCTAAACAAAGCTGAAAGAAATGATGCGATTACTCCAATTGGAACTGATAAAACTGGGCAGCAACCGCGCCAGCAGGGTACTCATAGTCTCCTACTTTCTGCTCCTTACCAGCATAGCCCTGGTGGCCGCCATAAAATTCGACCTTGGCCCGGTAAAGTTCCACCTGGCGGAAATGGGCATTTTCAATTTTCCCTACATCTGGCACTTCAACACCTTTATCACGGCCTTTTTTAAGCTCTTCCTGGCCATTGTCATTGTGTCCATGATGGCCAATGAATACAGCAACAAGACCATAAAACAGAATCTTATAGACGGGCTGTCCAAGAGGGAGTTTGTGCTCTCTAAATTCCTGACCGTGGTGGTCTTTGCCCTTGTCTCCACCCTTTTTGTGTTTGTGGTGTCCCTGCTCTTGGGCCTGGTCTATTCCGATTTCAATGAACCGGCCATTATTTTCAGTGACCTTGAATTTCTGCTTGCCTTTTTTGTGAAGCTGATGGGCTTCTTTTCATTCTGCCTGTTCCTGGGGATGTTGGTGAAACGTAGCGCCTTTGCTTTGGGCTTCCTGATCATTTGGCAAATAGTTGAAGCTATGGCAAGGGGAATGATGCGCTGGAAATTGTTTGATGCGGACACCACCGAAGCCGTGATGGCCTTCTTTCCCCTACAGGCCATGTTCAACCTGATCAAGGAACCCTTTAGCAGGTTAGAGGCCGTACAGACCGTTGCCGATCAGGTGGGCCAGAAAATTGAACTTGATTACGCGGTACAATGGTACGAACTGCTCATTGTCCTGGGCTGGACGGCCATTTTCGTTTACCTCTCCCATGCCCTGCTAAAAAAGCGGGACCTTTAGTGCAGATACTTCAGCTGCCAAAAAAAATTGGCGTAATGATTTCACGGTTATCAGGGAGGGAGCCAATTTTTGGTTTCCTTATTTTTGACCACGAAAAAAAACCGTTTATTCGAAAAAAATGAAAAAATCACTCTTGCTTTGTTTGCTGGTATCCGTAAGCTTTGGCACACAGGCCCAGTTGGGCAAACTCCTGAAAAAGGGAAATGTGGATGCCGCTAAAAAATTGGGCAAGGCAGCTACCCTTTCCGATGCCGATATGGCCGCGCTCTCCTTGCAGTCCGTGCAGTGGATGGATGCCAACAACCCCATTGCCGAACCTGGTGATCCCTACGCCGATCGCCTGGCAAAATTGGTTGCCGGCCTTGAGAACGAAGACGGTTTAACCCTGAACTTCAAAGTGTACAAGGTAGTGGACGTGAACGCATTTGCCACGCCGGACGGCAGCATAAGGGTCATGGCTGGTCTTATGGACCTGATGACGGACGATGAGCTGCTCAGCGTGATCGGTCATGAAATAGGACACGTAAAACTGGGGCACTCCAAAAAAAGGTACCGATCGGCCTACGCCGTTTCTGCCGCCAAGGACATTGCCGTGACCAATACCAATGCCGGAAAAGTGCTCGCCGATGACGAAATTGGTGGATTTATGGAAACGGTGGCCAACGCCCAGTTCTCCCAAACCCACGAAACGGAATCTGATGAATACGGATTTAAGTTCATGGTGGCCAAAGGACATGATTACCACGCTATGGCCACTGCCTTCCAAAAATTGGCAGATCTCAGCGGAGACGGCGGCAAGGGCTCCATCACGGCTTCCCACCCCGGTTCTGCAAAACGCACCGAAAGGGCGAAAAAATGGGCCCAGGAGCAAGATGCCGAAAAATGACCCTATATCAGTTCTGGAGAAGCCGCTGGAAAATTGAGATCTCATCGACCAAGGCAGTACAGCTCAGCATCACCCCACGATTTCATCAGAATCATCGCTTTTTCCAGTTGTTGCCCTTTTATGAACAACCTCCTCCGTGGTTAAACCAAGGGCCTTGGCAACAAACCAAGGGCCTTTGTTATGGGGCGCATTTTGGCCAGGGGATATGGAAATCTGGCCCCATTGGCCCATAGGGCCCACCAAAGATGCCATACCATTGCCAAACACGGCCCCGGTTTGCTATTTTTGTGGTATGAAGTTCAAAGTAGTATCCGAGTTTAAGCCCACCGGGGACCAGCCCAATGCCATCAAGGAATTGAGCCAGGGCATTGCCCAAAAGGAAAAGTACCAGACCCTCCTCGGGGTAACCGGTTCCGGCAAGACCTTTACCGTGGCCAATGTCATTGAAACGGTGCAGCGGCCCACCTTGGTACTGGCACACAACAAGACCTTGGCGGCACAGCTCTATTCCGAGTTTAAGCAGTTCTTCCCGGAGAATGCCGTGGAGTATTTTGTGTCCTACTACGATTATTACCAACCCGAGGCCTACATTCCCACCAGTGGGGTGTACATAGAGAAGGACCTCTCCATTAACGAGGACATTGAGAAACTGCGCCTCAGCGCCACTTCTTCCCTGTTATCGGGCAGACGGGACGTGCTGGTGGTGGCCTCCGTTTCTTGCCTCTACGGTATTGGCAACCCGGTGGAGTTCCAAAAGAACGTTATCTCCATACACAAGGACCAGGTCATTGCCAGGACCAAACTGCTGCACCAGTTGGTACAGAGCCTTTACTCCCGCACCACGGCCGATTTTAGAAACGGAAACTTCAGGGTAAAGGGAGATGTGGTGGATGTGTTTCCCAGTTATGCCGATCACGCCTTCCGCATTCATTTTTTTGGGGATGAAATAGAAGAGATAGAAGCTTTTGATCCCTTTAACAACAACGTCCTTGAGGTCTATGAAAACCTGAACATTTACCCGGCCAATATGTTCGTGACCTCCCAGGACGTCTTGCAGAACGCCATACACAACATCCAGGACGACTTGGTAAAGCAGGTTGACTATTTCAAGGAAATAGGAAAGCCCTTGGAGGCGAAGCGCTTGGAGGAACGTACCAATTTTGACCTGGAGATGATCCGTGAACTGGGCTATTGCTCCGGTATAGAAAACTACTCCAGGTACCTGGATGGCCGCGAGCCGGGAACCAGACCCTTTTGTTTGTTGGATTATTTTCCGGACGATTATTTGATGGTGATCGATGAGAGCCATGTGACCGTACCCCAAGTGCACGCCATGTACGGCGGGGATCGCTCCCGTAAGGAGAACCTGGTGGAATATGGCTTTAGACTCCCCGCGGCGATGGACAACCGCCCCCTGAAATTTGAGGAGTTTGAAGCCCTGCAGAACCAAGTGCTCTACGTGAGCGCCACCCCGGCGGATTATGAACTGCAACTGAGCCAAGGCGTGTACGTGGAGCAAGTGATACGCCCTACAGGGCTGTTGGACCCCATCATTGAGGTGCGCCCCAGCCTGAACCAAATAGACGACCTGGTGGAAGAGATGCAACAGCGGGTGGAAAAGGATGAACGCACCTTGGTGACCACCCTGACCAAGCGTATGGCAGAGGAACTGGCAAAGTACCTAGATCGGATAAACATAAGGTGCCGTTACATCCATAGCGATGTGGATACGTTGGAACGGGTGGAGATCATGCAAGACCTTAGAAAGGGCATCTTTGATGTGCTCATTGGGGTAAACCTACTGCGAGAAGGATTGGACTTGCCGGAGGTGTCCCTGGTGGCCATTCTGGATGCAGACAAAGAAGGTTTTTTGCGCAGCAACCGATCGCTGACCCAGACCGTTGGCCGTGCCGCAAGACACCTGAACGGGAAGGCCATCATGTATGCGGACACCGTCACGGAGAGCATGCAAAAGACCATTGACGAAACCAATTACCGTAGGGAAAAACAGATCGAGTACAACACCAAAAACAACATTGTCCCCCAGGCCCTGAACAAGAGTCTGGACAGCGCCCTGGCCAAAAACTCAGTATCTACCTACCACTTTGAAAAGGAAGAAATGAGGGCGGCAGAACCGGAATTGGAGTACATGACCAAAGGTGAGATAGAGAAGCTGATCCGAGAAAAAAGAAAGGCCATGGAAAAGGCGGCCAAGGAACTGGACTTTATGCAGGCAGCCCAACTAAGGGATGAGATTAAACGGTTGCAAGAACAGGATTGAGGGCTAAAACCGCGCTGAACCACCTGAGCGCCCCCAAACGGACTTCACTTAAACCATTTTTTAACATAAAAAAGTATAAAATACTGGAAATCAAAATTTAATTTTATTTTTTTAGACTAGTCTAAAAGATGCTTATTCAAGAAAAAAGAATCTAAAACATACTTTTGGAACCCTGCCTCCCATAAAGGGCGCCCGCCCCAGGTCATCTTTGCAAACCTTCTTGAAAAACGCGCAAGGAAGATAAAAAGTCATCCGTTTTGCAAGGGCAAGCTACTCTTTTTTTCTGAAGGTGCAATCACTTTTTTTGGATGCATTGACCAAGGGATCGGCGCGGATCCCAAGTGCACCCACCTACCCTACCAAAGAAAAAAGAGCCCCGTGAAAAAATGGCGGACCACCTTTACTGGAAACCATCTCAAATCCAAAATTGTTGCCCATCCAATGCCCATCAAAACGTTCGAACATCACCTCCCCCGATCGGACACAAAAACCAACACCACAAAAAATATGGCCACCTGAAAAAGGAGTGGATGGAGCTTGTTGGGCCATCGCCCCAAATCATAAAAAAAAATGCTGGGCAAAAACCCACCCCAACCCAAAAAAGAGCGCGGTCCAAAAAGTATGGCCACAAAAAAATGCCCCGGACTTTTCCGGGGCATCAAACCAACCAATCAACCTAAATTCACTTACGAAAGTTCAATCATTCTTTTGGGCTTGGGAAGGGCCTCTTCCTTCTTGGGCAAACTAAAGTGCAAGATCCCATTTTCATAAGTTGCTTCAATGCCTTCCTCGTTCACGGTTTCGGGCAACGTAAAGCTCCTTTTGAAGGCGGTTACCCCAAACTCCCTTCGGGTAAATTTCCCTTCAGTCTCGGTATGCTCCTCTTTCACCTCGGTGGAAATGGTGAGCACATGATCGTCCACCTCTATGTTAAAATCGTCCTTGACCCTGCCCGGTACGGAGAGGGAAAGGGAAAAGCCGTGGTCGTCCTCCTTGATGTTAACGGGAGGCAGCGCATTAAAATGGTCTTTGCCGCCAAACCAATCAGGGGCAAACATTTCGTTCATCAACTGTGGGAAGAGCAAATCGTTTCTTTTTATCAAGTTCATAATATGATGTTTTTATTGTTATACTTTGTTTCAAACCATAATAGGCAATTCCCGTACCCTTTCCATAAATATGTCATTTTGACGCTATTTTGACCAAGATACCTGTCATTTTGTCGTTTATTTGTGCTTATTCGTGTCCTGCCGGACGTCTCCAGGCCATGAACCCTGAAGGAAAGGCCTTCAGGCTCGGGGAATTCATTCTACTGCGTTTTACCAGTATGGGTCTTGGGAAGGGCATTCCAGGCCAAGCCAACGAGGGGCCAGGGCACTGGGTTGGGCGCCATCCCTGTAGGCGATGGTCGCCGGTCACGGCCGCCCAGCGCGTTCAAGGCGTCAGTGTGTAGGGAGGCCTTGGGCTTGGTGACGCTTGGCCCTAATTGTAATGGGCCTTGAAGATATTGATGATCACGCCCGGAGGCACCATGTTGTTGGGGTATTCGTGCATTATGGAGAGTACTTGGCCAATGGCGGAAGGGGGCAGCCCCATTCCCAGCCCAATATCGTGCAATCTCCTGATCTCCGTAAGGGTTTGGATACGGTCCACGTTCATCAACAGGATCAGCCTATGAAATTGCACCAGACGGGCGCCTTGTGATGGGGGAACCACATGTTCTGCCGCTTCTTTGAAAAGGGCGTCGAATTCCTTTTTGGTCACCTTCAGCTGCTGCGCCACGTTGAACAGAAAGTCGTACTCGCTCTGCTTCACCGTATTGTCCACCTTGGCAAAGGCGATCATTTCGGACAGAATACTCAGTTTTTCCTTGTGGGAGCTCATACCTTACTTAAGATTTGAAGAAGAGGGACTGGGTAGATAACTGAAAAATGGCGTTGATAGTATGCGGGAAGGCCTTAGTTTTTATGAAATAATGATACCTTGCACCAAAATAAGGCCCATGACCAACAACGATATCCTTAAAAAGCTACGTGTTGCCCTAAAACTCAGGGATGACCATATTGTGGACATCCTAAAATTGGTGGACTTCAATATGTCCAAAAGTGAGCTCGGCGCCTTTTTTAGAAATGAGGACCACCCCAATTACATGGAATGCGGCGATCAAGTGCTCCGCAATTTCCTGAACGGGCTGGTGATCTTCCTCAGGGGCAGCAAGGAAAGGCCCAAAAACCCGGGCGAGGTGCTCTTGGGCCTACACCAACCCATACAGCCCAAGGCCAAGCCCTCCTTTAGGTCGCAACAACGGAAAAACGTTGATCCGGCACTGCCCAAAGTGAACTACAAGAACAAAAAAAAATCCTGAGCACCTTAGCGCCCAGGATTTCCCAGCCAATTCAAAAAAAATACCTACGGGGCAATGCGCACCGGCACGGTGTACAGTTTTCCCTCTTCCACCTGGGCAATGACCACCTTCTGATAGTTTAGGCGGCTCTTGACAAAGGCAGCCATATCCTCTTGGTCGCTGGTCACGGACAGCACCACGATCTCACCTTCCCTGTTCAAGGTAAAGCGCACCTGGGCGGTTACCTCCTTCTTTAATTCGGAAAAGGGATTCTGGGACAACAGTTTCGCAATTTGCTCCGAGAGGGTGCCATCGGGCGAGGGAAAGTTGGCATTGGCAAAGCTGCCGGCACTGAACAACAACATTAGCCCAAGGGCCAGTACACGCATTTTTTTCATGAGATGTTCGTTTTGTGGTTTCGATGGATGATGGTCCATTGTTTTGCGAAACCTGATTAATGATTGATTGATGATGATTCACTTAAAAGACGCCAGACCGGGCAAAGTGTTACACAATCTGTGGAATTTTAACATTTATGCCAGTTCTCGTTTGAAATGCAGCCATAGAAATGGAATTATTTTTTTGGCCTGCGAAAAAGGAAAATCAGGCATAGCCGAGCTACGGCTTATTTTTATTTTGAAGTAGGGCGTAAAAAGGAGCCATTTATCGGCTTATTTTCAATTGGGAAATGGTATTATGTCCCTAAAATCCTGGGAAACGGGCCCTTGTGGAAAGGCGGGGGCCCAACGGCCCATTCACCAAAAACAAGGGAGGCACACACTAAGGGCCAAAGTGAACGGAAAATGGGCTCAAGACCGTTGTCCCCACCGGTGGCCACCTGCTTGGCAACGGATACAAAAAAAAGGGGCGCTGCCACTGCAACGCCCCTTTTCCTTACATATGATGGGAAGTGCTTATGCCAGCACCTCCTTTACCTTATCGGCAGCTTCCTGGAACTGTACGGCAGAATGCACGGCCAGACCGGAGTTGTCAATGATTTCCTTGGCCAGTTCGGCATTGGTGCCCTGCAAGCGCACAATGATGGGCACCTTAATGGCATCGCCCATGTTCTTGTAGGCATCCACCACACCCTGGGCCACACGGTCGCAGCGCACGATACCCCCAAAGATATTGATGAGTATGGCCTTTACGGCATCGTCCTTGAGAATGATGCGGAAGGCTTCCTCCACCCTTTTGGCATCGGCTGTACCGCCCACGTCCAAGAAGTTGGCAGGCTCTCCACCGGCCATCTTAATGAGGTCCATGGTGGCCATGGCCAATCCGGCGCCGTTTACCATACAGCCCACGTTGCCATCCAGGTCCACATAGTTGAGGCCCACTTCACGGGCTTCCACCTCAATGGGGTTCTCCTCGCGCAGGTCGCGCATTTCGGCATATTGTTTTCTGCGGTAAAGGGCATTGTCGTCTATGGTGACCTTGGCATCCACGGCCATGATCAAGTCATCTGAGGTCTTTAGCACGGGATTGATCTCGAACATGCTGCTGTCGCTCTCCACATAGGCCTTGTAAAGGGCAGAGACAAATTTGGTCATTTCTTTGAACGCCTTGCCGGAAAGGCCCAGATTAAAGGCCACCTTTCTCGCCTGGAAGGGCATGAGGCCCACGGCAGGGTCTATTTCTTCGGTAAAGATAAGATGTGGTGTGTGCTCTGCCACTTCCTCAATGTCCATGCCCCCTTCGGTGGAGTACATGATCATGTTGCGGCCCGTGGCACGGTTCAGGAGCACGGACATGTAAAACTCACTGGTCTCACTGTCTCCCGGGTAGTACACGTCTTCTGCCACCAATACCTGGTGTACCCTTTTACCCTCGGCAGAGGTCTGTGGGGTGATCAGGTCCATCCCAATGATCTGCCCGGCAAGGGCCTCCACTTCCTTCAAGTTCTTGGCCAATTTTACGCCACCGCCCTTTCCGCGGCCTCCGGCGTGCACTTGGGCCTTGATCACGTGCCAGCCCGTGCCCGTCTCTTCGGTAAGTTTCTTGGCCGCAGCAACGGCCTCATCCGCATTCTGGGCCACAATGCCGCGCTGAATCCTAACGCCAAAGCTGGCCAATATTTCTTTTCCTTGATATTCGTGAAGGTTCATATGTTATGCTGATTTGTTTTTAGTGCTGCAAAAATAACAAAGTAGGGGCAAATATCTGATGTATATGCAAAGAAAGCCGCTCCGCGGGCCAAAAACGGTGCCAGGGCAAACCAAAAGACCGTGCCCGCGCTAAAAGGAAAGATCCTTAAAATCCAAGGGATCAAAATTCTTGAAGTGCCCGTTGAGCTCTATGGCCTTTTTGGTCCGCTCCACTTCGGCCAGTACGGCAATGGTGGTCTGTAGGTGTTTTTTAAGGTACAGCAGCCGGTTCTGCTCTTTGGACATCTGCAACAGCTCGTATTCCTGCTCAAAGGACAGGCCCATTTTATGGGCCAAAGTAAAACTGGTGAAGACTTCCGCATCAATGTCCGTAAAGGGCACCTCCATCATGCGGTACAGGGAACCAATGCTTTGGATGACCTCGTTCTTTAGGCCTTCGTCCGCCACAAAATCGTATTCCAAAAATTGCACAAGCCCGCCACCGTAGGCCTTATCGTCCATCTGGTTCTCAAAACTCCGCAACCTAAAGACTTGGCGTGCCACACAGACCACGTCCATTTCCCCACCTTCATAGGTGTTCACCACTTCCACCAACTGCACTTCGGTGCCGTATTCCATGGTGCCCCGGATCACCACCGGAATGCCAAAGGTGATGGCCTCTTCACGGCAGTCCCGAATCAGGTCTTTGTAACGGGGCTCAAAAATGTGCAGCGGCACGGTCTCGCCGGGAAAAAAAATGCTGGCCAATGGAAACAAGGGTATCTTCATGGCCCTAAAATACAATGTACGGGAAAATGAAACAACCTTTGTTGAGCAAACAAAATGTTTTATTTGTAACTTTTTGTTTCATTATTTGTTTTGTGCCGCTTTTTCTTGCCCATGCCAGCCGTGAAAGTTAATTTTGTTTGAAAATCACGTTTTTATGAAATCGTCCGACCTCTTGCAAATAGCGGCCACCTATGGGGATCCCGTTTATGTTTATGATTCCGCGAAAATAAGCGCGCAGTACAAACGCCTCACCAAGGCCTTTGGTTCGGTAAAGCAATTGAAGTTGAACTATGCGGCCAAGGCCTTGTCCAACCTAAGCATATTGCGGCTCATGAACAGTTTGGGCAGTGGTTTGGACACGGTGTCCATCCAGGAGGTGCAATTGGGACTTATGGCCGGTTTTGACCCGGAGTCCATCATCTTTACCCCCAACGGGGTGTCCTTAGAGGAAATAGAGGAGGCGGCGGCCTTGGGCGTGCGCATCAACATAGACAACCTGTCCATATTGGAACAGTTTGGCAGCAAGCATCCGGACACGCCGGTGTGCATACGGATCAATCCGCATGTGATGGCGGGCGGAAACTCCAACATATCGGTGGGGCACATTGACTCCAAATTTGGCATCAGCATCCACCAGATCCCCCACCTTTTGCGCATCGTGGAACTCACTCAAATGAACATCAACGGTATTCACATGCACACCGGAAGCGATATTTTGGACATAGATGTCTTTCTATATGCTTCGGAAATCCTCTTTGAGACCGCAAAGAACTTCCCCCATCTGGAATTCATTGATTTTGGCAGTGGCTTTAAAGTGCCCTACAAAGAAGGGGACATAGAGACCAATGTGGAGGAACTGGGCAAAAAACTGGGCAGCCGGTTCAACGCATTCTGTGCGGAGTACGGCAGGGACCTTACCCTGGCCTTTGAGCCGGGAAAATTCTTGGTGAGCGAGGCCGGGTTCTTCCTGGCGCGCGTTAACGTGGTAAAGCAGACCACCTCCACGGTGTTTGCCAGCGTAGATTCCGGGTTTAACCACCTTATACGCCCCATGCTCTACGGTTCCAACCACGAGATCGTGAACATCTCCAACCCCAAGGGCCGCGAACGCTACTATTCCGTGGTGGGCTACATTTGCGAAACGGACACCTTTGCGAGTAACAGGCGCATCTCCGAAATCACGGAAGGAGACATCCTGTGCTTTAAGAACGCAGGGGCCTACTGCTTTACCATGGCCAGCAACTACAATTCCAGGTTTAGGCCGGCCGAGGTGCTGTGGCATGAGGGCAAGGCCGTTTTAATACGGGAAAGGGAGACTTTTGAAGATCTCATAAAGCACCAAGTGGACGTGCCGGAGCTCTTTGGGCAGGCCGAAACCGCCACCGTAAAATAAACGCACAAAAAAATCGTTAGCTTTGGAACAGACTTTGTACCCCCTTTAGGAAAGACATCTTATGAACACACATCCCAATTACCTCAAGACCCTTTGCGCCGCCGTGACCATGCTGTTCATGGTTGCAGTCTTGCCCGCGCAAGAGGTGCAGTGGCTTTCCTTTGAAGAGGCCGTGGCACTGGCAGATACGGAAGAGAATCCCAAAAAGGTCTTTATTGATGTCTATACCGATTGGTGCGGATGGTGCAAGAAGATGGACAAGGACACCTTTCAAAACGCCGAGGTGGCCCAATACATGCAGGAAAAGTTTTATATGGTGAAGTTGGATGGCGAAGGCAAGGAACCCATTGAATTCAAAGGACAGACCTTTAAATTTGTCCCCTCTGGAAGAAAGGGCTATCACGAACTGGCCGCTGCACTGATGCAGAACAGGCTCAGCTACCCCACCACCATCTTTCTGGACGAGGAGATGAACATGCTGTCCCCGGTACCGGGATATCAAAAACCAGAACCCTTCCTGAACATTGCCCGCTATTTTGGCGATGACATTTACAAGGAAAAGGATTGGAAGACCTATTCAGGGGCAAAATGATATCATATCATTTCCCGCTTTAAAGTGACCCAATACCATAGGTTCCTTTCACGCCCTGCTTCAAACAAAATAAATCGTCCGCAGCTGGGCGATACCAGGTTTTCCATTACAAAGGACACAAAGAGACACCCATAAAAAAAGCCCCATAAGATTGGGGCTTTTTTATGGGTGCTTGCAACCTGGCACTAATTATCCTCTGCCTCTACCGTGATCAGGTTATCGTCTGGAATGCGGTCCATCATTTTATTGTAAGGGTCAATACCGGCTTTTACGGGCATCCTGTCCACCGTGAACGTGTGGGTGCTTGCCCCCGGGGAAACCCATATTCTTTCAAGGGCCAAAGGGCGTTTTACGGTAAGCCCCTTGGCATTGGTGGTATCGCTTTCAAACACGCCAATTTCCAAAAGATTGGGCCGCTCGGGCGTGGCGAGTGTTTTGCCCAGGCCGTCATAATGGGTCTTGGCACTTTCTATATCCACCTCAACGGTAAAGGTCCCGTCCGTGTTTTCTTTGTACCTGGCCGCTTCCGCTTTGTTGGAATACAGGGTGATTTTCTCAAAACTGTCCTCTAAATAGTACCTTAAGCTATCCGGTGTGGCCATTTGCATGTACTTGTACCATTCATTGGTGGTGGTAAAGGGTGGGTTTGGCCTAAATTTTGCCGCTTCCATATAGGCCTTGAACTGTTGGTTAAGCGCCTCCTCTCCCACCAGGTCTTGGAGCGCATAGAGCACGAGCCCCCCTTTTCGGTACCACACATAGGCCTGTGTGTCATTGTCCAACAAGGTTTTCTCAAACTTGCTTTCATTGGCACGCCCCCTAAGGTAACGATCTAGTTCTTCCTTTAGAAAGCGCTGCATGGCATCCACTCCATACTCCTTTTTCATCACCATTAAGGAAGCGTATTCGGCCATGGTCTCGGATATCTGGTTGGCACCCCTGGTGGCCGATGGTGTTATCTGATGCCCCCACCACTGGTGGGCCACCTCGTGCGAGGTCACGGTAAACACATAATCCAGGTCATTGGGGTCACTAAAGTCGCCCACCCAACCAAAGCTCTCTGCAAAAGGCACCGTATTGGGAAAGGATTGGGCAAAGGTGGAGTATCTGGGAAATTCCAGAATTCGGATCTGCCGGTATTGGTAGGGTCCAAAATTTTTGGTGAAATAATCCATGGATCTTTTAACCCCGTTCACAAAACGATCCAGGTTATAGGTATGTGTGGGGTGGTGAAAAATCTCTATGTTCACCGGTGTGCCTTCCCCGGATGTCCAAACCTCCCTGTGCACCGCATATTGGGCAGAGGAAATGTTGTAGAAAAAATCCATTTCGCCCTCCATCTCATAGGTGTAGTATTTGCGCCCGTTCTCTTCCCACTCCTTGGTAAGGTACCCGGGCAGCACGGCAATCTGGTCCGGTGTGGTGCTCACCGTTCCTTGGAAGGTGATGTAATCCGCATCATCGTTAAAGAGCAGATTGGAGGTGCCCCAGGCATCGGTCTGTTCGGGGAGTTGGTAATCCTTCACCGGCAAATCGTATTTTTTCCGATCTTGATCACTGCTCAGCTCTCCCTGGGCGCTGTAGCCAAAGGATGGGAAGAAGCCATCGTTCATGAACGTACCGTTTTGCACCAGTGACGATCCGGAGCCCTCGTTGGGAAATCCGTCATAAAAGGCCGATACATCCAGCGTCATCACCAAGGTGTCCCCTGGCTGCAACGGTGGTTCAAAAGCATATATCTGATAGCCATATTCCTTGTATTCCTTTTCCAGGCGTGGCGCTTTTCCGGCAATGGTAAAATCATTCAGCTCCTTTTTCAACAGACCTTCCGGCCCCCAATTTAAATGCAGGGCGGGAATGGCCTCACCGGTCTTGTTGGTCAAGGTAAAGACGGAGTTTAACTTGGCTTTGCGTTCTTCTGGGAAGAGGTCTGCCGTCAATATGATATCCACCACTTTTGGTTGGGCGATCCTGTCATATTGATTCAACTCCTTCTCATAATTGGCCCTGCCAATGGTAGCCGTTTCCCGCGTCCGGTAGTTGTTGATGGTCTTGGTGTTGTAATTAATGTAGATGCCGGCCCCCAGAAAGGCCAGAAAGAAGGCGCCCAACAGCAACCCGGTCCTTAGGTTCATGCGGCTCTTGGCCAACTGGAGGCGTGCTTTTGCCCCCGTGTCCGTGCCGCGCTTCCAGAACAGGTAACCGATCAAGGTGAGCACTGCACCAAAAGCCAGCCAGTACCCCTTGAACCAGAGCAGGGCGGTTGTAAAGTGGCCAAATCCATTCATATCGGAAATGGTATAACCCGGAGCGTAACTGTACAGATACAGGTTATTGTCCACCTCGGCCAGGGTGTTTATGCCAAACAACAGCACCCAAATGGCTATGGCCACCACGTGGCCCAGAAATTTTTTGGTGACCACCGAATGCACAAAAAAGGCCAGCATGACAAAACTGATGTACTTGGGGAATTCAAATAGGTACAGGTCCGTAAAGTACATGCCAAATTCAAAATTGAAATAGCCCTTGAGCACCTGATTCAGCATCCCGCTCACCAACACCATGTTCACCAAAACAAAACTGATCATGACCAGGGCCAGAAATTTGGCCCCGTACACCACCCTATTGGGAATGGGCAGTGATCCAAAGATCTGGTCGTACTTTACCCCACATTCCCTGTGCAGCACTTCTCCCGTCATAAAGACAATGAGCACAAAGACCAGGATAATGTAGGTAAAATCCTTTACCTCCAGCATGTAATAGGTTAAGGGCAGGGAAGGGGTACCATAGATGGGGGCGCCGAACCAGCCATCAAAGAACAGGAAGGCCACGGCCGCGATCAGAATGGCCTTAAAAAAGTTATCTGAAAAGATGTTCTTAAACTCCATCACCGCCAACCTAAGGAGCAATTTGAGATTGGGCACGGCGCCAAAGACCTTGGTAACGCTGGGAATGGGCGTCAGTGCGGCACCGGCCTTCACCTTGTCCTGAACGGTTTTCTTCTTTTTGCCCTTAAAGTTCTTGGTCAAAAAAGATTGAAAGTTAAACCGGAAAAAAGTGAACAGGAACAAGAGGATCGCCATTCCCGTCCAGAGCAACCGATTCCACAACAGATTGCCCTCCAAGGGCACCAATTGGGTGTTTTGTTCCTCAGGGGTCCAATACTCCACGATATTGTTCAGGCCCGTGAGTCCAAAAGGATCCAGCAGGCTGGTCAATGTCTTGTTCTCAATGTCCTGGGTCAGGGTGAGGGTCACCAAATAGGCAATGAACAAGATGGCTCCCCCGGCATACGCCAGCATGACCCTTTTGGTAAGGCTCACCAGGGCAAAGAAAATGGTGCCCGCAAAAAAGAGGTTTACCCAGTACAGGGCCAAGGTGGGCTGCACATAGTACCAAAGATCGAAAAAAGTATAACGATCCGGCTCCGCATAGCCCGCGAACGGCCCTATGAAAGATCCTATGATGAGCCCCAACTGCAGGCCCAGGCTCACCAAGAACAGTATGGTCAAGGAGCCCAGGTACCTTCCCAGGAGATATCCTTTTTCCGAGATGGGGAAGGAGAAAAAATAGTTGTCCGTTTTATGCTCAATATCCCGGTACACCGGAACGCCCATAATGGCGCTGGCGATCATGATGGAGAAAATACTGATCGTGGCCAAGACATTGGCAATGGCCGCGGGACCGTTCACAAACACCTTTTCCGAAGAAGGACCATTGTCACCAATGGCCACAAAAAGGCCAAACAAGAAGAGGATGCCAAAATATGCCCAGGTGGCCGGACGCTTTATACGGTATTTTATTTCAAACAAAAAGATTTCCTTGAACATCTGGTCGGTTTTTAGTTGGGGCGAAGTGCCTAGGTTGTAATGGTTGCCATACGGGCGGTGATCTCCGCAAAATACACGTCTTCCAAATTGGCGGTGCTTGCGGCAAAGGTATTATCCGGTTGATCGTCGCTCAGCACATGTATCACCGTCTTGCCCGCCTTTAGATGCGTGGAAATGACGGTCATTTCCTCTTGATAAGCCTCCAACTCCGCCTTTTCTATCGCCTTTTTCCAGATGCGGTTCCTTACCTTCTCCGTCAATGCCGCCGGATGGCCCTTGGCCACCACCTCGCCCAAACAGATAATGGCCATGTTGTTGCACAGGTTGGAAATGTCCTCCACGATATGGGTGGACAGGATAACAATGGTGTTCTCTCCAATTTCACTGAGCAAGTTGTGAAAACGTACCCGCTCCGTGGGATCCAGGCCGGCCGTGGGCTCATCCACAATGATCAATTTGGGCTCGCCGATAAGGGCCTGTGCTATGCCAAAGCGCTGTTTCATGCCCCCGGAGTAGGTGCCAAGGCTCTTGTTCCTAACGTGCCACAGGTTGGTCTTGTTCAACAGGGAGGCCACCAGGTCTTTCCGCTCCCCCTTGCCGGTAACGCCCTTGAGGGAGGCAATGTGATCCAACATGGCATAGGAACTCACCTTGGGATAGACCCCAAATTCCTGGGGCAGGTAGCCCAATAGTTGCCGTACTTTCTCCTTCTCGTTGAGCACATCGATATCTCCCAAGGTCACCGTACCGGTGTCTGCCTGTTGCAGGGTGGCCAAAGTGCGCATCAAGGAGGACTTGCCGGCACCGTTGGGGCCCAAAAGGCCAAACATGCCGCTGGGAATGGTAAGATCAATGCCCTTTAGGGCATGGACACCATTGGAATAGGTCTTGCTGAGATTTTCAATTTTTAGTTCCATATTTTTTGGTTGGATATCTGGTTAACACAGGGTAAGGTAAGGCATTAATCACAAAATCTTCGCCACGGGCCTTGGAAAAATACCGTGACCCGTAAAAGAAACTATGGGTGATGGATGCCAAAACATCTGGAAAACCAACAATTCTTGTGACGGTATTTTTGACCCTATCTTCAGTCGTATTTGGCAATGGCCATAAAACCGAGCTCATTTACCAGCGCTTGTTCGCATTCCAACAACATGCCCAGGGGCCCAGGCACAAGTAGTGGCCGTTCTGGCCAGGTCAGGCCCTGGATCCGCTGTCCTTTAGGGTGGCCACAGTCGCAAATTGAAGGTAGCACATGTCCATTGCCGTGAAAAGAAAAGGAATATTGTACAGGTAGGGCTTCAAGGACCTGGTCTTGTTAATGCCGCTATGGCTTATGATCTGGAAGCCCAGATCGGTGTACATCTTGGCAATACTGCTCTGGGTAAAAAAACGTAGGTGGGTCTTGTCAAAGATGCCGTGGCGCTCATATTCAAACTTCTTTTGAAGCACAATTTTCTTAAATGCACTATGGTAGCGAATATTTGGAATGGAGCTGATGATCACCCCGTTCGGGGCCAACTTTGATTTTAACCCATCCAAAAAAGAATAGGGATCCTCCAAGTGCTCCAGCACATCGTTGCAATAGATGACCTCGAAATACCCAGCTGGCAATTCCTTTAAAAAAGAGGTGCACGATCCAATAAAGACCTTGTCCAACACTTCTTCGGCCCTTTTCCCCGGACCCTCCATCAGTTCAATGCCCCAGACCTCGGCCCCGTGGCTTTCCTTGATCTGCCGGGCAAAAGTGCCTTCACCACAGCCCACGTCCAATAGGGTGTTGCAGGTTTTGGGCATCAGGGCCAACATTTCTGGCCTTTCGTGCTTAAAATAATCACTGTCTTTTTGGTCGTAGTCCATCAAGGGGTTAAAAAAACCGATTGAAAAATCATGGCACCACAAGGATGCGGGTGCCCGAATATACCAAAAAAAAGTAGCTCACGGCAATGGCCCGTGCTTGGAACCTGCCCTTTACCTGCTGTAATTGGGGCTTTCCTTGGTTATGGTGACATCATGAGGGTGGCTTTCATTGATGCCGCTGGCGGTGATCTTCACAAATCTGCCCGTCTCCTTGAGCGTGGCAATGTCCTTGGCGCCACAATAGCCCATACCGGCCCTGAGCCCCCCAATGAACTGGTGGATGCTCTCGTACAGATCGCCCTTGTAGGGCACACGGCCCACAATGCCCTCGGGCACCAACTTCTTTATATCGTCTTCCACATCTTGGAAATAACGGTCCTTTGATCCGTGCTTCATCGCTTCCACAGAGCCCATGCCCCGGTAGGTCTTGAATTTTCGCCCTTCGTAGATGATGGTCTCCCCGGGAGATTCCTTTGTGCCCGCCAGGAGCGATCCCAACATCACGGTATCGGCCCCGGCGGCAATGGCCTTGGGGATGTCTCCGGTGTAGCGGATGCCCCCATCGGCAATGACGGGCACCCCGGAACCCTTGATGGCCGCGGCCACTTCCAATACGGCAGAAAACTGTGGGAACCCAACGCCGGCCACCACACGGGTGGTGCAAATGGATCCGGGCCCAATGCCCACCTTAACGGCATCTGCACCGGCATTTACCAAATACTTTGCGGCTTCGGCGGTGGCAATATTGCCCACGATCACATCCAGATCCGGGAATTTTCGCTTTACTTCTTGCAGCACGGCCACCACACCCTTGGTATGTCCGTGGGCGGTGTCAATGACCACGGCATCCACTCCGGCGCTGACCAGTGCGGCGGCACGGTCCACGGCATCACCGGTAACGCCAAGGGCCGCCGCCACCCGCAACCTGCCGTACTGGTCCTTGTTGGCAATGGGCTTTTGGGTGAGCTTGGTGATGTCCCGAAAGGTGATGAGGCCCACCAATACATTGTTCGCATCCACCACGGGAAGCTTCTCGATCTTGTTCTCCTGAAGAATGTCCTCTGCCTGTTCCAGGGAGGTCCCCTCGCCCACGGTGACCAAGTTCTCCGAGGTCATGACCTCGGAAATGGGCCGTTCGTTGTTTTTTTCGAACCTGAGGTCCCTGTTGGTCACAATGCCCAACAGCTTGCCCGCCCCGTCCACAATGGGGATGCCCCCAATGCTGTACTCCTTCATGTTGGCCTTGGCATCTTTCACCAGGGAATCCAGGGGCAGGGTCACGGGATCCATGATCATGCCGCTCTCGGCACGTTTCACCTTGCGCACCTTCAAGGCCTGCTGCTCAATGGTCATGTTCTTGTGCAGTACGCCTATACCGCCTTCCTGGGCAATGGCAATGGCCATTCTGCTCTCTGTCACGGTATCCATGGCCGCCGAGACAATGGGCACGTTAATGGTAATGTTGCGTGTAAATTTAGAGGTGATGTTCACCTCCCTGGGGAGGACCTCGGAATAGGCGGGCACCAAGAGAACATCATCATAGGTAAGGCCTTCGCCGAGAATTTTATTGAGGTGGGCTTGCATGGCAATTAAGGATTAATTGCGTGCAAAAGTAAGCATTATTATTGGTTTTCTTGCACCCGTGGCCACACTCAGAGCTTGAGCTGCAAGGTGGTGTAAAAGGTCCTGGGCTGGGCGGGTATGATGCCCGGGCCCGGATAGCCCGTGGCCCTGCGCGTAAAGTAGCTGTTGTCCATAAGGTTGTTTATGCCCGCCTCCAGCTTCCACTTTTCATAGGTATAGGAAAAGGACAGGTCCAAAATATCGTAGGCCGGGATGGCGCCCTCTATGCCCCGCTGGTTGTCCCGTACGTCCTGTGGTGCATTGGTGGCGTCCGTGAACTGGGTAGAGAGGTAGGTGTACTGCAAACTGCCCAAAAGGTTGCCATAGCCAAAGTTGAGGCCGGTGCGCAAATTGAGCTCGGGAATGAACTCCACTTGGTTGCCCTCCACATTGTTCTCTTCGGAAGATAGGTACTCCGATCGGGTCAGGGCGAGGTTCACAAAATGGTTCATCTTCAGTTTTTCAAGTGCTGGGAAAAAAGTCTCCTTGAGGCTCCAATTTCCAAAACTTTCCAATCCGTACATAAAAGCGGTGCCTATATTGCCCCGGAACCGCACAGTGCGGCCCGTCTCCACGAGCTCGCCGGCGGCGTTCACCCTGGTTTCGCTCTTGAGCACCTCGCCCAAACGATTATCGTACAAGAGCCCAAAAATACTGGCATCATAGGAAAAAACATCCTTGAAACGGCCCCTGGCACCGATATCTGCCGTAAAGCCATCTTCATCGGAGATGTTCTCGTCTATTTGAAAGGAAGGATTTACCACGCGAATGTCACTAAAGGTCACCGAACGGTAGTTCTGGGAAAAATTGCCATAGAGTTCCACACTGGGCGCCAATTTATAGGAGGCCCCGAGCCCTAGGAGCAAGAAGGTGCGGTCAAAGGTACGGTTGTCCTGGACCTCTTGGTTTAGCAAGGGGTTTCCGGCCAGGTCCAACACCACGTTGCGGAAGCTCCCCAGACTTTCCGTCTTTATGTGCTCCAATCTAAATCCGGGCGTAAGGGTCAGTTTTGGTGTGATGTTGAAGATGTTCTCCCCAAAAAAGGCCAGGTTGAAGTTGGGAAAGTCAAACTGCGACTGCCGCTCGTAATTGGGAAACTGGGCGTCGGCAAAATTGAAATTGGCATTGCCCGCCGCGGTACCGGGTCCCTGCCTTTGGTCGTTGTTGGTCTGGTAGATCTTGGCGCCCAACAACAGGGCCGACTCCGATTTCCCCAAACCATAGCGGGTGAGCAGGCGCGTCTCTGCCCCCCAATTCTGAAAATTGTCCACCAAGAGTTCCCGTGGTTCAGCGACATCATCCGGTTGGGACACACGGTTGGTCCTGAAGCCCAGGGCACTTCGGGAGGCATCCAATCCAAAAATGTTGAGACTAAAATCTGTCTTGGAAGAAAAGCTATGGTCCAAACGGAGGGAATAGAGTTTCCAGTCCACATCGAACCAATTCCGGTCCCTATTGCTAAAGGTGGGGTCTTCCAGAAACTGGGCGTCCGTGAGTCCGCCGGGCTGTTTGGCCAGATAATTGAGAAAGGTGGTCTCCAAGGTGAGCTTGGTGTTCTCGGCCAGCTGATACCCCAAATGGGCAAAATAATTGCGACTGTTGAAATTGGAATTGGGCCTAAACCCGTTTCCGTCCTTGTAGTTGAAGTAGGTGTAGTAGCTAAACTTGCCCACGGTACCACTAAGGCTGTTAAAGCTGGTACGGAGATCAAAAGACCCCAAGGTCTGCCTGGTGGTCCATTCCAATTTCTTGTTGGCCACCGGCCGTTTGAACTTAAAGTTCACCAGCCCACCAAACTGGGTGCCATATTGCAGCGAGGCCGCCCCCCGGACCACTTGGATCTCTTCAAGGGCCTCGGCCGGCGGGGTGTAATAGCTCTCCGGGTAGCCCAGTACATCGGCGCTGATGTCATAGCCGTTCTGCCGGGTATTGAAATTGGCGGTACGGTTGGGGTCCAGCCCCCTGCCCCCAATGTTTAGCTGTAGGCCGGCATCGCCATTGTCATAAATATTGAGGCCCACCACCTGGGCGTAGATCTGCCGGGGGTTGTTCGCCGCCAGATTCCCGGTAATGCCCTCCAAGAGCACCACCTCGGTCTTTTTGCCGGCATAAATGGCGGTTCCCTCCACTTTCTTCAGCTGTTTCAGGGCAAAGACGGCTTCCCGTTTCTGGGAGAGCACCACCTCGGAAAGCTCCTGGGCCCGCAGGGCCTCCAAGGTCAAGGTCACGGTAAAGGCATCGTTGAACAAGAGCTGTTTCTCCAGCACTTCGTAGCCATAGGAAAAGGCCACCACGGTGTATTTGCCCCCAGGGAGGTTGTTAAAGGTGAACTGCCCGTTCTCATCGGTGGTCTCCAAGCGCTGTACTTCCCTTAAATAGACCTCTGCAAAGGGTATGGGGCCGCCCTGGGCGTCCTGTACGGTGCCGGTTATGGTAACTTGCCCCCACAAGGGGAGGGCCATGGCCCACAAGGCCCAAAACTTAAATGCCTTTGATCTCATCGTTGAAGGGTATGATCCAATCTTTATGTTCAAATGACTCTTTTTCCCGGGCCAAATCCACGTCCGGGTCTATGAAGGTGGTGCTGAGCCTTCCGTTGAGGCTCACCTGGCAGTCCACGTACACTGCTACCTCCTTGTGGCCGTCCTTTTCAAAATGCTCCTTGAGGTAGTGGGCATATTCCAGGATGAAATCTGGCTGAAACGCCATTTGTTTTTCTTGGAAGGGGGTCAGGAAATCGGCATTGTCCACATAGAACCACTTTCCCGTTTGTCCGTTCACCACCTTGAACTGGGCGTAGCCCGATTTCTCCATCAACATGACCCGCCAGGAAAAGCGATAGCCCTGTTCGGTCCAAAAAAGCTCCCCGGGGTAGAGCAGGTACCTAAAGGGAAAGAGCAGCTGCACCGCAAAGAACCCCATCAAGAAAGTGTGCTTGAGCCGGGTGCCGTGGGATTTTTTGACCATCAAGGTCTTACCGTTGTCAAAGGAGGCCTTGGACCAGTGAAACACCCCGGCCAGACCACGAAGGATGTTATGGTGCAGCCCAGCATCAAAAAAGATGAGGGTGGAGACGATCATGATGTAGGGAAACATACCAATGGGAAAGAGGACCCGGGTGAGCAAGTGAAACACCACCACGAGCACAAAGGCCGGCCCACGGGTCTTTTTGTAAAGGAGCAAAAAGGGTATGGCCAGGTCGTAGAGGGCACCGGACCAGCTAAAGGCGTAGGCCACCCATTCCTGGGACAACCAATGGCCCAGCAACGGCATGCCGAACTTACTGGGCAACCAGATCTTTAGGGGCATGGCCTCCACGAGCCAGTCCGAGTTCAGCTTGGCCAAACCGGCATAAAAATAGACAATGCCCAACAATACCTTTATACTGTTTATGGTCCAGGCCGGTACGTATTGGTGGGCCATTTTTGGGTTGCGGTGCGCGTCCAGGGAAAAGTAGGCGTTGGCGGGCAAAAAAACCATCAGCAGAGACAGGACACTAATAAAATAATAGTGGTTCAGGTAGGTGGTCTTGTCCATGAGCTCTATGTAGGTGAAACTTAGGAAAAAAACCAGGATGGCCCATTTATAGCGGTAGCCCAGGGCCACGAAAATGGCGGCCAGGCCACAAAGGGCAAAAAGGAGATAGGTATAGGGCCCCAAGGGCTTCACCCATTCGAACCCGAAATAAGAAAAGGAAAATTTGGGCTGCAGGTACAACTTATCGATCCAGCCGTAGCTCCAAAAGCGCACGATGCCCAAGAGCATCATCACACCAAATAAAATGCGAAATACCGCCAAAGGGGCGGCCTCCACAGGAGCGTTCACATATCTTCTTACAAAGGTGTTCATGCGCTAATCGCCATCGGCATCCACAAAATCAATACTGATGCTCATGGCCGAGACCATGTCCACCTTTAAGAGGGGCACGGCCTTCTGCACCTCGTCATAGGCCAACAGCATGTTGGTGGGGGTGGCATTGTCCTGGATCTCTTGCTTGAACGGGGCCAGACCTGTAACCGAGCTGCGTGCGGCATTGAACTGTTCGTTGATGATGGCCGCCAGGTCCTCGCCATCCTTTACCGTGTTCAGGGCGTCCAGGTAAGAGGCCAGACTCTCCCCCTGACCGCTGGAGCCCGTGTGCCGACCATTGAAGAAATCCTGAACGGCATCCAGACCTTCCAAGAACAGGGCGTTGGAAAGTTCCTCGTCATAATAGGCCTCCACGTGGCTGGGCAGGGCAGTGCCGGAAAACACTCCCAGCGGAATGCCCATCTTACCGGCCCTCAGAAATTTCTCGTAATAAAAAATATAGTCGTTCACGAAACGGTCCACGGAAGCCGTGGCCGAGGCCCCGTCATTGGCCACAAAAGTATCGCGATAATTGTCTTTCCACTCATTGAGGACATTGGTGGTGAGCATGGTCATGTCCTCCAGGACGGCAGCGGTGTAGGCCAGGGTGGCCTCACGGTCCTCGCCGGTGTACTTGCCCAAGATGGCGGCATCGTCCTCTGCCAAACCATTGATCAACCAGTCCAGGGCCGGAAAGCCCTTGGCATCGCGGTTGGAGGAAAGGGAGAGATCATAGTTCCCCGAGGCGATGTGGCCGGCTATCTTTTCACTGTCCGTGGGATAGATGTTGACATTGAGGCGCAGCCCAACGGATTCCGCAGGGCCAATTTCGAACATGGAGACCCGTTGCCAACTGGTGTAGGCGGCTGCCCAAGCGGACCTCAGGGCCACAAGATTGTCTGCATTGGCATTGGCCTCGAAGGTTTCAAAAGCCCCGTTGAGATCGGCCAATTGGGCCAAAAAAGCCTCGTAGGAGGGAATGATGATATTGTCCGCCCAATTGGTCAGGAGCGGGGCCCGATCAAAGGTGGCCTCCCCGGGGGCATTGTCCGGTCCATTTTCACTATCTGTGCTACAGGCCCAGAGCAGGCCAAGGAACAGCAGGGCTACAAAACTCTTTTTAAGCATGGGAAAAACGGTATTTTGAGGTCCAAGGGTGCCGGGCGATGGCTGTTACGTCCGGATACCCTTCGGCCATTTTTATTTTAATCAATTCCAAATAAACGCAAAAGTAAAAAAGCAGTCTGTCCCGACCTAAGAACAGGCTGCCTTTTTTTGTTAATCTTTTCTGCTCTTGGCGGCTACTCCGCGGCCTCCGCCAAAGTGAACTCAAAGCGTTCGGCTATGGTCTCGGAAATGGCATCCAGGGTAGCGGTGGTCACATCCCAGAGTCCGTTCTCCCCATCGCCCAAAAGGTCGGCCAGCAGCCCGTCCACCTCTGTTTTGGTAAAGTAGGGGGCATCGGTTCCCGGTTTGCGGGTAAACTGTAGGCTGTAGATGAACCCGTAGCCTTCCGAAAGGTCATGGAAGGCGGTACCATAAGCAGGATTTTCTTGGGTCAGGGAGGGCTTTGCCTGTTGCAGGTAGTACACCGCCCTGATGCCTATGATCTCCGATATCTTTTGCCTTATGATGTCCGCTTGGGCATCGCGCAGCTCGTAATCCTTGGCCACGATGGCGGCACGGCCCAGTTTAAAGGCATCAAAAATTTCCTGGGCAATTCCGGCAAAATCGTCATCGCCCTCTACCCTACCAATGTATTTGTTCAGGAACTCATCCGCGCCCAGATCGGCGTTGGGATCGGCCGCATTGGCATTGAGTCCGTAAACATAGCCGTAGGCCTCGTCCCATTTGTGCTCCATGGTGGTATAGGCCTTGTCGGTGGCCACCACATTCCCATCGTTGTTGGCGCGGTTGTCTGCCTCATCCAAAACGGCGGGGCTCAAATAATTGTTCAGGGTCTGATCCGCGACCAAGGCCCCGATCAGTCCTTTGATCACCATTTGATTGTATTCCAATCCCTGTGCATTGACGTAGCGGGTGGAAGAACCATCTGGCAATTGGCCCGCAACCCCGGCGGAGGCCGCCGTGTTCCAATTGGGGTACACCTCGGTGACCTGGGTCTGGATCCAGGTCTCAAAATCTGCCCTGATCAGTGCTTGATCGGTGGCATTGGCCGAGAAAAAATCCCTGGACGCTGCGGTTTTGCTCTTGATGTTCTTTCCGGAAGCGTTGAGGTCGGCATCGGAGAAATTGTCCGCCCCTTCCTCATGGGCAAACATGGCCAGAATTTCGGCTGCGCTTTTGTCGGTATCCTTTAGGGCGCTGCCCAGTTCTCCGCCCATGGCCAAGCGGGTGGTCTGTCCTGAAAAGCTCACGGTGTTCTCACCGTCACGCTCAAAAACATAGGTGTCCGGAGCTTCCACCCCCACTTCACAGGGCGTGCAGATACCGCCGCAATCCACACCGGTCTCATCCCCGTTTTGGACATTGTCAAAACAGGTGGCCGCTTCGACATCGTTGTTATCCTCATCATCACAGGCCACAAAGGTGAGCGCCAAGGCTACGGAAAGCGGTAAAAGGTACTTTTTCATTTTTAGAGTCATTTTAATTGTATGGAATAGGTTAAGCGGCCAAAATTAGACCGAAAAAAGGGAACCTCAAAATTATTTTTAATAAATCTAAATAAGGTTTGATTGTTTTTCGGAGGGGTAGGCCAATCCCTGTGATGCATTGCCGAAAACCCGTAAAAGATCGTTTAATTTTTTTTCAACGCCTTTTGAACACTTTTTTCCATCTGATGCACAAAAAGGTAGTGGCAGCCAAAAACAAACAGAAGCCATCCCGCGGTAATGGTGGCGAAGGCGGTGAGGGAGATGCTGTACCTATTGAACAGGAAGTAATACATAAAACCCAACATAAGGGCCAAGAAGCCCCAATTGACGTACCGCCACCCGCCCATGATGGGCTTGTTGTCCTTTTTTCTTTTAATGGCCTTTCGTTTTGCCGTGATCCATATTCCAGTAAGTACAAGCCCGGAAATTCCCAGGCCAAAGAAAAACCAAATGATTTTGGTGGGCAGGCCGCCAAAATTGCCAAAGTGCAGCGGATCGGCAATGTCATTGAGGTAGCGCACCATGCCTATATCCTTGGCATTTTGGCTGGACACCACCTGGTAGGTGGTTGGGTCTATGTACACCCTATTGGCACGTTGCCGCACCAAGGGCACATCACTTTTGCCCGTTAAGTAGATAAGTCCGGCCTCCCCT
Organism: Maribacter aquimarinus; assembly: GCF_047345505.1. Classification (NCBI taxonomy): domain Bacteria; kingdom Pseudomonadati; phylum Bacteroidota; class Flavobacteriia; order Flavobacteriales; family Flavobacteriaceae; genus Maribacter; species Maribacter aquimarinus. Next base: position 101,060 of record NZ_JBLFEO010000009.1, on the reverse strand, counting down.
CTTTTGGGTGAAATATCGCCTACCACCAAGCCGGGAATTTCCCGCTTGGCCAAGGCCACGGCACGATCATAATCAATTTTAGCGGCATCATCCGTGGCTTGGACACCTTCTTTCAAAGACGCCACCACCGGTACAGGAGGGTTGCCCAAATCGCCCACCCCGGCCACATTGGCCCGCTCCATAAAATACCAGATACCGGTAATGGAGAACAGCAGCGTAAAGGGAACGGACCAAACGCCCACCAATCGGTGCAGGCTCCTAAAGAACACCAAGGGGCCGTTGCCCATTTTCAGTTCAAACAGCTTTCGCCACCATTGTTTATAAAACACAAGGGCGGTAATGAGCGAAATGAGCAATAAAAAACCAAAAATGAGCACGGTAAAATGCCCTATTTGAAAGGGTACAAAAAGGAAGTAGTGCAAGTCCCTGAAAAAACGCTGAAAGGTGAGCTGTGCCTTACCTTGAATGGCGCCGGTATAGGGGTTGGCGAATACGTAGGTACGTTGCCCGCCCTCTTCCTTGTAAATGATGTCGCAGAGGTAGGGCTCGTCCGTGCGCAACCAAAAAGTGACCTCGCCGGTGGGATGCGCCTTCCTGAAATTATCCATGATGAGGTTACGGGAAGCCAGTTCCGGTTGGGGCACGGCCCTTATGGCCGGGATGAACAACCAATCCATCTCATGGCTCAGGGTGGCCAGGGTACCGGAAAAGCATACTATAAAAAATAGTATGCTCAACCGGATGCCGATCCACCCATGAATCTTGAAAAAGATCTTTTTATTGACCTTCATCCCATTAGAAAGTATAGGATACGGTGGTCATGATATTTCTTGGAGCCCCTGGAAAAGCACGGATAAAATCATACCCCCCAACCCAGTGTGTCTTGTTGAACACATTGTTGAAATTGAGCTGTATCTGCACCTTGTTCAAATTATAGTACAAGGCGGCATCGAAAAGACCGTAGGCGGGAAATTCGGTGGGGTTGGCGTTACTGGCCACGATGGAGCCGAACCGCTCGGCCACATAATTGTAGCCCAGGCCAAAGCCCAGCCCTTTATAGCGTCCTTCACTCAAAATGTACTTGGTCCAGACATTGGCCATATGCCTCGGGGCGTTGGGCTTTTGCCTTCCGATCTCCGCTGGGTCATCGCTTTCCGTGAACGTTGCATCATTAAAGGCATAACCGGCCACCAGGCTCCAATTTTGGGTGATGCTCCCAGAGATATCCAATTCAAAGCCCTTGGCCTCCTCTTCGCCGATCTGCACCAGACGATCCGGGTTGGTGGCATCGTCCGCGTTGTAAAGCTCTCCATTTTGGGTAAGCAGGTAAAAAGCCAGGGAGGCGTTGAGCCTGCCATTGAACCAATCGGATTTGGCTCCCACTTCAAACAATTCGCTCACCAAGGGGTCAAACGGACCCCCAGCATCGGGGTTGATGATATCCGCTGCGCTTTGGGGCTGATAGCCCTGTACCCAAGTTCCGTAGAGGTTCACGTTCTCGTTAAGGGTATAGACCAGGCCCACCCGGGGCAAGAAGGCCTGTTGTTCCAGGGTTTCCTCCGTTTCGCTGTTGTAGTTGATGAAATCCCTGAAAAATTCTTGGCGCAGCCCCACAAGGAATTTAAAGTTGCCAAACTCTGCCTGGTTCTGTAGATATACCCCATGGGAGCGTTGCAAAAACTGGCCAAAGGTTCGGGTGCGGTACACGTAGTCGCTCATATCCCTTAGGCCATTGGCGGTGGGAGACGTTAGGTTGAAATGCCCCACATTGGTGGCCGGGTTGCCGTTGGCGTCCAAGACATAGTCGTCTATATTGTCCGGGTTGAAGACATTGGTGGCACCACCGTTCTGCAACAGATAACTGCGCGCTTCCAATTGGGAGCCCCCAGGCTGTAACTCCTGTTGAAAATAATCATGGCCCACCAACAGTTTGTTGCTCACATCTCCCAAATCAAAATCAAAATTGAAATAATTATTGAAGCTGTTATTGTCCCAAGCCCTTTTGCGGATGAACACCCGCATGGCCACGCTCTCCTCATCGATACCGCCATCCCCGAGAGCGGCAAAACGGTTGGAAGTTCGGTGCTCCAAGAGGTCTTCGTCATAGGAAGAGCGCATGTACACACTATTAAAGGTGATGTTGTCGGTAAAGTTATGCTGAAGGCTCACGGTGGCGGTCAAATTGATCTCGTCCAAGAAATCGTTTGCCGCGCTGAGCGATTTGGTAATGGGAGTGGAATTTAAATCGCCGTTGCCAAACACCGCCTGACCCCGATCCAGCCGCCCTTGTGAGTCCTGGTATACAATATCAAAATTAAGGCGGGTATCTTCGGTGGGCAAAAAGGAAAAGGATGGTGCCAGCACCAGATTACGACCAAATTGCAGGTCCCTAAAACCATCCGTGTTCTCGTAGCCTATGTTCAGGCGGTACAACAAGGTGTTGTCCTTGGTCATGGGCCCCGTAAAATCGGCCAGTGTCCGGAAAGTATTGAAACTGCCCACGGATGCGGTGATGGACTGCCGCTCTTCCCGCAAGGGCTTTTTGGTGACCCTATTGATCGTGCCCCCGGGGGATGCATTGCCAAACAGGGCCGAGGCGGGACCCTTTATCACCTCCACCCGCTCAATATGGGGTATTAATTGCGGACTCCAAAAACTGGTAAAAGCGCGCATGCCGTTTACCAGATTACCGGAGTTTCGCTGGCCCGCCACCCGAAATCCGCGAATGGAAATATCATTGTAAAAACTGAACTGGTTTACCCCGCTCACGTTCTTTACCACATCGTTCAAGGTAAAGGCGGCTTGGTCCAGTGCCAGCTCCTTGGTCACAAAATTGATGGTGGTGGGCACCTCCTTGACGGGAGCGGCCGACTTGGTGGCCGAGTAGGACACGGTGTTTTTATAGCCGGTCTCCCTTCGTCCAATGATTTCAACGGGCTGCAGCTCTTCGGTGGCCTGGTTCAGGGTAAAATCCAGAACAGCGGTTTGTCCTTGGGCCAGGTTCACATATTTGGTCTGTGCAAGAAAGCCGATGTAGGATACGGTAACGGCGTATGACCCCTCTTCCAAAGAAGCCAAAAGGTATTGACCCTGGGCATCGGTCGTGGTTCCTTTTCCCTGGGCCAGCACGATACTGGCACCACGCAGCGGTGCTCCGCCATCGTCCACCACCGTGCCGGTGATGGAAGACTGTGCATAACCGGCCAAACCTAGCCAGAGGAACAGGTTTAAAAAAGAGATTTTTTTCATTTTTAGTGGTTTTTTGCAACTTTAAAAAAAACCGGGCACGTTAAACCGTGCCCGGCCACTCAAACTAACTAACTCAAACAAATCGGAAGCCGAATGGCGGAGTGGGCATACCTGTCATAGGGCCCGCCAAAACACCCCTGATTCGGTTCCTAAACAAAGGTATTCAATTATTTTTAATCAATCTAAATAAGTATAATATTTTTTTTGAATACCAATTCCGGTCGCAACCGAACCGTGGCGATGGGTGGGCCACACACAGCATCGCCAAACTTTTGGGTTGCCCAGACCTACTGTAGCGCCACTTCCCCCTCATTGGGATTGTACACATAATTGAAGGTGTAGAAACGGGAGGGGTCCGCGAATCCGTCCGGGTTGGCCGGTGCATCCTGGTAATAGCTCAAGATCTCCACTTTGGCCACTTTTCCGTCATGGGTGCGGAACACCAGGATCTTGCCGGGTATGGGGGTGACCAAGTTGGTCTGGAAATTGTAGTTGTACCACCCATTGTCGCTCCCCGTGGGGATGGCAAAGGCCGCATCGGCATCCTGGGCAAAGGTGATGCCCTCGGCCGAGGTAAGCTCGTCAAAAATACCATCCACAATCGCGGCGCCTCCCTCGCCGTTACGGGCGGGCTCTTCGGCGGTACCGGTCACGGTGCCCCCGTTCACGGCAATGGTGGTGCCCCTAAAGGCAATGTCCCATTCCGTCTCGCTATCGGTGACCTCCCCGGTCTCAAAGCTAAACTTGGTAAAGGGCCCGCCCACGGGCTGTCCCTGCCCACCGGTCTGTGGTGCGGCAATGTTCTCTGCCCGGGCGCTCACCAGGTCGGAGAGCACGGTAAACTCATTGGTGGTGGTCTTTGCGTTGCCGTCCACGCTCACGCTCACGGCCCCGCTCACCGCCCCCTGGGGCACGGTCACCACAATTTGGGTACTGCTAAGAGAACTGATGCTGGCCGTGGCACCGCCCACGGTAACGGATACCCGCGCTTGATCGGTGGGGAAATCGGTTCCGCTTATGGTAATTTCGGTGCCCACTGTGGCCGATTCCGGTGCCACTGCGGTGACCCTGAAGTTTTGGGATGGGTCTCCCCCATCGTCATCGTCACAGGCCACAAAGGCAAAAAGGGCAAAGAACAAAGCAAACATTTTCAATGTAGTTTTCATAGTGGTAATTTTAATTTTAGAATTGAATGTTTAAACGTGTAAAAAATTGTATTCCGGGGTTTACCCGCACTTGGGTTCCCTGCGCCGCCAAGGGGTTTTCCCCGGTAAAGTCCAACAAATTGTTGGCCCCAAGGCGCACTTCGTATTTTTTGTAGAAGGTCTTGCCCAAGGCCAGGTTCACCAGGGCGTAACCGTCCACAAAGGAATTGTCCCAGGGGTCCAACAACCCATTTCCGTTGCGGTCCGTGAGCCCAAACCGACTGCGGTACACCACCCTGAGGTTGGCATTGGCATCCCACTTGGGCACTTCGTAGAACACTTTGGCATTGAAGGTGTGCCGGGAGCGGTTCTCGAGTCCAAAATAATCGCCCCTGGCCAAACGAATGGTCTCCAAGGTCTGGGGATCGCGCGCAAACTCGGTGCCCGCCTCCACGGCCGCTTCCTTGTCCTTATCAAAGGCATAAAGCAATTGGTAGCCCATGGCAAGGTTCAAATGCTGATTGATGCGGTATTTTACATCCAGCTCGGCGCCCTGGGTATAGACGCGCTCCCGGTTGATGTAGCCAAAAACGTTCTGCCCGTTGGTGCGGGAGGCCAAGATCTGGGTATCTATAAGGTTTCTAAAATCGTTCCTGAAAAAATTGATGTCGGTGGAGAGTTTCCCTTTTTTAAAGCTGGCGCCCAGGTTATAGCCCACGGAACTCTCGGCATCCAGACGCGCCCCGAGGTCGGCCGGGTCCACCACCAGGTTGGCGATCTCGCCATTGTCCAACAAACGCTGTATGCCCGCGGCCTCCACATCTTTTCCAAAGACCGAATAGCCCCCACCGGCCACATTGGTAAAGTCCAGGTAGAGCTGCCTAAAATCGGGTGCCTTGAAGCCGCTGCCCACGGAAGCCTTTACGGCAAAATGATCGCTAAAATTGTACCGGGCAGAGAGCTTGGGGCTCAGTTGCGAATTGTATTCGGAATGATTATCGAACCTGGCCCCCACAATGACGTTCATCTTTTCCATGGGGACAAAATCGTACTGGGCAAACAGGTATTGGGAGTCAAAGGTGACCTGCTCCGCAAAAAGGGAACGGTCCAGGGTCTCCCAATTGTAGCCCAGGCCCAAGGTCATGGTGTTGCGCTCCCCAAAGCGGCGGTTATAGCGTATCTCTGGCCGCAGCAGTTGTTGGTTAAAATCATTGTCCATTAAAATGGCATTGTCAATGGGATCTACGGTCTGCTCGTTGGTCACATAGCGGGTGTAGTAAAGTTCGTACTGCCAATTCACTTTTCCGGAGGCATCGTGGTCCAAGCGCAAATGGGCGTTGGCATCCTGTTCCTCTGCCGTGCTGGGCGCCACGTTGAACTCTTGGGCAAAATAGCGCCCGGAGGCAAAGAGTTTGGCCTTATCGGAAACATCAAAAAACAACCTGCCATTAAGGGTATGGTTCACAAAGGGGTTCACGGTCTGCCCGTTGTCGCCCGTGGCCAGATCAAAGCCGTCCGAGCTCATTCGATCTACAAAAAGGGAGTAGCCAAAGTTTTCTCGACGCTGATTGAGGCTAAAATTGCTGTTTTGGTTGTTAAAGGATGCCGCGCGGTGCCCCACGTGCCCGGTAATGGCCTCAGATGTAGGTTTTTCGGTGATGATGTTGATGACGCCACCCAGGGCTTCGGAGCCAAAAAGACTGCTGGACGGGCCTTTGACCACCTCGATCTGTTTGATGTTACCAATGGCAAATCGGCTCAAATCCAAATTTCCGGAACTGCGCCCCACCACGGGCACCCCATCTATGAGCACCAGTACATAATCTGATGCTATCCCTTGTATCTGCACCCCTTCCCCACCGCCAATGGTGGCATCGGGGGTCATGACAATCCCCGTCTGCTCGCTCAATATCTCATTGAGCCGGGTAACGCCCGTTCTGGCGATCTGCTCTTGGGGAATCAGGGTCACGGGCAGCGGCAGGGAAGACAGTTGGCGTACGGTCCGCGTGGCCGTTACCACCACCTCATCCAAGTCCTGGGTGAGCAGGCTGTCCCTTTTCTCCGCATTACCGGACTGCGACCGGGCAAAGGAAGAAAAAAGGGCCACCAACAGCATAAAAACAGCCTTATTTAGACTCATTAATGATAAATTTTTGGCAAATATATAGTTTATTTTAAACCAGTCTAAATAAATTTCATATTTTTGGAGCCGAAAAAAATGTTTCACCCTTAAGTACATTATGATGAAAAAACTGATTTTATCTTCACTGCTCTGCGCTACCATTGGCGTGCAGGGTGTTGCACAAAAAGACAAAAAGGCCCAGGATGCAGCGGCCATAAAAGACATGTGCGGTTGCTATGAGGTCACCTTCAACTTCGCCGAAACCTTCAACTACAGCAATGATTCGCTCTACAAGCCCTCCAAGACCAAGGTGGACAAAGGCCTGGAGTGGGCCCAATTGGTCACGGACAAGGACGACAAAATTGTCATCCAGCACATCCTTCAGGTGGGCAACCCCGCAAAACCGATGATCGTAAAGCACTGGCGCCAGGACTGGCTGTACCAGAACACGGACCTGTACATGTACAACGGGGACAATGAGTGGACCTACACCAAAAAGAACCCCGAGGAGGTAAGTGGCCAGTGGACGCAAAAAGTCTTTCAGGTGGATGATAGCCCCCGCTATGAGGGCACTGCCTCCTGGGTGCACGTGGACGGCAAGAGCTATTGGGAAAACACCACGCCCGCCCCACTGCCAAGAAGGGAGTACACCACCCGTGGCGACTACAACATTACCCTACGCGGCAACCGACAGGAAATCACCGACAACGGTTGGATCCACGATCAGGACAATGCCAAGATCATAAGAAAGGATGGCGAGGAAGATGTGGTGCTGGCCATGGAAAAAGGCTACAATACCTACGTAAGGGTGCCCGATGCGCGTTGCCAGGCAGCGGCAGATTGGTGGCAGAAAGAAGAAAAGAAATGGGCCACGGTACGCAAGGTCTGGGACACGGTCTTTGAGCGCAACCAAGACTTGGTGCTGGAAGAGAAAGTGGACAATAAAGTGCTCTACAAACATCTGTTTGCGGACGAGGTCCAGAAAAAGAAGGAGATTGCCACCATCATAGCGTCCTTTGTAAAAACGCCGGGAACGGCCTCCACAAGTGGCAATTAAATTACTGCTAAGCCTTCTCAAGATGAAAACAGCCCACTTTTATTTAGGCCTTACTTTGTTATGGCTCACTTTTGGCCCAGCCTTGGCCCAGGAGAACGTTTTCTTGGAACGTTCCTATTGGAAGGACAACCCCAGCTTGGCCCAGGTGGAACGCGACATTGCGGCCGGTAACAATGCCACGGAACTGAACGGCAATATGTTCGATGCCGTGACCTACGCCTTACTGGAAAAAATGGACAATGCCACCATTGAACACCTACTGAACATGGAGGGCAATGCGGTGGACAAGCTGACGCATGACGGCCGCACCTATATCTTTTGGGCCGCCTACACCGGCAATTTGGAGATGATGCAGTATCTGGTAGATCGCGGCGCCAAGGCCAATATGGAAGACAGCCACGGCTATTCGGTGCTTAACTTTGCGGCCGCGGGCGGTCAGACCAATGTGGCCCTGTACAATTTTCTGCTGGAGCACGGTGCAGATATCCAAGGAACCACCAACAACGGGGCCAATGCCCTTTTGTTGGCGGCCCCCTTTATGGAAGATTACGGCCTAGTGCAGTATTTCCAGGAAAAGGGACTGAATCCCACGGCGACGGACAAGGACGGAAACGACCTTTTTCTTTATGCCGCCAAAGGGGGCAAGCAAGATTTCCTGAAGCAGCTCTTGGCCAAGGGACGGGATCCCAAGGTCACCAACAAACACGGGGGCAATGCCATGCTACTGGCCAGCCAAGGTACGCGCAACACCCAGAACGGCCTGGAGACCTACCTGTTTTTGGACAGTTTGGGCGTCCAGGCCAATGTTACTGGGGCACGCGGACGCAACCCCTTGCACGCCATTGCCTACAGGAGCAGGGAACTTCCCATTTTTGAGTTCTTCATTTCCAAAGGCGTGGATGTGAACCAACAGGACAGCGGCGGGGACTCGCCCTTTATGAACGCGGCCAACAGCAATACACTGGAGGTGGTGGCGTTTTTGGCCAAATACGTCAAGGACATCAACCTGCAAGATGAGAACGGACGCGCCGCCCTGGCCATGGCCGTGAACCGCAACACACCGGATGTGGTAGGTTTCCTTTTGGACAACGGGGCCAATGTGCACACAACGGACACCAAGGGCAACACTTTGGCCCATTACCTGCTTAACGCCTATGACGCCCGGAACCCCAAAAACTTTGAGGAGAAACTACGGCTCTTGCAGGAACATGGGCTGGACCTGAGCCTGCCCCAGCAAAAGGGAAACACGCTGTACCATTTGGCCGTGGAAAAAAACAACCTCAGCCTGCTAGAGCGCTTGGCGGCTTTTGAACTGGACATCAACGCCAAGAACAAGGAGGGCAACACCGCCCTCCACCTGGCCGCAATGAAAGCCCAGGACGACCGCATTCTTAAATACCTCATTGCCCAAGGCGCGGACAAGACGGCAAAAACGTCTTTTGAGGAATCGGTCTGGGACCTGGCCCGCGAGAATGAACTGCTCACGCAGCACGGGGTGGCCTTGGAATTTTTAAAGTAAGGTTTGCTTGGATTTTAATGTTGGGGCTGAGATTTGTGATGCTGATGTGATGTGATGTGATGTGATGTGATGTGATGTGATGTGATGTGATGTGATAAAAAAACAAACACAAAATAAAACTAATGATCAAGAAAATTCTTTTTATGGCGATAGGGCTTTTTGCCTTGTCTGGCTTTATGCGCCCTGTGGAAACGGTGAACTACAAATGCATGATTCAGCTCACCAACTATACCGGTGAGGGAGCCTACATTGTGGTCTCCATCCTAAATGCGGAGGGCGATTATGAGGATACGCTCTACGTGCAGGGGGACGACAACGAGTGGTACCGGGACATAGAACAATGGTGGAAAAATGTGTACGGGATAAGAAGACCGGAATTGGACGCCATAACCGGTGCTACGGTGTCCGGAGGGGAACGCAGCATGACGGTATTGAAAATACCCCAAGACAAAATCGATGCCGGGTATCGCATTCGGTTTGAATCGGCCGTGGAGGATCAGGAGTATTATGAAGGCGATGTGGAGTTTGAACTGACCACGGAGAACCTAAATGCCAAAAAAGAAGGACAGGGCTTTATCAGATACGTACGGATGATGGCCCAATAGGCACGGCTGTTGTGGGTAGTTGGTAGTTGGCAGTTGGTAGTTGGTAGTTGGTAGTAAAAAAATAAAACTGGATGCTTGCCCTATTGCTTTACGCTCAATCCCTCAAAACTTACGCTCATGTACTGCTGTGTACGCTTGATGATCGCAAAGGAACTTGATTCTTGAACTTGAACCTGAGTTATGACCATTTCCATTTGGAGGTACAGTCACCTTGCCTTGGCGGCCGTGGCCTCCCTTTTTCTCATCATAGCCTCGCTCACGGGCATTGTCCTAGCGGTGGAGCCGGTGCAGGAGGCGTGGGCAGCGCCCCGATCGGCCCCGCTGGATGACATTTCCGTTGGAGAGGCCGTACGTGCCCTAACGGCCAACTACGGGGAGGTCCTTGCCCTCGAGGTCGATGCCAATGACGGTGTCATCGCCTCCGTTGTTACCAAAGACGGTGAGGGCCAGACCCTATATGTGGATCCCAGAACGGGAGAAGCCCTGGGAACGCCCCAAAAACGGGCCGCCATATACCAATGGACCACCAACCTGCATCGCTCCCTTTTTCTAAAGGGCGTGGGCCGGTTTTTTGTGGGACTGGTCTCCTTTTTACTCTGCCTCATTGCCGTGAGCGGACTCGTTTTGATCGCGCAGCGGCAGGGCGGTCCGCTTAAACTGTTTTCCAAAGTACAGAAAGACCATGCGGCCCTGTACTATCACGTGGTTTTGGGCAGGTGGTTGCTGCTGCCCATTGTCCTTATCGCGGCCAGCGGGGTGTACCTGTCCGCCGAGCAGTTTTCCCTGCTGCCAAAGTCCCAAGCGCGGCACACGCCCGCGGAAGTGGACACGGAAGTGGATATGACGACGGATGTATGGGAAGTGCCCTTTTTCATGGAAACGGCACTGAGCGAAGTGCGAACCATTGCATTTCCCTTTTCAGAAATGCCGGAAGACTACTTTGAATTGGCACTTAAGGACCGGGAGCTTCGGGTGCACCAATATACGGGGGCCATCCTCAGCGAGGTGCCCTATCCGTTTACCACCCTGGCCGCCCGTTGGAGCGTTGCCGTGCACACGGGACAAGGGGCATGGCCCTGGGCCCTGGTGCTTTTATTGGCCAGTATGGGCATCCTGTACTTTATCCAATCCGGGTTCGTGATGTGGCGCAAGCGCACCCAGGGCCGTGCCCATTTACCACCACAAACGCCCATTTCGGAAGCGGACCACGTGATTTTGGTGGGCTCGGAAACCGGAACCACCTTTGCGTTTGCCCATAGATTGAGGAAGGCCTTGGTGGCCCAGGGAAAACAGGTGCACATTGCAGAGCTGAACCAGTACACCACCTATGAAAACGCCAAAAAACTACTGGTGCTCACCGCCACCTATGGTGCGGGCGAGGCCCCGACCAACGCCAGAAAATTTGCATCCCTATTGCAGACCGTGGCCCAGCCCGCCGGGATGCACTATGCCGTGGTGGGCTTTGGCTCCCTCCGCTACCCAGACTATTGTGCCTTTGCCACACAAGTGGACCAACTGCTACAAACCGCCGGCTTTGAGCGCACCTTGCCCCTCTTTAAGATCAATAATCAAGATAAACGCGCTTTTTCCGAATGGGCCAAGCAATGGGGCAAAAAAACACAGACCCCGCTGCTCCTTAAGGACGAGGCCATTAAAAAGAAAAGGACAACGTCCAAATCCTTTACCGTGGTGGAGCGCACCAATTTGAACGCGGACGACACCTTTCTGGTGCGCCTGCGGCCAAAGGAGAAACTGCGCTTTCAATCGGGCGACTTGGCCGGTATCATTCCCGAAGATGGGGTAGAGCGGCTCTATTCCATTGCCAAGATAGGCAAGGACATGCTCCTGAGCGTTAAAAAACACGAAATGGGCGTCTGCTCGCCGCAGCTCAGCGAGCTACGGCCCCGAGAAGAAATGCACGTGCGCATCAAAAGAAATACGGAATTCCATTTTCCCAAACACCAAAAACCAGTGGCATTGATCGCCAATGGCACGGGCATTGCCCCGTTCCTGGGCATGCTGCACGAAAACAAGGGGCGCAACCCCGTGCACTGTTTCCTGGGGCTGCGCAATAAAAGCTCCTTAGATCTGTATGCGGACCTGCTGTTGGACATAGAGAAAAAAGAACAGCTGAGCAGTCTGAACGTGGCCTATTCCCGGGAAGGCAAAAAGCAGTATGTACAGGAACTGGTGCGGGACAACAAGGAGCTCATGGCCCATATCCTGTCTGACGGTGGCCCGATTTTTATCTGTGGATCCCTGGCCATGCAGAACGAGGTGCTGGCCGTACTGGAAGACATCAGCAAAACCCATCTGAACCGACCCTTGAGCGATTTTGAGGCCAGTGAACAACTAAAAATGGACTGTTATTGAACCCAAAAACAAGGAAATCCCTCTGAAAAAGGGTTTTTCGGAAAAATATCCCTATAGTTATGTGCAGAAATATAAATGTATTGAAACGAACCAGAAACGGCAGCATGGCCCACTGCGGCGAGTGCAAGATGTACCACCTGCTCTTTGGGCAGTTTGCCCTGGAGTTCACGGCAAAGGAGTTGAACCATTTTGGTAAATTTTTAATGCAGCTCGATGCGGACCCATGGGAGCAACAACATTGCAACTGTACATCACCACGAAAAATTGCCGTTGCCACCCTACAGCAGAACCTGCAGCTACTGTTGAACCGTAACGAACTGGAGGAACTGAAGTCCTTGGTTTTCTTCAAGGAACGCCCAGACCCCGATGATCGGCCGTTGCACCCCGGGGAAATAGACTACACTTTTATACTGAACTGATGATGCTGAACGATATAGACACCCTGCACCACAATGCCCTGGGCATTGCCTTTCTGTGGAAGGGACAGCAAACGGCCGAGCGCCCCAAAATACAATTGGTGTTCAGGGACACCGGCCTATTGCTCACCAAAAAGGAACTGTGCACCTTTTACACCGAAATTGAAAAAACAAAGGGGCATGGCCTGCCAAGGCCTTCCTGCCCCCAACAAATGGATTGCAGGGCATTGCTTCTGGAGACCCCGATGGGCCAGCTCACCTTTGCCGTGAGCCCCAATGAACTGCAACTCCTTGGGGAATTGGTGGAGGGTGCCCTGTTTCAACTGCGGCTCAACGGCTTTTTGGATGAAGTGCTGGAAAGCTAGGGCTTTCCCGTCTGGCACCCCCCCCTTTCTTAAGAAGGCCTCGATGGGAAGGGCCATCAATGGTAGGTGCCAAACAGTTCGGAGGCCTTGTTGTAGGCCGCCTCGAACACCAGCCAGTTCACCCCTGTATCCACTTTTTGCTCCGTGAAGTAAGAGAGCATTTTTTCGGTGGGCATGTTCCCCGTTAGTTCGTCCTTGGCCATGGGGCAACCTCCAAATCCCTGTACGGCCCCATCGAAGCGGTGGCAACCGGCCTTATGGGCCGCGGCCACCTTTTCGTGCCACCCGGCCGGGGTGGTGTGCAAGTGGGCACCAAATTCTATGTGGGGGTAGGCGGGAATGAGATTGGAGAACAAGTAGTGGATGGTCTCTGCGTCGGAGGTGCCCACGGTATCGGAAAGGGAGAGGATCTTGGCCCCCATATCCGCCAACTTCTCGGTCCACTCCCCCACGATCTCCACGTTCCAGGGGTCGCCATAGGGATTCCCAAAACCCATCGAAATATAGGTGACCACTTGCTTGCCGGCCTCTTGGGCAATATCAAAAATTTCCTTTAGGGTTTCTTCGGATTGGGCAATGGTCTTATGGGTATTTCGCATCTGAAAGTTCTCCGATATGGAAAAGGGGAAGCCCAGATAATCAATTTCCGGGTGCCGTACGGCCTCAGTGGCCCCACGTACATTGGCCACAATGGCCAACAGCTTGCTCTTGGTGCGGGAAAGGTCCAGCTGGGAGAGCACGGCGGCCGTGTCCACCATTTGGGGTATGGCCCTTGGGGACACAAAGCTCCCGAAATCCAACGTATCAAAACCGCAGCCCAACAGGGCCTGGAGGTAGCCTACCTTTTGCTCCGTTGGAATAAACGCCTTGATGCCCTGCATGGCATCCCGGGGACATTCCACGATCTTCACTTCTTTGGGCATACCCTCTTGTATCATGGGCTAAAATTACCATAAATTATTTGATGACAGCAGGTAAAGTGCAATGCCCACAAAGACCACGATCTGCATCCATTTCAAGAAAAAAGCCGCCTTGGAATTTCCGGACAACCACCGCGACACCCCACCGGACAAGAGGGCTATGCCGCCAAAGACCACCGAGGAGACCGCAATGAACAGAAAGCCCAGGATATAGAACTGGGCCACGGTTCCCAGCGTATCACTGAACAAAAAGCCCGGGAAAAAGGCCAAAAAGAAGATGGTGACCTTGGGGTTGAGCACGTTCATGACAAAACCCTGTTTAAACAGCTGTACAAGGGTTTTCTTTGGTAGGGCGTCCCCTGCCATATCAATGCCCCTGTTTTCCCGATACACGTTAACCGCCAGATACAGCAGATAGGTCGCCCCGAAAAGGGTAATGACAAAAAAGAATCCCTCGTGCCGTCTCAAAAGGGCAGACACCCCAAAGGCCAACAGGGTGGTATGCACCAGGCAGCCCGTCATTAAACCGGCCACAGTGGCCAGTCCAAAGCGCTTGCCGTGCACCACGCTCTGCATCAACACATAGATATTGTCGGGCCCAGGGGAAATGGCCAAGGCCGCCGTGGCGGTGGAAAATGCCAAGAGCACATCTAACTGCATACCGGGGCACACCTTTTAAGAAACACGTACAAACTGCCGTTGCCAAACCGGCCAAAACCACTTGACCCCTGCCCATGGTGGCAGATCGACCCCAATTTAAAGAAACTCACCAACTTTAACCTTTTTTGAGCAAAATACTTATTATATTCCACTCCCGCCCAGATAATTCTTTTGTACTGGAGCGGAAGAGCTATGAGAACATTCCTTTTTATCTTTCTTTTATTGGGGGCATCCTTTGTAATCAGGGGTCAATTTGAGGTGGACACCTCGCGTTCCATTGAGGAATTGGTGGTAGATGTGCTGATCAATAGCAGTTGTGCGGAGACCTCCAATTACAGTGCTTCCACCGGAAGTGCCTTCGGATTCAACGGAATAGGGTATTTCAATGCCAATGACACCCGTTTCCCCTACCGGGAGGGCATTATCCTTTCCACCGGTAACGCCCGTAACGCCATTGGCCCCAACAACCGCGTTGGCTCGGGCATAAATCCCAGCTGGCCGGGCGATCTGGACCTGAGAAGTGCCACGGGAACGGGAAACCTGTTCAACGCTTCGTACATCCAATTCGATTTTGTGCCCACCACCAACAGCATCAGTTTCAACTTCATCTTTGCCTCGGAAGAATACTCGGCAGAGTACCAGTGCATTTATTCCGATGTCTTTGCCTTTATCCTCACCGATGCCGCGGGGGAAGCCACCAACTTGGCCGTGATACCGGGCACCAACCGCGCGGTGAGCGCCACCAGCATACGCCCCGGAGTGGACAATGCCTGCGGGCCGCGAAATGAGGAATTCTTCGCGGGCACCAATGGTGCCGATTCGGCCATATCGTTCGAGGGGCAAACGGTGAGCCTGCAGGCGGTAAGCGAGGTAATTCCCGGGGAAACCTACAACATTAAATTGGTGATCGCGGACAACTTGGATTCCGAACTGGACTCGGCCGTATTTCTTGAGGCAGGCAGCTTTTCCATTGATGTAGATCTGGGCGAGGACCGCACGGTGGCCAGCAACAATCCGCTCTGCATTGGGGAGAACCTCTCCCTGGATGCCACTGCCATTGGCGCCATTGATTATCGCTGGTCCCGAAACGGGCAGCCATTGCCCGCCAACAATGGCATGACCACCCTGAACGTGGACGCCCCGGGCAACTATGAGGTGGAAGTGGTCTTCTCTGCCCTGTGCATTTCTTCAGGGGCCGTGGCCGTGGAATACATAGCCCCGCCCAGGATAGACGAACAGCCCTTGAACCTTGTGGCCTGTGATTTGGACGGCGATGGAAATGAACTTTTTGACTTCCGTGCCAACGCAGCACGGATGTTGGGCTCCCAGGACCGCAGCATCTATGAAGTAGCTTTTTTCAACTCCCGGGCAGAGGCCGAGGCCAATGCGAACCGCATAGAAACCATTGCATCCTATCCCGGAACGCTGCTACCAGAAACCATCCACGCCCGCTTGTCTTCCGGAGACAGTTGTTATGAAATTGCCTCGTTCAACATTTCGGTGCAAGCCCTGGAGGTGGCCCCCACCCTGGAAGAATCCTATGTCATCTGCCTGGATGGGAACGGCGCAGCACTGGAACCCTTTACGGTGCTGGATGTGGGCCTGGACGCCAATGAGTTCACTTTTCAGTGGTACCGCGGCACCCTGGCCGATGAAAACCGGATCCCCAACGCCAACAATAGGGAACTGGTGGCAATGGAACCCGGAGACTATGTGGTGGAAGTGAGCAGTACCCGCATTGGCTGCGTGTTCTCCTATGGCACCCAAGTACTGCCGGTGCGCCCGCCCAGTGCCATTGAAGTGGCCTTTACCACGGAACTGTTCTCGGGCAGCAATGGGGTGCGCATTGAGGTGGAGGGCGACAGTGACTACCTGTTTGCCGTGGATGACGGGGCCTTTTCCGAAAATCCGGACTTTGACAACCTTGCACCGGGCGAGCACTTGGCCCTTGTACAGGACACCGAAGGCTGTACCGTGCAGACCAAACCATTTTTCGTGATAGATTACCCGCGTTTCTTTACCCCCAACGGTGACGGTTTCAATGATGTTTGGCGCATTGTGGGCATAGAGGACCTCCCCTCGCCCACCATAAAAATCTATGACCGCTACGGACAGTTGTACCACCAGTTCAGTGATGACAGTGGCTGGGACGGCAACCATCCCAACCGAAGCCCTGCACCGGCCACGGACTACTGGTTTACCATTGCCTATGAACTGGACGGGGTTAGAAAGGAGTTTAAAAACCATTTCTCCCTAAAACGATGAAAACGCTTTTTGTACCTTGGCCTACCCGTGGCCCCGGGCCGCGCCGGCACGGGCCCGAAACAGCCCCCCCCCATGAACGAAACCAAAAAGAACCACAAACCCATGAAAAATTCAATACTGTTTCTTCTGATGGGATGCCTGGCCCTGGCCCTCCCTTCTTGCAACAATGCCGCCACCAACAAAAATGACACCGCCATGCCACAAGATTCCGTGCTACGCCACGTGGTACTCTTTAAGTTTAAACCGGGCACTTCCCAGGACGACCTCAAAAAAGTGACCGATGCCTTTGGGGCCCTGCCAAACAAGATTCCTGAAATAGCGGACTACGAATGGGGGCTGAACAACAGTCCGGAAGGACTGGACAAAGGCTTTACCCACGGATTTCTGCTAACGTTTAAAAGTGAGGCCGATCGTGAGGTGTATCTGCCCCATCCGGACCATAAGGCCTTTGGCGCCGTATTGAAGCCCCACTTGGAAGATGTGCTGGTGGTGGACTATTGGAGCAAGACCCATTAATGCCCAAGATGTCCCCAATCCAAAGGGGGTTGCCCGCACGCCTGCTTCCAAAAACATATCTATCACGATGTAAAGCAGCTAAATTTCCTTTTAGGAGGCTTTTGGAATGGGAAGTATAAGCTGGGAAGCAGACCCTGGTACGGTTTATGGGCTTTTGCTCTTCCAATGCAGGTACAAGGTGCCGCCGTTGGGCTTCGGGGTAACAGTTCCCGCTCAGGACGCCAAAAGGGCTTGATTGATGCGTTTTACCAACGCGGGGCCCTCATAGACAAACCCGGTCCACAATTGCACCAGATCGGCCCCGGCCGCCAATTTTTCCAGGGCATCTTCGGCAGAATGGATGCCCCCGACCCCAATAATGGGAAAGGACTTGTTGCTCTTTTCGGCCAAAAAACGGATGACTTCCGTGCTACGGGACTTTAGGGGTTTGCCACTGAGACCCCCGGCCTCCTCCGTTAACAAAATGTGCGATTTTAGGTTGGTCCTGTCCAAGGTGGTATTGGTGGCTATGATGCCATCTATTTTGGTGGTGCCCACAATTGCTATGATGTCCAGCAACTGTTCTTCCGTAAGGTCCGGTGCTATCTTTAGCAAGATGGGCTTTCTATGCGTGCCCTTCTTTTTGGCATACTTGTCGTTCTCCCTTTGCAGCTCAATGAGCAGGGCCGTCAACGGTTCCTTGTCCTGCAGCTCCCTTAGCCCAGGGGTATTGGGAGAACTAACGTTCACCACAAAATAGTCCACATGATCGAACAGGGCATCAAAACAAATGAGATAGTCCTTTATGGCCTCGTTGTTGGGGGTGTCCTTATTTTTGCCAATGTTGCCACCAATGAGCACACGGTGCTTTTTCCTAAGATGCTCCACTGCCTCAAAAACCCCATCATTGTTAAACCCCATCCTATTGATGATGGCCTTGTCTTCCTCCAGGCGAAACAGTCGTTTTTTAGGATTTCCCCCTTGTGGTTTGGGGGTCAGGGTGCCTATCTCCACAAAACCAAAGCCAAAATCGGAAAGTTCGTTGTAGAGCACGGCATTTTTGTCAAAACCGGCGGCCAGGCCCACGGGGTTCTTAAACTTCAGACCAAAGACCTCACGCTCCAAACGCTGATCGTCAATGACGTACAAGCGCCTAAGAAATCCGGACAGGCCCAACTTGGCACACAGCTTAATGATGGAAAAACTAAAATGGTGCACCCTTTCGGCATCAAACAAAAAGAGCAACGGCCGTATGACAGCGCTGTACATTGATCTGAACTTTAAAAAACAAAAATACAAACTGCAGCCCTTACATTGTGGCATGGGGAGGAATAATCGATAAACTCATCGTTTTTTGACGGCCAAACTATCTGGATACACCGTGGGGGTGACCACGTAGGGCGATCGTTGCACTTCCAGGCACATGAGCCTGTAACGCTGGTACTGTTCCTCGTTGAAAAGTTTAAGCAGTCTTTTGTCGATCATCCTTTGTAAGCTGGTCATGCTGTCCATCACTTTCTTGTAGTGCCCCGCCAACTGCTGCAATTCTTCCAATGAGCCCTGCGGCTGGCGTTTTACGTAGTTCTCCAGACCAATGTTGAGCACATCCTTTCGGTAGCGCAGCTCGGCACTGTAATTTAGCAGCTCCTTGGTTTGCACGGCATTGAGCTGAAAAACCTGGGCCAAGGTGCTATCCGGTGTAATGCCCACGCCCAAAACACAATCTGCCTGGCCCCTTACACCAGAAGAGGCCAAAAGGACCATAAATAGGGCACAGCCATGTTTTAGGATAGAGGTCATGGGCAATACAATCTACAACGGGTTAAAAGTACGATTAAAATCCTTGCCCAAAAAGGGGGAAACGTTCCCAAGTATCCCTAATGACAAAGGCGCCGCGGCAATGGGAGCAAAAATAATGGGGCAAAACCAACTGGATTTTGGGCCAAACCACCCTTTGGGAAACCATGGCCCATTCCACTAATGCCGGCCCAACGTACCCCAAAAAGCCGGTTGTTCTTAAAATGGGAGCGGGGCAGGGTAGCCGCTTCAGTATTTTTTTGATTACTTTGTGGCGGTAAAACCACCCGCCAGCCGTTGTGAAACCCAAGGCGCGTTCCATAAAAGACTTGGAAGGTTTTTCAAAGAAATTGCGACTCCCTTTTTCCCTCGGGAAGGCACCGATAAGGACATACCACTATGCAGCACATCATTGACCGGTTTTTAAGCTACGTTGCCATTGACACCCAAAGCGACCCGAAGTCCGATGCCACGCCCAGTACGGAGAAGCAATGGGTGCTGGCCCGAAAGCTCACCGAAGAGCTCAAGGCAATGGGAATGCAAGACGTGAGCCTGGACGAAAACGCCTATGTTATGGCCACCCTACCGAGCAACGTGGCGCATGAAGTGCCCACCATTGGCTTCATTGCGCATTTTGATACCACACCGGACTTTAGCGGCAAGAACGTAACCCCCAACATCATTGAACATTATGACGGCAAGGACATTGTGCTCAACGCCAAAGAGAACATTGTCCTCTCTCCCGAATATTTTCAAGAGCTGCTGCTGTACAAAGGGCAGACCCTGATCACCACGGACGGCACCACCCTCCTGGGAGCCGATGACAAGGCGGGGATCACCGAGATCATGACGGCGATGGAGCACTTGCTGAAACATCCGGAAATAAAACACGGAAAAATACGGATTGGCTTTACCCCAGATGAGGAAATTGGCCGCGGCGCCCAAAAGTTTGATGTGGAAAAATTTGGGGCAAAATGGGCCTATACCATGGACGGCAGCCAAATTGGGGAGCTGGAATATGAAAATTTCAATGCGGCCCAAGCCACGATCACCATTCGGGGCAAAAGCGTACATCCCGGATACGCCAAGGGCAAAATGGTGAACGCCATTGGCATTGGCAATGCGTTCCTCTCCGCCCTGCCCAAAGACCAGACCCCGGAGACCACGTCCGGGAGAGAAGGCTTCTACCACGTGTACCGTATGGACGCCACCCTTGAAAAAACCGTACTGGAACTGATCGTGCGCGACCACGACAGGGAAACCTTTGAGCAACGGAAACAGTTTCTGCTTTCCCTTGTGGCAAGCTTAAAGGAACAGTATGGCGATATCATTGAGATGGACCTCCACGACCAGTATTACAATATGAAGGAAAAAATCGCACCCGTGATGCACGTGGTGGATTTGGCCAAGAAAGCGATGGAGAAAGTGGGCATTGCACCGATCATTAAACCCATACGGGGAGGCACGGATGGGTCCCAATTGAGCTTTATGGGACTTCCTTGCCCCAATATCTTTGCCGGGGGCCACAACTTTCACGGCAAATATGAATATGTGCCCGTGCAGAGCATGCAAAAAGCCACGGAAGTCATAGTGGCCATTTGTGAACTGGCGGCGGAAATGCACGAGGGGTGACCCTGAAAGGCCCAAAAGGCGTTTTTAAATTGATGTAAGGTGGAGAAAAAGGAAAAGATAAGGGAGTATTATGCCCAGCCCCACCCGTTTAAGGAGGGCATGGCACAATTGCGGGCCATAGCCCAAGGGACAGAGCTGGAAGAGACCTATAAATGGTCTTTTCCCACCTACACCTACGGGGGCAAAAACGTACTGGCCATCTGTAAATTCAAGCATCATTTTGGCATCTGGTTCTTTAAAGGGAGCTCGCTGCCCGATAAAAACAAGGTCCTTGTAAATGCCCAGGAAGGCCAGACCAAGCACATGCGGCATTGGAGATTTCACAGCGAAAAAGAGCTTCCACTCCCGCAAATAAAGGAATACATGGTACAGGCGCTGGCCTTTGAGAAGGAGGCCCAATCATGATGACACCCCACCTAAGGCCGGATGCGGTAGGTTAAACCCAGATGAAGCAATAGAAAAACCATTACGGGTTAACATCGTCGCAGTCTCAGAGCATGGGCAATTTCCAACCGTTTTGATAGTTGGCCAGGGCCACCTCATTGGCGGACTCCTCGGTAAATTTTTGGGCATCGGCGTCCCAATAAATCCTATTTCCCGTCTTAAAGGCCACGTTGCCCATATGGGACACCCTGGCCGCATCGTAGCCTACCTTGATGGGTGCCGTAAGGCCACTGGCATCCCGGGTCTTAACGGCATTCAAAAAGTTTTGGGTGTGCAGGTCCAAGCCGTTGGCGCTGCCCTTGTCAAAAGACTGCGCTTCCATTTTGGGCGCCCCGTCCTGGCCGCCCTTTTCGGGTATTACTTCCCATCCTTGGCGGTCCAAGACCAGCGTGCCGTTGTTTCCTATGAAGGCAATACCGTGGTTTCTGCCATAATTGCCCCCATCTATGCCCGTGGCGTGCTCCCAAAGAATGGAAAAACCATCAAACTCAAACACGGTCTGCAAGGTATCCGGGGTTTCGGAAGCATCGTTGGGGTAGGCAAACTTACCGCCCAGGGCCATCACGGATTTTGGCGTCCCGGCCTTCATACCGTACAGCGCATAATCAATGAGGTGCACGCCCCAGTCGGTCATCAATCCGCCGGCATAGTCCCAAAACCACCTAAAATTAAAGTGGAACCTATTGGCATTAAACTCTCGGAGTGGAGCCGGACCCAACCACATTTCATAATCCACTCCGGCCGGTGCCGGGGAATTGGGCACTTGGGGCACTGGTTTCATCCATCCTTGGTAGGCCCAGGCCTTGGCAAGGCGCACTTGGCCCAAGGCCCCCGAATGCACAAAATCCATCGCATCCACAAAGTGGGGCTGGCTCCGTTGCCATTGCCCGATCTGGACCATGCGATCGCTGGCACCCACATAGTTGAGCATAATGTCCGCTTCCTGTATGGAATTGGCTATGGGTTTTTCACAGTACACGTCCTTGCCCGCCATCAGGGCATCGGTGAGTTGCAGGCAGTGCCAATGATCGGGCGTGCCAATGATGACCACGTCCAGGTCCTTGTTCTCCAACAACTTGCGATAATCCCTGTACCATTTTGGCTTTTTAATGCCCGCTTTTTCCAGATCGGCCGTCCTTTGCTCCAGTACGGAACGGTCCACATCACAAAGGGCCAGCACATTCACATCGTTCATCTTCAAAAAAGACCTGAGATTGGCAAAACCCATCCCCTTACAGCCAATAAGGCCCACATTTATGGTGTCGTTGGGCCCTACGGGCCTTCTCATTGCCTTTAAGAGGTCCATGGGGAACGCAAAGCTGCTGGAGGCCAAGGCCAGTCCGGCCACTCCCTTTTTCACAAATTGTCTTCGGTTGTGCATCACAGGGTATTTTTATTAGATTTCTAAAATAGCCATTTTTTTCCACATTGAACCTGTGCCAAAACGTCCGGTGGCGGTCCATTCAATTTTTTATGGTATCCAGTTAGGGCCCTCCCAGGATGTACCAAACAAGGGAAGGAACGGACGGGCACAGCAGCCCAAAAAACAAAAAAAACGCCAAGGTTTCCCTTGGCGTTGTGCATTGTCGCGGACATGATGAAATCACTTCTTTTCTGGAGCGGACAGTTTGCGGCTCATTTCCATGGAGATGGCAGAGCGATCAAACTTCAACTTTCCGGCCATGGTCTCAAGCACGCACGAGAAGTCTTTCTCGTTCAGTTCAACGATCTTGCCGTGGAGGCCACTTTTGGTAATGACCCGGTCTCCTCTTTTTAACTCGGAAGCAAATTTCTTTTCGTCCTTTTGTTTCTTCATCTGTGGCCGTATCATAAAAAAATACGCTACCACAAATATCAATATCATTGGTAGAAACTGTCCTATATCACCCATGGTGTTCTCTTTTTAAGGTTCTGTTATTATGGGATGGGCAACTATTTAACCGGACCCAAGGGAGCGGCACCTTTGGGGTTCACAAAGGCCTTGATGCGCAATATCTCGGAGCCTTTTGCCGTATTGGCCGTGACCGTAATGTTCTTGGTTACCTGGTTCTGCCCCTGTCCATTGAATTTCACCAATAGCTCTCCGGACTCGCCCGGTGCTATGGGATCTTTGGGGGGGTTGGGCACCGTACACCCGCAGCTGCTCTTGGCATCCGTGATGATCAACGGGGCGTTTCCGGTATTGGTAAACCTAAAAATGGTCTCCTGCGGACTGTTCTGCTCAATGGCCCCAAAGTCATGCTCGGACTTCTCAAAGGTCATCACGGGAACTGCTTTGGCCGCTTCATCCCTTACGGCTGCCTGAGCCACATTTTCCGTGTTTATTTTACTACTGGCATTTTCCTTGCAGGATGTAAATGCAAAAACCGAAACTAGGCCCAAGGCCAAAACTACTTTTTTCATACCTTAATCAATTTTGAGTTTTAATTTACACAATGCCCGTGAACATATCCGAGCTTGGGTACCCTGTTAAACCAACAATTGCCCAATTTCATCGATGAACGGTCATTATTTTTTAAACCAACGCGAAATTATAAAATTTATTACAACAGGCCCCTACCCGTTTTGGTCAGTTTTCCCGTGGCCTTGTACTCTTTGGTGAGCTTATCCAGGATTCCGTTGATGAAAATACTGCTTTTTGGCGTGGAATATTCCTTGGCGATCTCCAGGTACTCATTGATCGTGACCCGCTCCGGAATGGACGGAAAATGCAAGAGTTCACAAATGGCCATTTTAAGGAGAATGGCGTCTATATCGGCTATACGGTCCTTATCCCAGTTCGGGGTCTTGCCCTGTATCTCCTTTTCCAACATCTCGTTTTTAAGGAGGGTCTTGGTGAGCAATTGGTTGGCAAAGACCATGTCTTCCTTATCCTTGAGAAGCACGGGCAGAAAAAAATCGGCATCTTGGCCGGCCTTTGCTTTTTTAAGATACTTTAACAGAAAGGTGTTCACAATGGGGAGGTCATCGACCCAAGTGAGGGTGTCATCCTCAAAATAATCGTATATTTTATCGTTGGGCGCCATGATGTCCTTGAATAGGGTAAGGACAAAATCAAGGTCGGTCTTGTAATTGGTGTCTTTCCTGGTGAGGTAGGTTGTATAGGTATCGCTTTGCGTGATCTCCTTTAAAATGAGTTTTACGTACTCCTCGTTCAAGTACCAATTCCTTATATTTTTACCGTCAAGGGCCTCTTGCAGGGGTTGGTTGTTGCGCAGCTGCAGCAAGAAACGGTTCTGTACAAAACGCTGGGCCAACAATTGTTGCTGTTTGGAGGTCTCCAAATAATTCTTGTGGCCCAACTTGGCACGCTCTTCCCCGCGTTTATGAAGTTCTATGAAAAGGCTTAACCAAAGCAGGTAGAGCGTGTAGGTATTGTCTATGCTCACCTTCAAGAACTTTTCCTGTTTGGGCAGGGATCCGTCCTTGGATTGAACCAGGGCGTAGATGGATTGCATCACCTTTACCCTAATGTGCCGTCTTGTAAGCATGTGGAAGAACTTTTATGGTTGCGTAATTTTTGGAAGTGCAAAAGTACGCATCTATTTAGCGTGCCACAATAACCAGCGGGTTTTATCTTATGCGTTTTATAATAAGGCAATGTGTCCCAAAATCCTATCTTTGCCCCCATGTTGCCCGCAGACCCTTTTCCAAACGACCGATGAAAGAACTGAAGCACCTGAACAAATATTTTAAGAAGTACTGGCGCAAATTGTTCTTGGGCATCCTCATCACCATTGTGGCCCGCCTGTTTCAGTTGGTCATGCCCACCTATGTGAACAAGACCATAACGGCCGTGGAGCAGTTCTTGAACGAGAGCATGGGCGGTGCCGCCGCCAAGGGCCTGATCACCGAGTACATTCTGATCATTGTCGGGGCCGCCCTATTGTCAGGGTTCTTTACCTTTTTAATGCGGCAAACCATTATCAACGTTTCCAGATATATTGAGTACGACCTAAAAAATGAAGTGTTTGACCATTACCTGATCCTTAACCTTACGTTCTATAAAAGCAACCGCACCGGAGACCTTATGAACCGCATCAGTGAGGACGTGAACAAGGTAAGGATGTACGCCGGGCCAGCCATCATGTACGGCATACAGACCATTACCCTGTTCGCTTGCCTCATTCCCCTGATGTTCATCAAAGCCCCCACTTTGGCCACCTATACCCTGCTGCCCTTGCCCATTCTCTCCTTTCTCATCTATCGCATCAGCAAAATCATCCACGTTCGCAGTACCCGGGTACAGGAATTCTTGTCGGGGCTATCCACTTTTACCCAAGAGGTTTTCTCCGGGGTGTCCGTCATAAAGGCCTATGCCATAGAGCCCAGGACCAACAGGGACTTGGAGGTATTGGCCAATGAGGGCAGGACCAAGAGTATGGACCTGGCCAAGGTAAATGCTTGGTTCTACCCCCTGATGATCCTGCTCATTGGCGCCAGCAACATCCTGGTCATCTACATTGGGGGGAGGCAGTACCTTGCCGGCGAGATCGGTGTGGGCCTCATTGCCGAGTTCATTCTCTACGTGAACATGCTCACTTGGCCGGTGGCCATTGTGGGCTGGCTCACTTCCATAGTGCAAACGGCAGCGGCCAGCCAAGAACGCATCAACGAGTTTTTGAGGCAGACACCAGAAATCAGGGATGAAGCCCCCGAAGCCCACAAAATCAGCGGAAAAATAGAGTTCAGAAACGTTGGTTTCACCTATCCGGACACCCAGATCGAAGCCCTGCACCAGCTTTCCTTTACAGTTGAAAAGGGCCAGACCGTGGCCATACTGGGAAAGACAGGTTCTGGCAAAAGCACCATCCTGGAACTCGTGGCACGGCTCTACAAACCCAACTCGGGCGACATCCTTATTGACGGAAAACCGATCGGGGAAATTGGGCTTACCTCCTTAAGGGCCGCCATTGGAGCCGTGCCCCAGGACGCCTTTCTCTTCTCGGAAACCATTAGGGAGAACATAAAGTTTGGCAAGCCAGATGCAACGGACCAAGAAGTTACGGACTCGGCCAAGGAAGCCGTGGTACACGACAACATCATGGGATTTGGCCAAGGATACGATACCGTATTGGGAGAACGCGGCATTACCCTGAGTGGTGGCCAAAAACAACGGGTGTCCATAGCCCGCGCCCTGATCAAGGATCCGGTCATCTACCTTTTTGACGACTGCCTATCGGCAGTGGACACCGAAACCGAGGAACGCATCCTAAACAACCTGAAAAAAGCGTCCAGTGAGCGTACCACACTCATTGTGAGCCATAGGGTTTCGGCGGCAAAAAACGCGGACCAGATACTGGTTCTTGAAAACGGAAAACTCTTGCAACAGGGAAATCATGAGTCCTTGAACGAGGTGGACGGATATTACCGAACGCTTTACAGAAATCAACTAGAGGGGAAAGAAAAGTAAAAATTTGTTGTTGATTAAGGTTTTTTTTTCCATTTTTGAAAGACTAATCATACTATAAATACCATGAGCCAGAGAGAATTGACAGATCAAGAAGAAATACATTCCAAGGTACTACGGGCCGGAAGACGCACCTATTTCTTTGATGTGCGCAGTACCAAGGCCGGAGATTATTACCTGACCATCACGGAAAGCAAGAAGTTTACCCATGACGATGGTTCTTTCCACTACAAGAAGCACAAAATATACCTTTATAAAGAAGATTTTGAGGCCTTCAAGGAAAATGTGGAGGAGATGATGGATTTCATCATCAACGAAAAAGGCACCGAGGTCATCTCGGACCGTCACCAAAAAGATTTTAAGAAAGAGGATGACGAGGAAGTGACCCAGTCTGCCGCTGTGGAAAAGCCCTCGGAAAACTTTACGGACGTCAGCTTCGACGATATCTGACCCCACCGCCAGTATCCCAATGAAAACACGCCCCTTGCCAAGACCTGCAGGTGGGCACGCCCCAATGTGTCTTGTGATCGCCAAGGGCTGGGCGCCCCAACCCCCCCACGAAAAAGACAAAAAAGGCCAAAGTTTGCGTGGGAAGGCAAAACGGTCGGGCTTACGGAACCAAACTGGCCTTAGGGCACGGTTTTAGGGTGCGGCGCCCAGGAATAAACCAAAAACCTTCCCATAATTCGGTACCTATTTGCTATTTTTAGGGTCATCTTTAAATCAGACCAAATGAAAAGAATGTTGTTATTGGCCCTGCTCACCGTATTTGGTACCGCCGTGGGCCAAGAAGATCTGGACCTTAGTTATTACCTGCCCGAGGGCGTGCGTTATGACCCCTCCATCCCCACGCCAAAAGAGGTCATTGGCCATGAGGTCGGGGAATGGCACGTAACCCATGACAAGCTCATGTTCTACATGCAGGCACTTGCCAAGGCCAGCAATCGCATCACCCTGGAGACCAGGGGGGAGACCTTTGAGGGAAGACCCTTGCTGCTGCTCACCGTGACCACTCCGGAAAACCACGCGAACATAGACCTGATAAGGGAGAAACACCTGGCCCGGACCGAGGGAGGCGCCAAGGGAAGCAATGACGGCGCACCCATTGTGGTGTACCAAGGCTTTTCCATTCACGGCAACGAGCCCAGTGGATCCAACGCCGCCCTGGCCTACGCCTATCACTTGGCCGCGGCACAGGGGCCCGAAATTGAAAACATGCTGGATAAAATGGTCATCCTCCTGGACCCTTCCTTTAACCCGGACGGGCTGCAGCGTTTTGCCTATTGGGCCAACACCAACAAGAGCGTGCAACTGGTAGCGGACAACAATGAACGTGAATACCATGAGGTATGGCCCGGGGGCCGCACCAACCACTACTGGTTTGACATGAACCGGGACTGGCTTCCCGTACAACTGCCCGAGAGCAGGGCCCGTATTGAGAGTTTCCACAAGTGGATGCCCAATATATTGACGGACCATCACGAAATGGGCACCAACTCCACCTTCTTCTTTCAGCCCGGGGTGCCCGCACGTACGCACCCGCTCACCCCCCAACTGAACCAGGAACTGACCCGTGAAATAGGCACCTACCACGCCAAGGCGCTGGACAAGATCGGGTCCCTCTACTATTCTGAGGAAGGTTTTGACGATTATTATTACGGAAAGGGATCCACCTTTCCGGACGTGAACGGGAGCATAGGCATCCTTTTTGAACAGGGCAGCTCCAGGGGGCACGTGCAGGAGAGCGAAAACGGATTGCTCACCTTTCCCTATACCGTTCGCAACCAGTTCGTCACCGCCATGAGCACCATAGAGGCGGCATACGCCATGCGGGAAAAAATACTGGACTACCAGCAGGATTTTTTTGAAAAATTAAGGAACGAGGGAAGCCGCAACAAGGTAAAGGGCATTGTCTTTGGAGATGCCAAGGACGGCGCACGGGCATGGCACTTGGCCGAGATCCTGCAACGCCACAAGATCCAATTCCATGAACTGGCCAACGATGCCACCATCAACGGAACGCGCTACCTAAAGGGAAATAGCTACGTGGTTCCCATGAATCAAAAAAACCCAAGGTTGATCCAGGGAATGTTTGAAAAACGAACCACCTTCAAGGACAGTATTTTTTACGATGTCTCTGCCTGGACCCTTCCCTTGGCCTTCAATGTGGACTATGCCGAGACAAGCTCCCTTGCCAACGCGGGCCCACAGATCACCGATTTACCACCCCGGCAAGGCAGTGTGAGCGCCAAGAGCAATTACGCCTATCTCTTTGAGTGGCACGAATACTACACACCAAAGGCCCTGAACCAGATCATGGAAAAAGGGTTACGGGCCAAAGTGGCCATGTCTCCCTTTACCCTGGAAGGAAACCAGTATGACTATGGTACCATTATGGTTCCCGTACAGAACCAAGACCTCAATGCCACGGAATTGCACCGCTTTTTAACCCAAGTCGCTGCCCAAAGCCATTTGAAAATTACCGCCGCCAACACAGGACACGCCACGGGCATTGACCTTGGGAGCAATGATTTTGAACCGGTTGAAAAACAAAAGGTGGCCATCATTGTGGGCAACGGCATACGGTCCTATGATGCCGGGGAGATCTGGCACCTCTTGGATACCCGCTACGCGATGGAACTTACCAAGATCGATGTGGCCTATCTAAGCCAGGTGGACCTCTCCAAGTACACGGACATTATCCTGCCAAGCGCAGGGGGCAACGCCCTTACCAAGGGAAATACGCAGAAATTAAAGGACTGGGTAAGAAGTGGCGGCACCCTGATAGGGTACCGAAACATGGTGGAATGGCTGAGCAAAAATGACTTTATGAAGTTGGAATTCCGGAAGGACACCTCCTTGGTGGCCAAGGATGTCCCCTTTCTGCTAAGACGCGATTTCCGCGGTGCCCAAGTAACGGGAGGTGCCATTTTTGAGGCCAAGCTGGACCGGTCCCATCCGGTGAACTTTGGCTACAAGAACAATACCCTGTCCCTCTTCAGGAACACCAACGTGTACATAGAGCCGGACAAGAACAGCTACAACAATCCCATTACCTATACCAACGAACCCCTTTTGAGCGGTTACATATCCGAAGAAAACCTGAGCTTGTTAAAGGGCTCCGTACCTTTTCAAGTGCAAGGTCTGGGCCGGGGACGGGTCATTGCGTTCACCGACAATACCAATTTTAGGGCCTTTTGGTACGGCACCAACAAATTATTGATGAACGCCATATTCTTTGGCGAGATGATGTGATCCCCTTTGCAAAGGTTTTAAGATGAGGCATTGAACATTAACGGCTGCAGCTCCGTGCAAAATAAAACACCGCGGCAACTTTTTTGACAGCACCGCGGCGATGGCCATGCAACAGTGGCAAAAGTCTTGATTTTATTGGAGGTTGCACCCTTAATACGAACGTACGATTCCCCGTCCGGGGTCAAGGAGATGACCAAGAGCGGCCTGCCCAATGTTTTTCAAAGGCTTCCCAAAAACGGGAAGCCTTTTCTTTTGTCAGGCGCCAGAAGATGACGGTCTCTTCTGGTATTGCCTCCGGAAAACAGTGGAAGATGGCATTAGGCCATCCCACCGAGATGACGCCTTAAAATTCCCATATCGCCCGAGGACCACACCAACCCTATTGGGCCGGCTTCCGTTCCACCATCACAGCGATGGCCTTGCTCAAATCACCAAAGTCTTCATTTCATTGAAGGTTGCAACCTTGTTGCGAAAGTGCGCTGCATGATCTGGGGTTACGTTGTAACTGCCAAAATATGGTTGCCCAAAGCATAAGGAGCCTCCTGTTCCCAAAAAGGGCCCGCCTGGAAAAGCGCCAAAGAAATCCCGGACGTTATTTTTGGGGCCGCTTCGGTGGACGTTTTACCATTAGAAGGAACCGTACTTTACGTAGCACCAATTAAAGGCCAAGAGCAGTAAAATGGACGCTCCCGCCCACCAACCTCCAAAAAATAGCGAAAGCAGGACAAAAAGCAACAAACCGTACACCAAAAAACCAACAAAGGCAGTGGCAAACCTGAGCGTGCCCGTAAACTCAGGTTCCCAGACTTTGGGCTTCACCAGCAGTTTCCATAAAAGGATTACGGGAAGGTTGAGCAGTATTAAGAAAAGCAACAGCATGCGCAAAGGTTTGGGCGCCTTCTCCCTTACCGGTGCCACGGCGGCGGTAGTCCACTGTTCCACCAAGGCATTGGCGGCCTTAGGATCAAGAAAATCCACCCCTTTTCGCTCCAGATAACGCACAATTTCCCCGTAGTGGCCCTCTGGACCTACATGGGTGGTGAGCCTCCTCAGGGCCGCGGCAACCGCTTCCTTTGTGGCGCCCACGGAACCGGGCACGTCGTGGGCATCATAATATTTGGCCACGGAAATGGGCTTCCCGTAATAAATGGCCACCTCATCCGGAAACGTTTCGGCGTGCTTATAATTAAGGCCCACCGGAACAATTTGCAGGTCAAGGTCTGGATAGCGCTCCAGTGTCCTGAACAGTACCCGGGTGAACCCTTTGCTCAGTGGCCTCACCCTTCTTCTAAGATTATGGTTGGCCTCTGGGAACATGGCAATGGCCTCCCCCCGGCCCAAGACCTCGGCACAAATATCAAAAATGGCGTCGTTCTTGGCCAGCTTGTCCCGCCCATCGCGAATGCGGTAAATGGGAATCATTCTTAGAAACTTAAAAAAGGCATTCAGCAAGGGTTTTCCAAAGACATCTGCCCGGGTCAGGAAATAAGGCTTTCTATTACAGTCCACCACCACCAAGAGCACATCCAGAAGGGCGCTCTGGTGATTGGGGAGAAACAGCACGGGTTTGTCCGTGGGCACGTTTTCCAGTCCGTACACCCCAATGTGCCTGTGGTAGCCGTGCAGGGCAAACTTAAAAATGATCTTTAGCAGTCCGTACCACATCGCCTTACGCCAGTTTTTCGGATTTAGCCGGTCTTACATTCCAAACACTTGCCAGCAGCAGGCCGGAAACAATGTGCCAAATGCCCCAGAAGGCCGCCAAGAGGGCCATGCCCCCAAGACCGTCAAAAAAAGTGAAGATGAGCAAAAGCCCCAGCCCAGAGTTCTGTATGCCCGTTTCCACGGTAATGGAACGGAGGTCTGCCGTGTTCAGCCCAAACAATTTGGCCACCGAAAAGCCCGTGGTAAAGGCCAAAAGATTGTGCAAGAGAACGATCCAGAACACATAGAAGACATAGTCTATGAAGACCGTGCGGTTGTTGTACAGTGCCAAAACCACCAAGGAAACAAAAAACAAGAGCGATACCACTTTGAGCACCTTGGCCATTTTCTTGGCCAACACCGGTTTTTTATGGTTCAAGGCCATGCCCAAAAGCAAGGGAACCCCCAAGAGCAGGGCCACCAGCTTCACCATTTCGTAAGAATCCACGGCCACGGTCTTTAGCACCGCTTCCGTGGGGGCATAAAGCGTGCCCCAGAAGTGCAGGTTAAAAGGGGTCATGAAAACGGCCACAAGGGTGGCAATGGCCGTAAGACAGACGGACAGGGCCGCATTGCCCCCGGCCATATGGGAAATAAAATTGGAAATATTGCCCCCGGGACAGGCGGCCACCATGAACATGCCCAAGGCAATGCTGGGATAGGGGGCCAAGAAAAGCACCAAGAGATAGGTGATCGCCGGCAACAGCAAAAATTGGGCGAACACCCCTACCAAAATCGACTTCGGGGCCCGCCAAAGGGCACGGAAGTCCGAGGTGGAAATTTCCAGGGCAACACCGAACATGACCAGCGCCAAGGCCGCGTTCAATACCCAAAGGGAACCGGTATCAAAATTAATGGCCACGTTGTCCAAAACATGCTCTCCCAAAAACAACGGCAAATTATAAAGGTTGGTTATTGATTTTCTTGGATAAGGGTCGAAGATACTATTTTAAGCGCAAAATTGGCAATGGCGGCAGAACGGATGCCCCACAAAATGAATTTTATCGTTATTTTTAGGGAGACAACGCCCACAGATCACCCAACATCCCTTTGCCCATGGCCCAGACCCCGAGCAACATGCTTCCCTTGAACACCCCAGCGCCCCATTTTGAATTGATGGATACCGCTAGCGATAGGCTTTTGGCCCTCCCCTCCCTGAAAGGGAAAAAGGGAACTTTGATCATGTTCATCTGCAATCATTGTCCGTTTGTGCTCCATGTGAACCCAAAATTGGTGGAACTGGCCCACAGCTACCAGCCCAAGGGCATTGCATTTGTGGCCATTTCCAGCAACGATGTGGAGCACTATCCGCAGGATGCCCCGGAACGGATGAAGACCACCGCCAAGACCCTGGGCTACCCCTTTCCCTACCTCTACGATGCCTCCCAGGAAGTGGCCAAGGCCTATGAGGCCGCCTGTACCCCGGATTTCTTTCTGTTTGATGGCCAACTGAAACTGGTGTACCGCGGGCAATTGGACGATTCCCGACCGGGCAACGACAAACCACTGAGCGGCAGGGACCTTGTGGACGCGATGGACGCACTCCTGGAAGGGCGGCCCATATCGGGGAATCAGAAACCCAGCGTGGGCTGCAACATAAAGTGGAAACCCCATTGGTAACAGGCCCTAACGAAGCAGGCACCCTTATGCCAACACCCACCGCTGGCTGGACCGGCCTGGCCCGCCATAGTGACAAAAATTAGCGAACATTTAACCTTGATGTCCCTGTGCCCTCGCATTAATCTACTAATTTTATGGATTATTGTTAACCACTAAAAATTAGAAGATGGCAACACTACGTTTGGGCGATACCGCTCCCAACTTTACCGCGGACAGCTCCGTGGGAAAAATTGAACTTTATGATTATTTGGGTGATGGCTGGGGCATCCTTTTTTCGCACCCGGCAGATTTTACGCCGGTTTGCACCACAGAATTGGGCACCGCCGCAAAGTTCAAGTCAGAATTTGACAAAAGAAACGTAAAAATGCTGGCCCTGAGCGTGGATGGCGCCGCCTCGCACAAGGAATGGATAAAGGACATCAATGAAGTACAGCAGACCGAGGTAAATTTCCCCATCATTGCCGATGAGGACAAAAAAGTATCGGATCTGTACGACATGATCCACCCCAAGGCAGATAACAACCTCACCGTACGTTCCGTGTTCATCATTGCACCGGACCGCAGCATTAAGCTCATCTTGACCTACCCCGCCAGCACTGGGCGCAACTTTCATGAACTGTTAAGGGTCATAGATTCCCTACAGCTCACCGCCTACCACAAAGTGGCCACCCCGGCCAACTGGAAGCACGGCGAAGATGTGGTGGTGAGCCCGGCCATTGCCACGGAAGATGCAAAGCAGATGTTCAAGAAAGGGGTCACCGAAGTAAAACCCTATCTGAGAATGACGCCCGATCCCACGGCCTAAAAATAGCTTGCGGACGCCCAGGGCAGGGCAAGTGCTTTTACCAAAAGAAAATAAGTGCAATTATATTTGACTAAATAACTCTTAATTAAATATTTAAATACTATATTCGCACTTTAATCACTATTTAATATTTTTAATTATGAGTAAAGGAACAGTTAAATTCTTCAATGATTCCAAAGGATATGGTTTCATCACCGAAGATGGTTCAAACACAGATCATTTTGTACACATTTCTGGCTTAATCGACGAAGTTCGTGAAGGCGATGTTGTGGAATTTGAACTACAACAAGGTAAAAAAGGATTGAACGCCGTTAATGTGAAGGTTATTGACTAGGAAAGCATCAACTTTTTTATAGAAAGCGAAAACCCGGACCAATGTCCGGGTTTTTTATGCCCAATGCCCAACTTCTAACCACAAGGGCTCCCATCCCGTTTGGAGCGGCACAGCAGCGCAACGCCCCAAAGGGGTGGGCGCAGATGCCGCACCAAGACGTTCAGCCCTGACCAGAAGCAAAGGTTTTGCCGCGTTGGGCAGGGGCCACCCATCTGCACAGGCCCAGGTCCAGTGGGCTTTTTGACCCAGAAGACCACAACAGTGCGGACAGCCTCCAACTTTTTATTTTGTTGAAGTTTTTACGCAACCATTTACAAAAATTCCGTCTAAAGTTAAACAAACCCTTTGCCGTGTATGATTTTCCCTATAGCCGTATGTAAGAACATAAGCTGCTCCACGAGATAAGGCAAGGCAGGCTCATTTTTTTTGCAAATGGAAGTAGGGTTTTGGACACCTTAATTGTTAGAACTACAAGTTGCTTTTTTGTTATGGGAATATTCTTAGGTATTATTT
The DNA here is from genome assembly GCF_047345505.1 of Maribacter aquimarinus. NCBI lineage: Bacteria > Pseudomonadati > Bacteroidota > Flavobacteriia > Flavobacteriales > Flavobacteriaceae > Maribacter > Maribacter aquimarinus. The sequence goes on along the minus strand of NZ_JBLFEO010000009.1, from coordinate 66,355 downwards.
TGATTCTGGTGGTGGTAAACCTTCTTCTCTTTGCTTTCTCCTCGGTCAAAGCAAAATGACCAGTAATGAATGGCGAGTGCTACCGAAACAGGGCGCAAAGCCCGCTGCACCCAGGCTTTTTGTAAGCAAAAAAGCCGGAATGAAAGGTGCTGAACCACATCCAAAAAAAAACATCGCATTTAGGAACGCAAACATCACTGCCCGCCACAAAAAAGGCCCGAACCAGATGGTTCGGGCCTTTTTATAGGTCTTATGAGCCCAGCTATTTTACGGCCACCAATTCCACATCAAAAATGAGATCGGCATTTGGTGGGATGATCCCCTGCCCCGCCCCGGCGGCACCATAGGCCAATTGGGAGGGTATTACCAAACGTGCTTTATCGCCAACTTGCAGTAGGCCTATGCCCTCGTCCCATCCGGGGATCACTTGGCCCACTCCAACACTAAAGTCCAGGGGCTGCTTTCGTTGGTAGGAGGAGTCAAAAACGGTACCGTCCATTAAGCTGCCCTCATAATGCACTGAGACCTGTTGTCCTTTTTCGGGTCTGGCCCCATTGCCCTTTTCCAAGATCTTATAGCGCAATCCCGAAGGGGTGGACTCAAAATCCTTTGCCACCTTGTCCAAGGCTTCGGCCTGCCTAGCCCGCTGCTGGGCCAAACGCTCCTCTTTGGCCGCGGTAAAGGCATGGAAGGCGGCCAAGGCATCCCACTGTTGCGCCTCAGTGCCCACCCTTACGATCTCCAATGAGGTGAGTTCATCGCCCTGCGCAATGGTGTCCACCACCTCTTGGCCCGAAGCTACGTGACCAAAGACGGTGTGCTTGCCATCCAACCAGGGTGTGGGCACGTGGGTAATGAAAAACTGGCTGCCGTTGGTGCCCGGGCCCGCATTGGCCATGGAGAGCACCCCGGCGGCATCATGCTTCAGTTCGGGATGAAACTCATCATCAAACTTATACCCGGCGTCCCCGGTGCCCGTGCCCAAGGGACATCCGCCTTGGACCATAAAGTCCGGTATAACCCTGTGAAAGGTAAGTCCATTATAATAAGGGGTGTTTATGGCCTTGGCACTGTTCTTCATTTTCCCTTCGGCCAATGCCACAAAATTGCCCACCGTTCCGGGGGTTTTATCATGGGTTAAGCGTACCAAGATCTCTCCTTTGGCGGTATTGAACTTGGCGTATATTCCGTCTTGCATTCCTAATTATTTTTGGTGAGGGGCAAAGGTAGGCAAAATACCGGGGTGCCTCCAAACAGGCTTTTGGGCCCACATCGTTGTTTCCGCTGCCAACCATTTCTTGGGAAGCTGCCCGGGGGAACGCTCCGCGTGGGGCGTGGAGCGCTTCAAATCAAAGAAAAAAAAGAAAACAGATTTGCACCTAACTTCGGGAGCGTAAAGGCGGTCACAAAAGAACGGGGGGGCTGCCATCCTCCCGATGCCCCCAAATCCCAAAAACGTTCCAATGGCTCTAAACGATGCCTGCCCTAAGGCTGGGAAACGACACCGTGGGCGTCATAAAGATATACCAGGGCGGCCATGGCCGCCGCGCCCAGTTCCAGTTCGCGTTTGTTCACGTGCTCAAAGGTATCGTTGTCCGAGTGGTGATGGTCAAAATAACGTTGGGAATCCGGTCTTAGCCCGGCGAGCACCATGCCCTCTTCCTTCAAGGGCCCAATATCCGCTCCGCTGCCCCCTTGGACAAAAGAATGGATAAAATAGGGTTCAAACAGTGGTTTCCAGGCCAACACCTGGTTAAAATGTGCCGTACCGGCATCGAACGAGAAGCCCCTTGGGGTAAAGCCCCCGGCATCGCTCTCCAGGGCAAAAATGTGTTTTTCTCCCTTGGCCCTCGCCTGTTTCGCATACTCGGTGCCCCCCCTGAGACCGTTCTCCTCGTTCATGAAGAGCACGGCCCGGATGGTTCGCTTGGGCGCATAGCCAATTTCTTTCATGAGCCGTAGCACCTCCATGGCCTGCACACAACCGGCCCCATCGTCATGGGCGCCATCTCCCAAGTCCCAAGAATCCAAATGTGCGCCCACCAATATGATCTCATCCGGGTATTGGCTCCCCTTGATTTCCCCAATGACGTTGTGCGATGGCACATCTGGCAACTGCTTACAGTTCTGTTTAAAATAGAATTGAATGTCCGGACGCAACTTAAGGGTGGTACTGAGCAACTCGGCCGCATTGGTACTGATGGCCGCTGCGGGAATGCGATCGGCCACGGGGCCGTCTCCATAGGCCATGACACCGGTATGGGGAAAATCGGACAATTTGTGGGTCAGGGAGCGCACAATGACCCCTACCGCACCGAACTTGGCAGCTTCCTCGGCTCCAGAATAGCGCTGTGAAACGGCGTCTGAATAGGCGTTGAACGTATTGATCTGCGCGGCATCCATGGGCTTGTTAAAAAAAACGATGTTCCCGGCAATCTTGGATTTGCCCAAAGCTTCCAGACCTTTTATCCCCTGTACTTCCACGATCCCGGCCTTGATCCCTTTTGGTGGGGTTGCCACCGATCCGCCCAAGGCAGTTATGGGAACATTGGTGGTTATTCCCGGGTCGGTCTCATAAAAAGCGAACTCTGGGGTGCCCCGTACCCATTTTGGCACCATGACGGGCTGTAACCAAACCCGATCAAGGGCCAGGGAATCCATTTGGGCCTTGGTGTATTCCACGGCCTGTTCGGCCTGTATGGAACCGGAAAGTCGGCCACCGATTTGGTTGCTCAGATGGTTGAGCCAACCGTAGGCCTTTCCATTGGTCAGGGCCGCATCAAAAAACTTTTCGATCTGTTCCGCATCCCCGGTTTGGGCCCGCACCGCAGACCCAAAAGCCAGAAGCACCAGGCACACGGCAAGGTCAATCCTGTTTTTCAGCTTGTAACTGTTTCTCATAACTGCCTAAATTAACCAATATTTCCTCGTCCAATTCCGGGGCTTTGATTTCTTTGTATTTTTTTAACGTATCCAACAGGATATGGGCCACGATGACGCGGGCCGCCTGCTTGTTGTCCGCCGGGACCACATACCAAGGGGCATGTTCCTTGGTGGTCCGGGAAATGGCGTCTTGGTAACAATCCTGGTAGGTGTCCCAAAGCTTCCGCTCTTCCAGGTCTCCGGGAGAAAACTTCCAGTGCTTGTCCTTTCTGGAGAGCCGTCGCAACAAACGCAGCCGTTGTTCTTCTTTGGAGAGGTGCAGGTAAAACTTGAAAATGATCGTTCCGTTCTGTGCCAGGTGGTGCTCAAAATCATTGATCTGTTTAAACCGGGCGTCCCAAAAACCATCATCCACATCTTCCACCGTCTCCACCCCCGGCAAATTCTCATTGAGTATGTAGTGCGGATGTACACGGGTTACCAGCACATTTTCATAGTGGGTGCGGTTAAACACCCCAAACTTGCCGCGGGAGGGGAGCACCAAATAATGGCGCCACAGAAAGTCGTGGTCCAGTTCTTGGGACGTGGGCACCTTGAAACTGTGCACCTCCACGCCCCTTACGTTGAAATCCTTGAACACCTCCCGGACCAAGCTGTCCTTACCGGCCGTGTCCATTCCCTGCAAACAGATGAGCACACTGTACCGGTCATGGGCGTACAAGGTATCTTGGAAATCGCCCAGTTCCCTGCGTACGGATTTCAGTTCTTTTTTCAGTTCCTTTTTGGTTAGGCCAAAATCTTCCAGGGTAGGGCGTTCGGACAATTTGGTGTGCTGGTGGGCCAGGTATGCCCCTGTTTTGATGTGATCCATGGTGAAAGATAAAAATTATGCTGCAATCCTTGAATGAACCACAAAAATACTTCCATTGAACCGAAAAAACGCACCCTTTGCCCTCTGAACGTAAAAATGGCCCCTGCGAACGAATAAAAATGGCCTCCCTGAACATTACCGCTACCTTTATCCCTGTAAAGTCCCAAATTTTACAAACCCAAATACCTACTGTCATGCGTAACGTGCGCCTTTTGGCCCTTGGCCTTTCCCTACTGTTGTTTTCTTCCTTCAGTCCCAATTTGGAATGTGAGTATGCAGGTTCCAACATTGGTTTTGCCCAGACGCAAGCTATGAAGGCCCTGAAGAACACCGACCTGAACAAACTTCGTTTTTTTGCCTACAAGGCCTTGAACGCCCTGGAAAAATCTAAAGAACAATTGGAAAAGTGCGGGTGCAGCTATGCCTCCAAAAGCATGGCCGAAACCATAAGCGACCTTAAAAATGCGGTGAAGTCCGAACAGTTGGGCACGGCACAAATCTTGTTGTCCCGGGCCGTGGACCACACCAATGTGAGCCTTGAAGCCCTGGCAGAGCACCACTTGCACGGGAGCAGCTATGGCAAGGATGTGTTGGTGCTGAACACCACCGATGCCGAGGAGCGCTCCAAGACCTTGGACAATGGCAAGGTGAAGACACTGAACGACAAAATAGACCTTTCCCTTAAAAAATATGAGGCCTCGCTCCAAAAAATAGTAAGTACGGTAAACTGTGGGGAAGCCCTGGCGTTTGCCAAGGACATCTATGAAAACAGCGAGGCGCAGCTATTGAAAACCAATCTGAGCGAAGGGAAAAAATACTACTACCTACGCACCAAGGAAATTACGGCCGCTGCCATGGAAACACTGGCAGATTGCCCAAAGGAGCTGTAACAAACTGCCCGGACCACCCTCGCCCCAGGGCCCTTGCACCAAAGCACCGAACGCAGCGAACCTCCCCGATCGCGGCCGGGCACAACCGGTCTGTAAAAAAAATTACCTATAGCCAGCGCCATCACTTGCTGGCAAAGAGCTTCACATCGTCTTCGGAGACCTCATTGCCCCCCAGGATGATCAAACGCTCCACCACATTGCGCAGCTCGCGTATGTTGCCGGTCCAATCATAGGATTTCAACAGTTCCACCGCTTTGTCCGAAAAGCTCTTCACGGCAGTGCCATGCTCTCCCGATATTTTTTTGGAGAAGTGCTCGATCAACAGGGGAATATCGTCCCTGCGTTCGTTGAGCGATGGTACCTGGATCAAGATGACCGCCAAACGATGGTACAGGTCTTCTCGGAAATTGCCCTCCTCAATTTCCTTTTTAAGGTCTTTGTTGGTCGCTGCCACCACCCTGACATTTACCTTAATGTCCTTGTCCGTGCCCACTCTGGAGATTTTACTTTCTTGCAGGGCACGCAAGACCTTGGCCTGGGCAGAAAGGCTCATATCGCCAACTTCATCCAAAAAGATCGTGCCCTTATTGGCGGCTTCAAACTTACCGGCCCGATCCTTTACGGCAGAGGTAAAAGCTCCTTTGACATGGCCAAAAAGCTCACTTTCAATAAGCTCTGACGGTATGGCGGCGCAGTTCACTTCAATGAAGGGTGCCTTGCTCCTATCGCTCTTTTCGTGGATCCAGTGGGCCACCAGTTCCTTACCGGTACCGTTGCCACCGGTTATGAGCACCCGGGCATCCGTGGGGGCCACCTTATCTATAATGTCCTTGATGGCGGTTATCTCCGGGCTATTGCCCACCATTTCATAATTCTTGCCCACCTTTTTTTTCAGGGTCTTGTTCTCCGTGACCAGTTCCTTGCGATCAAGGGCATTTCTCACCGTGGTCAAGAGCCTATTAAGATCGGGGGGCTTGGAGATGTAATCAAAGGCGCCAATGCGCATGGTGTTCACCGCGGTATCCAGGTCACCGTGGCCGGAAATCATGATAAAGGGCACCTCCGGTTTGATCTTCCTGGCCGCCTCCAGCACTTCCACCCCATCCATCCGGGGCATTTTTATATCGCAGAGCACCAGGTCATAGTCATTGTCCTTCACGGCCTCCAAGCCCTTTAGCCCATCTTCTGCCTCGTGCAGTTCATAGGCATCACTTTCTTCGGACAGTATCTTTACCAATACCCTTCTAATGGCGGCCTCATCCTCAATTACCAATATTTTCGACATATTTTTTATTTATATTCCTATTCTAAAACCCGTTCTAAGATACAAACTGGGCCCATCGTTGAGCGTAAAGTTAGCACTTCTATCGCCATCCCGTAGCACACCGTTCTGGAAGATGGTGTGGCCCGCCATAAGATATACGGACATCTCCTTGGTAAATTTGTACTGATAGCCTGCCGCCCATAACAAGGACACACTGCTAACATCCGTGGCCAGGCCATTATTGCCCAACAAGATATCATTCTGCACGTTCACGTAGTAACCGTCCAGGAAAAACTCGGTTTGGAAAAAATGGTTTTTCTTGGTGAAGTACTTCAATCCGGTCTTTGGGACGCCAAGGATATAGGCCCATTTGGGATGGAACCTCTTTTCAAAATAAACCACAGGAAGCGGCACCCTTACCGGGGCGGTGGCGTTGTAGGAAAGGCCGAGCACCAATAAATAAGGCTTTTCCAAGTCCTTTCTATCGGTCAGTGCCCCCGCCGTAAAATTCACCACAAAATCTTCGCGCTGTGTGCCTTGGGTAAAGTTGGATGCCCACCTGGGCGTCACGGCCGCAATGAGCCTCCAATCCTTGTTCCATTGGTGCACGTAGGCCAAGTTGATATCGGCCACATGAAAATGCTCAAGTTCTTCGGGGTTGGGAATGAGGTTGGCGGGCAGGCCAAAACGGAACTTGTTGTACTCACCGCCAAGAATCAAAAAATCAGTCTTACCCACCCGTATGGGCAGGTTGAGCACGCCTTTGTAGCGTATGGTCTCCACATGGAGCCTATTGCTTGGCATGATCATGTACTCTGCCCTGAAAACATCCGGGGTCTGTGCGTGGCCGGGCCCCACAAAAAGGAAGAGGGCCGGATACAGGGCCCATAACAGGGCCTTCCCATAGGCAATGCTTCTTAAAGGTATCGGTGCGCGCAAATTATTTTTTTTGAATGATGTGCACATCGCGCTGTGGAAAAGGAATACTGATGTTGTGCTCCCTGAAGAGGGCATCTATCCTATAGCGCATATCACTTTTAACGCGGGGATCGGTAAAACTGTCGCTGATAAAAAAGTTAAGGGAGAACACGAGGGCAGAATCCCCAAAATCTTCAAAGAGCACAAATGGCTTGGGCGTTTTTAACAGGCCCTCATGCTCCTGGGCCACCTGCTCCAGGACCTGGGTCACCAACTTTACATCGCTACCGTAGGCCACACCCACTTGCACGTGCTCCCGGGTGATCTTGTGGTTCTGGGTGTAATTATAGATAATGTCGCTGATGAACTTGTGGTTGGGAATGATAATGATCTTGTCGTCCCTGGTGATGGCCCTGGTGGTGCGCAGCTTTATTTCCAGCACCTTGCCCACACGGTTGTTCACCTCCACAATGTCGCCCACGCGGAGCGACTTGTCCGTAATGATGAAAATGCCCCCAATGATATCCTGAAACAGCTCTTGGAGGGCCAGTCCCAGACCCACGAACAAGGCGGCCGAGGCCGTTATTAAAATGGTGATGTCAATGCCCGCGGCGCTCATGGTGAGCAAGATCACCACCAAATAGACCACGTACTTAATGAACTTAAAGATGCTGATGAACTTGAGCTTATCGTCCATTTCCATCTTGCGCGTAAAGAACTTGCGCACCCATTTAAGGACAAAAGTGGTCAACAAAAAGGCAATGGTGACCAATATGAGAAGCCCTATGGTAATGTGTATGGACTTATCTCCCTCCCCGAACCTGATGCCCATTTCCAAAAATTCCTTGATGGTGCCCCAGATGTCGTCTTCCAAAATGTCCTTTAACCTATCCGTGTTGTCTTGTGAGACCATCAGTACCTAAGCCATTTAAGCAGTTCCTTATAGCTGGGTTTTTTGCCGTACATGAGAATGCCCACCCGGTAAATCTTTGCCGCCAGCCATACAATGGCAATAAAGGTAATTATTAAAAAGACAATGGAGGCCACCAATTGCCATATGGGCACGCCGCCCTCACCGATACCGCCAGGCAAGCGCATGAGCATGACAATGGGAGAGGTGAGCGGAAAAAGGGAAAACCCCACCGCTATGGGCCCGTGCGGGTTGCTGAACACCGAAAAGAAACCAACATAGATGGCCAACATCAAGGGAAGGATAATGGGGAAGATGAACTGTTGGGTGTCCGTCTCATTGTCCACCGCTGCACCGATGGCGGCGTAAATGGAACTGTAGATCAGGTAGCCCAAGATAAAATACACCAAAAAGGAGGTTATGAGCATGGCCCAGGGAATGGCCATGATCTCCTGGGCGTACATCTGTAGGGAAGGGTCTATCTGCGGCATACCGGAATTGGCCGCGATGATATCTGCCCCCACATTGTTTTTTGTAAGAACGGAGGGGTCCAGGTCAAAAATGAGCAGGGCCCCCAAAAACAGGAACAGCCCCGACACGATCCAAATGGCAAATTGGGTAATGCCGGCCAGGGAGGTGCCTATTATTTTTCCCAGCATGAGCTGAAAGGGCTTAACGGAGGAAATGATGACCTCGATGATCCGGCTGGTCTTCTCCTCTATGACACTGCGCATGACAAACCCGCCGTAGATGATGATGAACATCATGATGAGGTACCCAAATCCCCCACCAATGATCGCTTTTATCTCATTGAGCCCCTTGAGGTTCTTTAGTCCTTGATAGGTAGAAATGTTCAACTCGTAACGGCTGTCCATTTCGGCAAAATCAGCCGCAGAGATGCCCAGTTCCCTCAGCCGCTCCTGACGCAGGCGTTCTTTTATGGTACGCTCCAGTTTGTCCAACACCGCAGTGTTGGGCGGGCCCTGACTGTAAAAGAAGGCCCGGTTTGCCACTTGCTCCACAAAAGGTGCTGCCGGCAAATACAAGAGGCCATAATACCCCATGTTCATGGTACTGTCCTTGGCCTGTTCCAGGGAAACGTCCGTGAAGTTCACAAAAGAGGTACTTTGGGTGGTAACGAACTCATTGCCAAAAAAATCGCTCTCGTTCAAAATGCCCACCACCCGCTTCTCACTGTCATTGAGCTTGGTGAGGTAAGCGATCAGTACGATCATGGCCACCATTAAGATGGGGCTCAGAAAGGTCATGACCACAAAGGACTTGTTGCGCACTTTGGCCAGATATTCCCGTTTTATGATCAGTTGGAGCTTGCCCATGCCTATTTTTTGTCTTGTACGGTTCGTATAAAAATATCATTGGCAGAGGGAACGGTCTCCACAAAACGGCTCACATTGCCCTGGGCGCCGAGAAACTGCAGCAAGGGACCGGCATTGGCATTGGGCAACTGCACGGAGAAATGAAGCTGCGCCTCGTCTTCCAGATATTGGGAAGAAATGACCTTGAAATGCTCTTGAACGGAATGGGCCAGCACCGCAGGTTGCCGCGTTTCCATCACCACATCGTACACATTCTTTTTATAGGCCCTTTTAATATCGGCCAAACGTCCGTCCAGTATTTTTTCAGACTTGTGCAACAGGGCCATGTACTCGCACAGTTCCTCCACGCTTTCCATTCTGTGGGTACTAAAAATAATGGTGGCCCCTTTTTCCTTTAGCGCCAGGATCTCGTCTTTGATGATGTTGGCGTTAATGGGATCAAAACCACTGAAGGGCTCATCAAAAATGAGCAGTTTGGGCTCGTGCAGCACGGTAACGATGAACTGTACTTTCTGGGCCATGCCCTTGGACAGCTCCTGGACCTTCTTGTTCCACCAATCCCCAATATTGAACCTATCGAACCAAAATTTCAATTTCTTCTTGGCCTCGGCCTTTCCCATACCCTTTAAACGGGCAAGGTAAAGTGCTTGTTCTCCCACCTTCATTCCTTTGTAAAGTCCGCGCTCCTCGGGCAGGTAGCCTATCTGTGCAATATGTTGGGCAGCCAAGGGCGCGCCGTTAAAAAACACGGTTCCTTCGTCTGGCCTGGTAATTTGGTTTATGATGCGGAGCAGGGTGGTCTTTCCCGCCCCATTGGGCCCCAAAAGTCCGTAGATACTGTTCTCCGGTATTTCCAGGGAAACGTCTTTTAGCGCGGTATGGCCTCCATATCGTTTAGTGACTCCATTGGCGACCAAGATTTTGTCCATTGAGGGAATTTGTTCAAAGATATTGAATTGTTTAAAAACAAGGCCAACGCAAATGGTTCCAAATGCAAGGGGCACAATGCCATTTGCAAATGGCCCAAAAAGCAAAACCCACCCTCAAGAGAATCGAGGATGGGAAAAAAATTGCTATGAAAAAGAAAATTAATATTGGCTTCCCAATATCAACACCAAATATACGGATTTTTTTTAATTGGAAAAGTTTTTCCGCACTAAGAGAACATATCTTTAACTTTTTCAAAGAAAGATTTGTCGGATTTCTCCGGTCTGGGCTCAAAATTCTCCTGCCCCATCATCCGCTCAAAGAATGTTTTTTGCTCTTTGTTGAGCTCTTTTGGGGTCCAAACGTTCACGTGCACCAAAAGGTCCCCACTGCCGTAGCCGTTTAGGCTGGTAATGCCCTTGCCCCTTAGGCGCAATATTTTTCCCGACTGTATGCCGGCCTCCAATTTTATGCGCACCTTGCCGCCCACGGCGTCAATTTCCTTGGAAGTGCCCAAAACGGCCTCCGGGACACTGATGTAGAGGTCGTAGTGCAAATTGTCGCCTTCCCGTTTCAAGGCGGGGTGGTCCTGTGTCTCTATGGCCACCAAAAGATCTCCTGGGACACCGTTTCCGGGCGCCTCATTGCCCTTGCTGGGCACTTTTAGCTGCATGCCCTCTTCCACGCCGGCCGGGATGTTGATGCTCACGGTCTCCTCCTGCACTTTTAGGCCCTGGGCATCTGCATCATTTGGTCTTTGGTCCAAAATTTGACCGCTGCCCCCACAACTGCTGCAGGTGGCCGCCGTCTGCATGCGTCCCAAAATGGTGTTCTGCACCTTGGTCACTTGGCCACGCCCGTTGCAAGTGCCGCAGGTTTTGTAGGTTACGCCAGAGGCCTGTACCTTACGGCGCACCTTAACCTTTTTCTCCACCCCATTGGCCACCTCTTCCAAGGTGAGCTTTACGCGGATGCGCAAATTGCTGCCCTTTACCCTGCGCTGGCCGCCGCCAAAACCGCCGAAGCCGCCAAAGCCACCGCCGCCCCCGAAAGCACCCCCAAAGATGTCCCCGAACTGACTGAAGATGTCGTCCATGTTCATGCCACCGCCGCCAAAGCCGTTGCCACCCTCGAAGGCGGCATGGCCAAACTGGTCATAGCGTGCCTTTTTGTCCGGGTTGCTGAGCACCTCATAGGCCTCTGCAGATTTTTTGAACATGGCCTCTGCATTGGCATCCCCGGGATTTTTATCGGGATGGTACTGCAGGGCCTTTTTGCGATAGGCCTTCTTTATCTCTGCCGTGGAAGCGTTTTTGGACACCCCCAATACCTCATAATAATCTTCTTTCATACCTGCATTTTAGTTTCCGACCACAACCTTGGGGTGGCGTATGATGCGATCGCCCAATGTAAAGCCCTTTTCCACCACGTCCACAATTTTCCCCTTCAGCTTTTTGTTGGGGGCGGGCACTTGGGTAATGGCATCATGGACCTCGGCATCAAAGGCATCGCCCTGTTTTACCGCAATGGCTTCCAAGCCCTTGGATTTCAATACGTCCCTCAGCTTTCCGTTGATCAGTTCCACGCCCTTGAACATTTCCTTGTCGTCTGACTTGGCCAGTTCTTTCAGGGCACGATCAAAATCGTCCATAACGGGAAGAAGGGAGGTCATCACGTCCTGGCCTGCGGTCTTGAACATTTCCACACGCTCTTTGGAGGTACGCCTCTTATAGTTTTCAAACTCTGCAAAAAGCCTTAAAAACTTATCTTTTTCCTTGGCCAGTTCTTCTGCAAGGCGCTCCTCTTCCGTCATTTCCCCTTCGGCATTGGCCTGTATTTCCTTATCGTCGTTTTCAGAGGTATTGGCCTCATTCTGAGGCGCATCGTCCTCCAACAATTCTTCTTTCTCTTTATTGCTCATGTTCCTTGGATATTAACTCAGTGCATTTTCAGTGGGCAAAAGTACTGCCATTTCCTTAAAAGTGTCAAAATGTCATCAAAGAAAAATGGAAAACGGACCATGAACCGGGACAGCCATCATGGCGCGGGATGGGGAGGCTGCAAAAATTGGCGTGCACCATCCCTGTGCCCCCAAAGACCTTGGGCAGCTTGCCATACCTGACCTTAGGGCTTTAACAAGACACGCTTTGGGCCAAGCACGCAACAGTGAACAACGGAATGTATTGAAAGGGGGGCCGTCCCAGACCCGGGACCATTTCCCGGAAACCAGGGGACGACATGGCGTGGTGCCTCCCCAAGCCTGGAAATGGGCATAAAGAACGTTGGGACCAAAAATGGCGGTAAAAAAGTGGGGCGTGCCGGAAGAGGGTGGTGGCTCAGGATATGAACTCCCTGTCCAGATCGGTCTTCACGGGCTTTGAAGCATCTGCCTTGCCGTATATCTCGTTCAGGGCAGAGCAGATATTGTAGTGATCGAAGACAAAACCTTCCTCCTCAATTTTTTTACTGCTCACGCGCTGGCTCGCAAACAGGATGTAAGACATATCCCCCAGCACCAATTGCATGATGGCCTTTGGCACATTGGGCAGGAACAGGGGCTTGGAGAGCACCTCGGCGATCTTTTTTACCAGTTTACTGTTGGTCACCGGGTTGGGGGCCACGCCATTGTACACCCCATCCAAGGCATTTTCCCCAATAAAAAGGAACATACGGGCAAGATCCTTGACGTGTATCCAGGATTGCCATTGGTTGCCGTGGCCAAAGGCGGCACCGGCAAAGTACTTGATCGGCCTGGCCATTTCAGGAAGGGCACCGCCGTTGGCGGACATGACCAGACCAATGCGCACCTTGGCCACCTTTACCCCGGGAAGGGCCAAGGTATCGGCCTCTTTTTCCCAGGCTTCCACCACCTCCCCCAAAAAACTGTTGTCCACGCCCGGGGCGTCCTCTTCATAAAATTTTTCAAGGGAAGAAGGATATATCCCTATGGCGGACGCGCTCACCACGGAGGTCACCGTGTGGCCCGCGGCGCCCATACCTTTCCTTAGGGTACGGAGGGAGTCTATTCTGCTGTCCAGAATCACTTTTCGATTGGTTGCCGTCCACCGCTGGGAGATACTGGCGCCGGCCAGATTGATCACCATCTGCACGCCTTCAAGACAAGCGGTGTCCATTTCCCCTTTGGCAGGGTTCCAAAAGAACCCCCGGTAACCGACCTCGTTTTTTATTTTTTCCCGTCTTGTGGTCAGGTAGTTTACCTCATACCCTTTTTCCCGACACACGGCCACAATGCTGCTTCCCACCAGCCCGGTGGCGCCTGTTACTAATACCTTCATGGGTTAAATATAGGAGAAATGGCCCTTGGCCCAGATGCGTTTAGTTTGGATTTAACAAAGTTGTTCAACTTTTAACAGGGCATTTTGCAAGTGCAGTGCCGGGAAGCGCCAATTCCTTGGCCGTTATCCCAGGGGTTTTGTGGCGCGCAGCATTTCCCGCTTACCTGGGGGTCCCGGCAGCCGTTCCACCAGAAGGCCAACGGCTTCCATGGCCCGTCTTACGCTTCCTTTGGCGGAATAGGTGACCAGGATTCCGCCGGGAATCAGTGCGGCTGCCATTTTCTGAAATATTGGAACGGTCCACAGTTCTGGCTGCACCCTGGCCCCGAAGGCATCAAAATAAATAAGATCGAACAGCCCAACGGCATCGATGTCCTTAAATAGGCGTTGTTGCTTTTCCAAAACAAAATGGGGGGCAATATCCAGAGGCACTTGCCATGCCCCCTGGTGCATGAGATCATAGGCTTCTTTCCACTCCTGGGCTTCCAGCCGCTCCACATGGTTCAACTGGGAAACCTCTTGCAAGGATACGGGATAGGCCTCCACACCAGTGTAGGTTACGCGCAGGTCCAACCTAGGTGCCTCCAGCAGGGTGATCAGGGCATTGAGACCGGTACCGAAGCCCACCTCCATGATGTTTATGGAACGCGCCTTAAAACGTCTTAGCCCATGGGCAATAAATACGTGATAGGCCTCCTGAAACGCACCGTGCTTGGAATGGTACTGCTCGTTCCAATCCTTGATCTGGATGGTCTTGGAACCATCTGCCGTAACAATGACCTCCCTTTCCAAACTACTGGGCCACCAATACCCCATTGGCCTCAAAGCCAAAGGTGCGCTTGGGATCGGTGATTTTTTCAATTTCCGCGGGCGTGGCTCCCGCATCTTCGGCATAGTGCCGCTGCTCATCCACCCCCATCTCATTGACAAAGGCCATACCGCTTACCACCACCTCCTTACCGGAGATGTCCTTGGGCACAAAAAAGCCGTAATCCTTGAACTTTACCATGGTTTCCTCACCATTGGCAAGTTCCAGCTTCATCCAACATCCCTTGTTCTGGCAAACCTCCTTTACCGTGGCCCTGAACTTGGCCTCCACGCTGTCCTTTGGCGCAATGGCCTGGAATGCCCGCAACATCTCGCTGGCATCCTTTGCCTTGGCATCGGCTATCTTCTCCCCAAAGGAAGCATAGGCCAGTGTGGCTTCCTCTTCCTGTACGGGCCCACTGGCCTCCTTGGATTCCCCTTGCCCCTTGCACCCGGTCAATACCGCCAATAGAACAACAAAAACGTTAAATCTTTTCATATCCGATAAAAATTGAAGTTACCATACAAATTTGGACATTTTTGACGACAAAAAGAAGAGCTGGTTCCCATAATTCATTATTTTTAATCCGAAGAAACAAAAGCAGCTTTTATGCAAACCAATGTAACGCACATAGCGATAGAACGGGCGGAAACCAGCAAGATCAATGAAGTGGATTTTGACAACCTTGCCTTTGGTTCCGTGTTCACGGACCACATGCTGGTGGGCAACTACAGGAATGGCGCTTGGGAAACCCCAAAAATAGTTCCCTACCAGCCCATAGTCTTGGAACCATCTGCGAAAATATTCCATTACGGGCAGTCCATTTTTGAAGGGATGAAGGCCTATAAGGACAAAAAGGGACAGGTTTTTCTCTTTAGGCCACTGGACAACCACAAACGCTTCAATATTTCTGCGGCCCGGATGTGCATTCCCCAGATCCCGGAAGCCCACTTTATGGACGGCCTCACTGCGCTGCTCCGTCTGGACCACGCCTTTATACCGCAAAAGGAAGGCAGCTCCCTTTATATAAGGCCCTTTATGTTTGCCTCCGGAAAGGGTTTCCACGCCTCCCCCGCAGATGCCTATAAGTTCATGGTGGCCTGTGCCCCCTCCGGAGCCTATTTTTCGGGTAAGGTCAGGGTGCTCATAGAGGAAAAATATTCCCGCTCGGCGAACGGTGGCGTTGGCTTTGCCAAGGCCGGCGGCAACTATGCCGGGCAATTCTACCCCACCGAACTGGCGGTAAAGAAAGGCTACAACCAAGTTATTTGGACGGATGACACCCACCACGAGTTCATTGAGGAAGCCGGTGCCATGAACATTTTTGTACGTATCGGGGACACCTTGGTCACCGCGCCCACCAGCGACAGAATTTTGGACGGCATTACGCGAAAGAGCATCCTACAGATGGCAGAAGACCTTGGGATGCCCACGGAAGTGCGCAAGATCAGTGTGAGTGAAGTGGTAAAAGCCGCCCAAGATGGTTCCCTGAAGGAAATGTTCGGGGCGGGAACGGCAGCGGTGGTCTCCCCCATCGCCGGCTTTGGCCACAGGGACAGGGATTACGACCTTCCCGAGCTCCAAGACCCGTATGCGACTAGGATAAAGAAGGCCATTACGGACATACAGTACAATTTGGCCGATGACCCCTACGGCTGGCGCTACCAAGTGATGTAGCTTGCCCCAAATGCCCCGGTAAAGGACCATTGGGACAATTGGCCCGGGAACCGCAAAACAAGGTGCAGGCCCTAATTTCGCTTATGGCCACCTTGCCCGCTTGCGGCCTTACGGCCCCTTAAAAGGCCCGGCAAGGCAAACAACATACGGGAACAGCCACGATTGCCTTACCTTTGCGAAAACAACGGCGCACCGCCGTAAACATCACCTTATGTTCAGCACCGGTCAAATCATTTTTGGAGCAGTCTTTGCCATTGTATTTCTCACCATCGTTGCCCTTTCCTATAAAAAGGACATCAAATTGCACCAAAAGAACTACCAGGGCGTTATTTGGATCGGCGTTTTTTTTGTCGTCTTTTTGATTATTTTGGTCGTTCTTAGGTTTTCCCTTAGAAATTAACACTTACCCTGACCATATCATAAAAATTAACGTTTCCACAACAAAAGCGTAAATTTTCCTACATAATAGACTAAATGATGTAATTTTGCGTTATTAAATCATCTAGGGGCGTATTATGATGACTTTTATTACCATATTTTTGATTTTAGTGGGACTTAACCTTGCATTGTTGATTTTTAGCATGGCCAGTGTTTCTGGCAAAAGCAAAAAATCTGAAGCAAGTACCGAAAAGCCCACTTTGCCCATTTATCCGTCGGATATCTTGGAGCGCAGCTACAAAAAAGCCGTTTAGTTTTATACCTTTAGACCGGTATGAAACATATTTTTTTGGTTTTTTTGGGCGGTGGTCTTGGCAGTGCACTTCGATACTGGATGTCCAAGACCCTGAATCCCTACTTTTCCAACTTTTATCTGGGCACCTTTAGCGTGAACATTTTGGGCTGTCTGCTCATGGGCATCTTATTGGGCGCCACCTTGCGCCCTCCCTTATTGCCACAATATGGGATGCTGTTATTGGCCACGGGCTTTTGTGGGGGCTTCACCACCTTTTCTGCCTTTGCCTTTGAGGGGCATGCCCTCTTAAGGGAGGGGAACATCACTTATTTTTTACTGTATGTCCTGGGCAGTTTGGCCGTGGGCCTGCTGGCCGTGGGCCTGGGAGTTTGGCTTTCAAGAACACTGTGAGCCAAACCCATATGGCGTAGGCCCCAAAACACAGGGCCCTTTCCCCAGTCCCGGGCGCATTATTCCATTAACGTACACCACTTGCACCGTCATTGGAGCCGTAATGGAACGTACCATAGACCCAGATGATGCCTTAAAATTCCACCCCACCCCCAAATCCCTGCATATCCGATCGCAGCACCTATTTTAATTGGGCCAAGCCCCTTGATTGCAAAAGTCCATGACATCATCTGGGTTAAACGAGCAAGCCATGCGCCCGGCCGTACGGGCCACCAGTTGCCCCAAACACACGTTGCAAGAACCGGAACCCCTGCCCCGTGGGCGGTACAAAGGGGCAAAAGACCAAGGCCCACGAACAGAAGCCTTTTTTACATGTATGTCCATGATGGCCGGACACCTTGATCCCGGGAGAAGGCCCCACATCCCAAGCTTTTGCTTTACCTGCCACCACCTCCAAAACGTACCACCTTCTGGGACAGCCTCACCACTAAAAAGAAAACACCCCCCTCTTCCCTTCAAAACCAACCGTCCGTATCCAGTATTTATATCTTGATTTTAAACAACCGTGATTTTATTGGGGTTAATTTGATAAATAATCTATAAAATTACAACTATACCCTTATTTTATATAGGGTATAATTTTTAATTATATAATTTAATTGAATTACACCCTATTATTTTATGGGTCAAAATAATTTTTAACATAGATTTGATGGCAACAAAACCCTTCACAAATGAAAAAAATTGAAGCGATCATTAGAAAATCCAAATTTGACGATGTCAAAGTGGCATTGCACAACATTGAGGTGAACTTCTTCAGTTATTGGGATGTCACCGGGGTGGGCAACGAAAAGCAGGGGCATGTTTACCGGGGCATTTCCTACAGCACATCGGACATACAGCGGCGCTATCTGTCCATAGTGGTATCCGATTCCTTTCTGGAAAAAACGGTGAACGCCATCTTGTCCTCTGCCTACAGTGGCAACGTGGGAGACGGGAAGATCTTTGTATCGGACATTGAGGAAGCCTACCGCATACGCACCAAGGAAAGTGGCCAGGCCGGCATCAACTAAGCATAACCAACAAACACTAAAAACAGTACATATTATGGACGCAGGATTATTTACAGCAAACAATGTTTGGATGATGGTGGCCACCGCCCTGGTATTCTTCATGCACACGGGCTTTGCCTTTCTGGAAATAGGGTTGACCCGACAAAAAAACACCATCAACATTCTTTTTAAAAACATTTTCATCATCACGGGAGGCCTGCTCCTCTATTATGCCTTTGGCTTTAACCTGATGTATCCCGGATTTGAGGAGGGCGATATGGGCCTGATAAAATTTGCCGGTTTTGGCATTGCTGCCCCGGAAGGCGGGATGACGGCCGAGTATGCGAGCGGCGGTTACACCTGGTGGACAGATTTTCTTTTTCAGGGAATGTTTGCCGCCACGGCGGCCACCATCGTTTCCGGAGCTGTGGCAGAACGCATCAAGATCGTCTCTTTCATGCTCTTCACCATTGTCTATGTTGGCTTGGTCTATCCCATAGTGGGCGCTTGGAAGTGGGGCGGTGGCTTTTTGGAATCTTGGGGCTTTTACGATTTCGCCGGCTCTACCTTGGTCCATTCCGTGGGCGGTTGGGCAGCCTTGATGGCCATTGTGCTCTTGGGCTCCAGAATAGGTAAGTTCGATCCCAACGGAAAGGCACGGGCCATTCCCGGACACAGCATCCCCATTGCCACGGCAGGGGTCTTGATCTTGTGGTTGGGATGGTTTGGTTTCAACGGTGGATCGGTGCTCTCCGCCGATCCCGCACTTACCTCCCTGGTCTTGGTCACCACCAGCCTGGCCGCCGCTGCGGGAGGATTTGGGGCCTTTATCCTCTCTACCGTGCTCCACAAAAACCTGGACCTGACCATGTTCCTGAACGGCATTCTCGGTGGCCTGGTGGGCATTACGGCCGGAGCGGACCTCATGTCTCCCAACGAGGCGGTGCTCATTGGCTTTATGGCCGGGCTCCTCGTTGTTTTGGGCGTGGCCTTCATAGACCGCCTGAAATTGGACGATCCCGTGGGCGCGGTAACGGTGCACCTCATCTGTGGCATCTGGGGCACCTTGGCCGTGGGCCTGTTTGGCGACAAGGCCAGTGGGGCACAGTTCCTAACCCAATTGTACGGGGTCTTGATCATTGGCGCCTTCTGCGTCCTAACCTCCGGATTGATCCTCGGGACCCTCAAAGCCACCCTGGGCCTACGGGTCTCCAGGGAAGAGGAACTGGAAGGACTGGACATTCACGAACACGGTATGGATTCCTATCCGGACTTCAGGATGAACCAACACTAAAATGAAAACGGTGCGTTCTGAAAAACGCACCGTTTTTGCTTATCACTGATGCAACACCAAGAACCAAGAAGGGTCTGCCACCGCGATGGGCGAAAAGCAAGACCGTTATCAATCTGTTCCAGGTTGGCTCAGATCAACGTGGCATTCAATTTTGGCAATGGTACAATATAGGCACTGAAACCAAAGATTGCCTTGGCCCACCATTTTCACGAAGATGGTGGACGCCCACATCAGTATTTAATTTTTTCGTACTCCTTGATGCCCGCCAAAACCTCGGTGTCCAGATGGTTTACCTTGGGCACCAGCGGACACGAATACTTTCTGTTGTAGGCGCAATAAGGGGCGTACGCCTTGTTGAAATCGAGCTGTATGGTGTTGCCATCGGGTATTTTAAGGTCCAGGTAGCGCCCACCACCATAGGTTTGGCGGCCGTTGGTGAGATCGGTAAAGGGCAAAAAGAGGTGGTCCCTGAACTTGGGCTGTTCCATAAGTTCAGGCGTCTGGTACACTTCCAAGGTAAAATCCCTACCGTTCAAGGTAAAGTGCGCCCTGCCGTAAAGGACTTCCTCCGACTCCCTTTCGGTGTTGGTGGGCATTAAAAAAGGAAGGGCGTCCGGGGTTCTCTCAAATTGGGCCGTGACCACATAATTGGTGTCCGGGGCAAAGAAATCCAAGCCTTCAAAATCCTTCCTGAACCGATCGGGCAGCGGTGAGGTCTCGGGATTTCTGAATTCCTCGTCCTTATCGCGTTGCCATTGGATGATGGAGGCCAAGGTTTCATCTTCCACCTGGATCAGATCGGCCTTGGGGTCGTGGTACTTCTTCTTTTCCCTGCAACCAAACATCAGCATCAAAACAAAAACAAGATAAAGGATTCTCATTATACTGTATTTACCCATAAAAATACTGAGAAACAACGGTAGGGACAAAACACTTCCACCACAAGGAAAATGATATGCCCGCCCCGACCGGAACCTGCTCAGGAAGCTTCCTTAAAACTGATTTCAGTGGATGGTCGCCATTTTAAATCGGGTTGATAGCGAAATGACCACCGTAAAAATGATAATGACGTAATTACTTTGTTGAATTCTTATGTATTTTTTACGGACCTCCATCCTTAAAATAGGTGTCCATCAATTCATTGAACTCAGGGGTAACCCGGAACAGTGCGGCATTTTCCAGGGCATAGATCCGCTCCTTCTCCCGATAGCCTTTTTTGAGCAGCTCTTCCAGATAGAAGAGGGCCGTGCCATAGTCTTCCACCCTGGAACTGTTGGAAATGACCTTGAGGTAAAACTCGGGATTCTGCGGCTCGGTGATGGTCTTGAGCATGTAGGTGAACAACAGGGCATCCGTGTCCAGCTCCTTCTCGGAGGCCAAGAGCTCCATGTTGTCATCGATCAATGCGTTCACATATCCCCGCAGCCTTCGGGCCAAGCGTTTTTTCTGTACTTCCGGGGCCTTTTCCAGTTTGTCCAGCTCCTCCATCTGAAATTGCCACCAACCCAAATTCTTGAAGTTGTAGGTCATGATGTCCTCTTCCAGGTAATAGGAATAATCCTCTCTGGTAAAGCTCTCGTTGAGCATGTAGCTCTCCTGCCGGCGCATTTGGATGCGATAAGATTTGCTCCTGCGCAGGGTGCGGTAGGTGGAGCGCAGCGCGTCCGTATCCTTAAAACCCTTAAAGAGGTCCTCCATGTTCTCCAGCACATTCTCTGCCAATAGGGGCTCATTGTTGGTGAAGAACATGTTGGCGCGATCCAACATCTCTTCATAGGCACGGCGCACGTAGGCCTCATCCCTGCCGGCGGCACCACGTTTTTTTTGCTGGAGTGCCGCTATCTTCAGTGCCTGGCCCAAGGTCTTCGGGTCTGGCAACATCCCGTCTTCTTTGTGCAAGACCAAATGATGGGGCATTTTCATACCTTTCATCACTGCCTTTTCATTTAACAGATTGGTGTAATTGTAACTCTCCGGAGAGACCACACCAACAAAATGGAAGGGATTTTTGGGGTTCAGTACTTCCGTTGTGGCCATGGAGGCATTTACGGCAATGACCCCCTTTATGCGGTTTATGAAGGTGGGCAGAACGGAGGCGAACCTGGCCCCATCATCAAAACCTGCCGTGTAAACGCCAGATTTTTCAATGGGCAACAAGGTGGCCACCCGATTAAAGAGCCGGTTGGTGACCAATACATTTTGGGACAGGGAGAGGCTGTCGCTCAAATGGTCCGGTGCCACCAAAACAAAGCCCTCTTGCTCTGCGGCAGCCGTGAACATGGACAATGCCTGCCTTCCCTTGCCCTTGAGGTCCATCACAAAAACAATGGGCCAGGCGCGCTCCGTGTCAAAAGCTTTGGGAAGGAAAACCGAAAAGGTTTCCTTGAGGCTGTCGTTCACCACAAGGCCCTCGGTAATGGCCCCTTTGGACAAAGTGACCTCCTGCGCCATAAGTCCAAAAGGCAAAGCACAAAAAAGAAATAATAGGATCGCTGCTTTTTTCATAATTAAATCGGTATCAAAAATCTGGCCAAAATAAGGACAGTGCCCTTGCTGTGCCATTTGGCTTCCAAATTAACCATTAATTTAAAGTTTTGGCACCATTTGCCCATCAATTAAACCCTGGGAAAACGCCATTGCTTCCTGGGACAAGGTGGCAAAAAACAGCGCAAGTAGCGTAAAAGACAGCGGGTACCGGCCCCCCGGGGACAGGAGGTGGCCCCAAAAAAAATGAAAAGGAAGCCCGTGGCACAGGGCCCAATGGCCCCAATTTGGTCTCCAGGGGGCAGCGGCATAGGTAAGGTCAGGGCCACCAAGGGACCACAAAATCAATTGGGAGCCCCGTGTATGGGGGCGTTGTTAATAACGTGGGAAAGCACAATGTGGGTGCGGGTCTCACCATACTGGATGAGCTTGTCTATGAAGCGCTCCAGGTGAAACTGGTCCTTTATCACCACCTCCATCACAATGTTTTCGTTTCCCGTGATGCGGTAGCAGTTCACCACCTCATCAAACGTGCCCACGAGTGCCAAAAAGGGCTTAAGTTTCCCCATAAACGCCCTGAGCGCTATTATGGCCTTTAGCTGGTGGCCCGTTACGGCATGCGAGACCAAGGCCTTGTAGCCCATGATCACGCCGCTATCCTCCATTTTCTTTACCCGCTCTGCCACGGCGGGAGCGGTAAGCCCCACCTCACGCCCAATGGTGGCAAAGGAGACCCGTGCATTGTCCTGCAGAAGCCTCAAAATTTTCCAGTTTAGGGCATCGATCTTGGTATTCAAAGTAAAAATAGCTTTATTATTTACTTTCAAAGGTATTAATATTTATGAACATTGCTTTTAAAAGTGTTGTTTAAGAATACCATGGTAATTTTAAATAAAAATTAGCTGTGATGGCCTATCCCAATTTTAAACACCTGCCCTTGTACCAAAAGGCCCTGGACCTGTCCGAGATGGCCCAGGCCATAGCGTCTTACATTTCCTTTAACAAGGACATGAAAAAATTGTGCTCCTCCAATAGTTTTAGGGACAATCTGGCCCACGCCCTGCTCACGGACAGCGTGCTCATCCCCGAAAAAATACAGGCCGCGACCCATACCCATTGCCAAAGGGAGCGCATCCAAGCCGCCTCTTTCATACAGATCATCATCAAGAACATAAATTCCTACTGTCTGGGCCTGGAAAAGGACGGCATCAAGGAGGTGGAGTACCTTAATCTTTTGCGCAAAGAGGTGAAGAGCTTTAAAAAAAGTTTCAAAGTCTGGCGACGATCGCAAATCTAGGCCGGGGCAGCTTTGCACACCATCATTCCCATGACCGGCCCCACAAACCTATAAAAGGGCATGCCCGCTGAACCCAACAGTTGCCCTTGAACCCAGATCAAGCAATAGAAATTCCATAATGGCTGCAAATCCCTGCGCCGCCATTGGCCCAAGCCCCGTGGCGATGGCCAGGCCCCGAGCGCAAAAACCTTGATCTCATTCGGGTTGCCCCCTTATGGCGAACGTCCGCACCTTCCCTTGGGTCAATTTACCCCTACATTGCGCCCGGGGCGAGGCACCCATCTTCCCCAGGACCATGAAAAAAGGACAACCAGGCCCAAGGGCTCCACAAAAGCAATGATCGGGGAAGGTTCCCTAGCGGTTGGTCTTCAATTAAACCTTATTTTTGTGGCCAAAGAAAGACCGTTGAAGATCATTATCCTTATCCATTGTGCCGATCGTGGGGGAATCATTAGCTCCGTGACCACCTTTATCAAGGAAAGCAAGGGCAACGTGGTTTACCTGGACCAACACGTGGACAAGTCCATTGACGCCTTTTTTATGCGCCTGGAAAGTGAGTTTGACCCAAAAACCTTTGTTCCCCAGGACTTTAAAAGGCAATTTTCGGCAAAAGTGGCGCAGCAATATGCCATACAATGGAGCATGCACACGGAAGATGTTTGGCCCAGGATGGCCCTCTTCGTTTCCAAGTACAACCATTGCCTCTACGATCTGCTGAGCCGGTTTTACGCCCGTGAGCTCAAGGCGCACATTCCCTTTATCCTGAGCAACCACCCGGACCTGAAACCCATTGCAGACCAGTTCAACATTCCTTTTTACCACGTGCCCGTGGGCAAGTGGAACAAAAAAGAGGCGGAAAGGGAGCATCTGGCCCTATTGAAAAAGCACCAGGTGGATTTTGTGGTGCTGGCCCGCTATATGCAGATCGTTGGAAAAGACCTCATTGACGCCTACCCCAACAAGATCATAAACATACACCATTCCTTTTTGCCGGCATTTGCCGGCGCCAAACCTTACCACGCGGCCTTTGAACGCGGTGTAAAGATCATTGGGGCCACCAGTCACTACGTGACCGAAGACCTGGACGAAGGCCCGATCATTGAACAGGACGTTACCTATGTTACCCACGCCCACAGCATAAAACATTTTATTGCCAAGGGCAGGGACCTGGAAAAAATAGTGCTCTCCAGGGCCGTTAAACTGCATCTGGACAGAAAGACCATGGTGCACAACAACAAAACCATTATTTTCTCTTAACACCCATACCCATGAACAAAATGAACATTTTCAAGGCCACCTTCCTATTTTGCCTTTTGTTGGGCCCTACCGCTTGCACCGAACTGCAGCAAGTGGTGAACCAACTGCCCGACCCGGCCCCGGCGCTGGGCAACGATCAAATTGCCAACGGCCTAAAACAGGCCCTGAACAAGGGAATAGAACAGCAAGTGGCCAAACTGACCGAAGAGGGCGGCTTCTTTAAAAACGAACTCGTTAAGATCATGCTTCCGGAAGAACTGCAGAAGGTGGACAAGGCCCTGCGCGGCATTGGCCTGGGAAACCTTGCCGATGAGGGCCTCCGTGTCCTGAACCGGGCCGCCGAGGATGCGGTCTCCGAGGCCACGCCCATTTTTGTCAATGCCGTTAATGAGATGGACTTTGCCGATGCAAAATCCATTCTTTTGGGGGCAGACAACGCGGCCACCACCTATCTCACGGAAAAGACCAGCACCCAGTTGTACGCCAAATTCAACCCGGTCATTGAGTCTTCCTTTGCAAAAGTGGGGGCAGACAAGATCTGGGCCAACCTCATAAACCGCTACAACAGCATCCCGCTCACCAATAAGGTGAATCCCGACCTCACCGATTACGTTACCCAGGAAGCGCTGGACGGTGTGTTCACCATGATCGCCGTGGAAGAACGTGAAATACGCAACAAGGCCGCTTCCAGGACCACGGACCTTCTAAAAAGGGTGTTTGCCCTGCAAGATTGATTTTTTGGCCGCTAGTACAATAATTCAAGGACCACGACGTTATTCTTTCAAAGAGCCAAAAAAGCAAATTTTTTACATTCTTTGAGTTAGTAGTTTTTGAGTTAGTTAGTTTAGTTTAGGAAAAACCGGTGGGAGCACCGGTTTTTTTATGGTCAGCATCCAGCCCAATGGACCCAAGTGAAGCCATAAAATTCCCATACGGCTGCACTCCCTGCAAAACCGATCGCCGCGCCAATATTCGCCCCATACCCTTTTCCATCACCAACTTAGACCCCAAAAGTCTTGATTTCATTGGAGGCCGCACCCTAAGCACAAAAGCTGACTTAAAAAAGTAAGAATCATTGAAAAGCCTTGCGCAACAGGGCATAACTTTTGGGCACCGCCGTATCGGGGTCTTCTTTTCCTTCCATTTCTAGGGAAACGTACCCGGTAAAATTGGCGTCCCGCATGATTTTTGCAATACGGTCGTAGTCCAGATCAAGGTCGTAAACCTCTCCCCCGCCATAATATGTTTTGGCCTGTATGATGCTGGCGTAGGGCATTAAACGCTCCAGCTGAGGATAAGGATCGCCCACAAAATTACCAGTATCCAAATTAAGGCCCATGGCGGGTGATCCCTTCAGCGCCTCATAGATTTCCACCAGATAATCAATATTACTGGAAAGACCCCAGTGGTTCTCAAGACAAAGGGCGATGCCCGCCCGCTCCGCGGCCACCAGACAGGTTTCCATACTATCAATGACCCATTTTATGGCATCTTGGTCCGTGTAACCCGGCACCGGAGGCTTTATGCCGGTCTTGTAGTAGTTTTCGGGTCGTTTTCCCGGCCAGCTCCCGGTGTTCATCCTTATGGCGGGGATGCCCATTTGCACGGCAAGGTCCATACAGTGCAGGGTATGCTTTATGTGTTCCTTCCGCTTGGCGGCATCCGGCTCCACAAAGTTTTGGTGAATGGACAGAAAGGGCAGGGCCAGCCCATGATCAAAGGCCATGCGCTTTAACTTGTTCATATAGGGCACGGTTTCGTTTTCCATTTGGCGGTGCAGGATTTCCACCCCGTCAAAACCAATTCGGGCGGCATTCTCAATGACCTTTTCCACCGGATACTTTTTGGTTTGGAAATGCCAGTAGGAATAGGTGCTCACCACCAAGCGAATGGCCTGTTTTGTGTTCACCTTACGCATCCCCGCAGCTGTGGACCCTGCCCAAAGGGACGGCGCCGTTACCGCGGCGGAACCCACCAAGGCCGCTTTCTTTAACCATGATCTTCTTGGCGCGGGAACGCCGCACCCTTTTCTTTCTTTTTTCATTATTGGTACTGTTTTAGGTTGATGTTCCACTGGGGCACTAAGTTACCCTTGGGCCACCCATTAAAGGCCTTTGGTCCAGACCCAGCCTTAAAAATCCCAATACGGCTGCACTCCCTGCAAAACCGATCGCCGCGCCAATATTCGCCCCATACCATTGTCCATCAACAACTTATACCCCAAAAGTGTTGATTTTATCCTGCACCCTTGGTACCAACCTCCAATACTTTAGCTGGGTTTAACCCAGATTAAGCAATAGAAGTTCTATTACGGTCACAAATACCTGCAAAATCAATCGCTGCGCTGACTTTTGCTCAATCACCATAGCGGTGGCTACCTGCCCGACCCTGTCATTCAGGCGGGTGCCTCAATCGCAAAAGTCTTGATTTTATTGGCCTTTGCACCCTCATTACAAAAGTCCAATGCATAATCCGGGTTTAAGATACAACGTTTTGTCCGTTTGATGCAGCAAGTACGGAAAAACTCCGGGGAGGCAATCCCTCCATCTGGGTAACAGAACGGACGAGCCCGTTGGAGGCGGCGGGGAAGCAGGGAAAAAGGACTAGGGCAGTTGACGCCGTTCCATACCGTTTAGATAGGCAATGACGGTTTCATTGAACAACAAGGGCTGCTCCACGTTTACCACGTGGCCGCAATCTGCCACCACAAAAAGCTCCGAAAGGCTGTGTGCGCTGGCCACTTTGCGTATGCTTGGCAAAAAGAGGTAGTCTTCCTCGCCCATGACATACAGGGTGGGTATCTTGATGTCTGCCGTGCGAAAGAAGCGCAGCAGGGGGTTGATCTCCGAAGTGAGCTTAAACCAACGAATGAACTCTTTTTGGTAGAGTTTCTTGGCCTCGCGCACAAAAAGGAGGCGAGACTCCTTGTGGTTCTTGTTGGGCATGATCACAAAGGCAAAAAAACGGTAGAGCCAGATGTAGGGCACCACGGACTTGAGGAAAACCCCAAGCTTCATCAAGATCTGCGATCTTAGGTTCAATTTCATAATGGCCCCGCCCATGACCATGCTCTCCACCCGGTGCGGGTGCTTTTCGGCCAGGTTGCGTATCAAGATGGTACCCAAAGAGATTCCTATGAAATGGGAACGCGCCACCTTTTCGTGGTCAATGACCTCCAAAATGTCGTTGGTAATGGAATCAAAGGTGTAGCGATCGCTAAAGGCTGCCTTAATGTTGGTCTTGGAACCGCCGTGTCCCCGAAGATCTAGCAACAACACGTTAAAATGCTTCTTGAATTCCTTTATCTGTTTGTACCAAATGGAAGAACTGCCCCCGGCCCCGTGCACAAAAGTGACCCATGAGGACGATGTTTCGTGAAGGTATTTATTGTAGTTTAACAAGGTATGAAGGGGAATTGGCATAAAGCAAGTAGGCAAGGTATGGAAACTTTTTCAAAAATGGTCCCTATTCCAAAAAATATCGTGTTTTTGGGCGCCCATTTTACGACATCCAAACCCGTAGTGTTAAAAATAAGTCAAATTACCCAGATTTTAGTTGTATTGCGCCCTGGACAAACATCCAAAACCCCATTTGCGACGTATCTTTGTTAAACAAAACAGTGTTATGGAAAAGCAGTATTGTAGAGTGGGCAGTGTAACCCCTTTGGCGGCCACAACGGACGCCGTACACCTCTTGGAGCACCAGTACCAATTGTTCTTGGAAAAAGCATCGATGATGAAGAACACCCAATTGGGTGAGTTCTTTGAGAACAAGGCCCAGAAGATCAAGAAGGCCCTGGAAAATTTGGTCTAATGCCCACCGTGCTTTAGCAATTGCTGCATTTCTTGCTGCAGTTTGTGCGCACTGTTCCGTGCGGCATCGGTAAAGTCGGCTTCTTTGGAGGTATAGATAATGCCTCTTGAAGAATTGACCAGCAGTCCCACCTCCCCATTCAACCCAAACCGGCACACCTCTTCCAAACTTCCCCCTTGGGCGCCCACACCGGGCACCAACAGGAACGCCTTGGGCACCATCTTCCTTATCTCACCCAGATATTCCGCTTTTGTGGCGCCCACCACGTACATCAGGTTCTCGGCACCCGCATACCCCTGGGACACCTTTATGACCTCCTTGTACAGCTGGTTCCCGTTCACCGCTTTGGTCTGATAGTCAAAAGCACCGGCATTGCTGGTCAGGGCCAGTAAAATGGTATGTTTGTCCTTCACTGCCAAAAAAGGCTCCACCGAGTCCCTTCCCATATAGGGCGCCACGGTAATGGAATCGAAGGCGAGGTCTTCAAAAAAAGCCTTGGCGTAGCGCGAGGAGGTATTGCCAATGTCGCCCCTCTTGGCATCTGCAATGGTGAACTGTTCCGGATAGTGCGCATTGAGGTATTCCATGGTTTTGCGCAAAGCGTTCCAACCTTGGGTGCCATAGGCTTCATAGAAGGCCATATTGGGCTTGTAGGCCACACAAAGATCATGGGTGGCGTCTATAATGGCCTTGTTGAAGGCAAAGATGGGGTCTTCTTCCCGCAACAGATGGGGCGGGATCTTTTCAAGGTCAGTGTCCAGGCCCACGCACAAAAAAGATTGTTTCTTGCGTATCTGGGCCACCAGTTGTGCTGTCTTCATAAGTGTTTAGAATGTTTCGGAGGCCTCTTTGAGCTTTTCGGTGTTTTCCACCAGGCTCAGCTCATCGATGATCTTTTGGATATCGCCGTTAATGATGTTCTGCAGATCGTACAGGGTGAGCCCTATGCGGTGATCGGTGACCCTGCCCTGGGCGTAGTTGTAGGTGCGGATCTTGGCGGATCGATCCCCACTGCTCACTTGGGAGTTTCGCTTGGCGGCATCCTCTTCTTGCTTTTTGGCCAATTCCAGGTCGTACAGTCTGGAACGCAGCACCCGAAACGCCTTTTCCTTGTTCTTGTGCTGCGATTTTTGGTCCTGGCACTGCGCCACCAGTCCGGTGGGCACGTGGGTAAGGCGCACGGCAGAATAGGTGGTGTTCACGGACTGGCCTCCAGGACCCGAAGAGCAGAAAAAATCTATGCGAACATCCTTTGGATCGATCTGCACATCAAAGTCCTCTGCTTCCGGCAAGACCATTACCGTGGCGGCACTGGTGTGCACGCGGCCTTGGGTCTCGGTTTGCGGCACGCGCTGCACGCGGTGCACCCCGGCCTCGAACTTCAGGGTGCCGTACACGTCTGCCCCGGAAACCTCGAACTGGATTTCCTTGTAGCCGCCGCTCGTGCCCTCACTGAGGTCTATGACGTTGGTTTTCCAGCCCCTGCCCTCACAATATTTGGTGTACATCCTAAAGAGGTCCCCGGCAAAGATGCTGGCCTCGTCCCCACCGGTACCGGCACGGATCTCCATGACCACGTCCTTGGCATCCTCGGGATCTTTGGGAATGAGCAACAACTTAATTTCCTCCTCCAGCGGCGGTAGGCCGGCCTTGGCCTCTTCCAACTGCATTTTGGCCATTTCCACCATCTCGGCATCACTGCCATCCGCAATGATCTCTTCGGCCTCGGTTATATTCTGGGAAAGCTCCATATAGGCGTCCCGCTTCACCATCAGGTCCTTGAGGTCCTTGTACTCCTTGGTGAGCGTTACATAGCGCTTTTGATCGCTGATCACATCGGGTTGAATGATCAGGTCCGACACCTCATCAAACCGCTGCTTAATTATGTTCAGTTTATCTATCATGCTCCTGGGTCGCTTAGGGGCACGAAGTTAGTATTTTTTTGTGAAGTGTCCGGGATGCCACCAAGGGGAAAATGGATAATTTCCATTTGTTTTCCAGGGGTCCCGCAAGGTGGGCATCGACCTTAAAAAATGGCGTTGGAAAAGGTAAAAAAATGGCGTGCCCCACCAGGCCTTTTGCCAACCATTTGCCGTGATCGTGCGCATTGCACGTCAAAGCCCCCTGGAGCTACTCAAAAATACGCAGCAGATTGCCGTCCAGTGAGGTATTGTAAACTTTAATGGGCTTGGCCGTGGTGTTTTGCACGCTGTTCAAGGGTGCCCCGCCCTGATCGAACTTGGAGCCGTGCACATCGCAGAAAAAGATACCGCCCTCCGTGGGCACAAAGCGTACCTGATCGTAGTTTTCGTGGCTGCAGACGGTGGTGGCGGCAATGAGATCGCCCTCCAGGTTCCGGGCCACCACCACATCGTTAAAGCTGATGTTGGCGGTGGACTTTACCAAAATGTACCCCCCATTATTGGCCAGGGCACTGGCCTTGGGATCGTCCAGGTCCACGGTAAAATCCACATTGTCCGGCTGCTCCACCACGTTGCCCTCCGAATCATCGCCGCCGGAGCAGCCCCCAAGACACTGAAAGGTAAGGGCAAAGGCCGCACCCGCCCCCAGGGATTTTAGAAATTCTTTGCGTTCCATAGCATTTGTTTCTTATACAAACGCAAGCACGGCGGCCTTAGTATGGCTCAATACAGAAAGGTGCCATAATGGCTCTCTATGGTGAGTTTTTTGGCGGTGGAGGCCTCTACCCTTCCCACGATCCGCGCAGGGACGCCAAAACCTTCCGAAATGGCCATCAGGTCCTGGGCCGTATTCCGATCCGTGTAGATCTCCAACCTATGGCCACAGTTGAAGACCTGGTACATTTCCTTCCAATCCGTGCCGGACTGTTGTTGTATCATGGAAAAGAGCGGTGGTACGGGGAACAAATTGTCCTTGATCACGTGCAGGCCCTCCACAAAGTGCAGGATCTTGGTCTGCGCCCCACCGCTGCAGTGCACCATTCCGTGCAGCTGCTCGGGACCGTGGCGCTCCAATATGGCCTTTACGATGGGGGCATAGGTACGGGTGGGCGAAAGCACCAGTTTTCCGGCATCCAGCGGGGAGCCCTCTACGGCATCGGTCAGTTTCATTGCCCCCGAGTAAACGAGGTCCTCGGGCACTTGGGCATCATAGCTTTCCGGAAAGCGTGCCGCCAATTCCTTGGTGAAAACGTCATGGCGGGCAGAGGTGAGGCCATTGCTGCCCATACCGCCGTTGTAGGCGGTCTCGTAGCTGGCCTGGCCAAAAGAGGCCAGGCCCACAATTACGTCCCCGGCCCTGATGTTGGCATTGTCTATGACCTTGCTCCGTCTTAAACGGGCGGTCACGGTACTGTCCACGATAATGGTGCGCACCAAATCGCCCACGTCCGCGGTCTCCCCACCGGTGGAGTGGATGGTAATGCCGTGCTTGCCCAGATCGGCGATCAATTCTTCGGTACCGTTGATGATGGCCGATATCACTTCCCCCGGAATGTTGTTCTTGTTGCGCCCAATGGTGCTGGACAGCATGATGTTGTCCGTGGCGCCCACACAGATCAGATCGTCCAGGTTCATGACCAGCGCATCTTGGGCAATGCCCTTCCAAACGGAAAGATCGCCCGTCTCCTTCCAGTACATATAGGCCAAGGACGATTTGGTCCCGGCGCCATCGGCATGCATGACCAGGCAAAACTCTTCGTCCCCGGTAAGATGGTCCGGCACAATTTTGCAAAAAGCCTTGGGAAAAAGGCCTTTGTCCACGTTCTTTATGGCCTTGTGCACGTCTTCCTTGGAGGCAGATACCCCGCGTTGATCGTACCGTTTGCTGTGGGATGAGGACATAGGATGGGTTTTGTGGGCAAAAATAACGGATTGGGTGGATTGACAAGGCCATGGCCGCCCAAAAATGTAACGGCCCATGCCTCGCTACTTCAATAAGAGCAGCTCCCGGTACTTGGCCAGGGGCCAGAGGCGGTCATCCACCAATTTTTCCAGTTTATCGGCGTGGAGGCGAATCACCTCAAAATAAGGTTTAACGTCCTCACCGTAGGCCACCGCCTTTTTCTTGCTGTCCGCAATGCCGTTGCATTTCTTACGGGCGTCGTTCATGGCATCCACGTTCTTTTTTAGCTCGGTGATATGCCCGGCAATGTCCTCGATCATGGTGAGCTGTCCTTCCGAAAACGATTTGTGGGCCGCCCCATAGACCTCCTTGAGTCCGCCCACGTTTTCCAGCAATCGGTTCTGGTAGGCAATGGCCGCGGGGATGATATGGGCATAGACGAGCTCACTGTACACCCGGCCCTCTATCTGCAGGCGCATCGTATAGTCGTCCAGTTCCACCTTGTAGCGGGCCATGACCTCGGTCTCGCTCATGACGTCCATTTCCGCAAAAAGGGAAAGGGCCTCTTTGGAAACCATGTTCCTCAGCGCCTCCGGCGTGCTGGTGGGATGGCTCAATTTGCGTTTTTTGGCCTCGTTCTTCCACTCGGCACTGTACCCATCGCCATCAAAACGGATCCTTTTGGAGTCCTTGATGTACTCCCGGAGCACGTTGAAAATGGCCTCGTCCTTTTTTAGGTTCTTTTTGTTTATCAGGACATCCACCTCCTTTTTAAACTCCTTGAGCTGCTTGGCCACCATGGTGTTCAGCACGGTCATGGGCTTGGCACAATTGGCTTTGGACCCTATGCCCCGCATTTCAAACTTGTTTCCGGTAAAGGCAAACGGGGAGGTACGGTTGCGATCGGTATTGTCCAACAAGATTTCCGGGATCTTGCCCACCACGTTCAGTTTTAGCTGGGTCTTTTCCTGTGGGGACAGTTTTCCCTTGCTCACCCCCTCCAACTCATCCAGCACCTGGTTCAACTGGGCACCCACAAAGACCGAGAAAATGGCGGGCGGCGCCTCATTGGCCCCGATCCTGTGTTCATTGCTGGCCGATGCCGAAACGGAGTTTAATAGGGCCTCATAGGTGTTCACCGCTTTTATGGTGTTGATGAAAAAGGTGAGGAACTGAAGGTTCTTCATGGGGGTGCTGCCGGGACTCAGCAGGTTTACCCCGCCATCCGTGCAGAGCGACCAGTTGTTGTGCTTGCCCGAGCCGTTGATGCCGGCAAAGGGCTTTTCATGAAAGAGCACCTTTAGATGGTGCTTGTTGGCTATTTTGTGCATGATGTCCATGAGCAGCAGGTTGTGGTCCACGGCCAGATTGGCTTCCTCAAACACCGGTGCCAGCTCAAATTGGTTGGGCGCCACCTCGTTGTGCCTTGTTTTTACGGGAATGCCCAATTGGGTGCACTCCTTCTCCAGATCGCCCATAAAGGCCAGGGCGCGCTCTGGGATGACCCCAAAATAATGATCTCCCAATTGCTGTCCCTTGGCCGCGGTGCGGCCCACCAGGGTACGGCCGGTCAACAGGAGGTCCGGCCGGGAATTGAGCAGGGCCTTGTCCACCAAAAAATATTCCTGCTCCCAGCCCAAGGTGGCCTGTACCTTGTTCACGTTCTTGTCAAAATACCGGGCCACTTCGGTGGCGGCCCGGTCCACGGCGTGCAGGGCGCGCAACAGGGGCGCCTTGTTGTCCAGGGCCTCACCGGTATAGGACACAAAGACCGTGGGGATGCAGAGTGTGGTGCCATAGACAAAGGCGGGCGAAGTGGGGTCCCATGCGGTGTAGCCACGCGCTTCAAAGGTGTTGCGCAGCCCCCCGCTGGGAAAACTGGAGGCATCGGGCTCTTGCTGTACCAATTGGCCGCCCCCAAACTTCTCCAGGGCGGTGCCGTCTGGCAACAGGTCAAAAAAGGCATCGTGCTTTTCGGCCGTGGCCCCCGTGAGGGGCTGGAACCAATGGGTGTAGTGGGTGGCCCCCATGGAAATGGCCCAGGCCTTCATGGCCTCGGCCACTTGATCGGCCATCTTGCGGTCTATTTTTTTATTGGCATCTATGGCGGCGCGCACGCTCTTAAGGGCATCTGCGGTAAGGTACTGCAGCATCATCCTGTCATTGAACACATGGCGCCCAAATACTTCTGAGCGTCTTCCGGATTCCACGACGCTTATGGGCGTTCTGCCCTGGCTGTCCCGCAGGGCGGCTGTTCTGTTGTTTTCCATGGTGGTTCTTTTTTAGTGTGGAATTGACAAAATTACGTCCTTAAACTATAATTATCACAAAATACCCCATAAATTTTAGGGGTGAATTCAATTAAACTTATTTTTCGTGGATTTTACCCCTGATTTATACCATACTCTTCAGAAAAAAGATATTTTTGGGGGTCTTTTTAATCAAAATATAACGAACCCTAATTATGAGTAAAGCAAAATTGGAGTACATCTGGTTGGATGGCTACCATCCCACACAGAACATGCGAAGCAAAACCAAGATCGAAGAAAATTTCAGTGGAAAACTGGAAGATTGCCCTTTGTGGTCCTTTGACGGAAGCTCTACCAAGCAGGCAGAGGGCAAAGAGTCCGATTGTTTGTTGAAGCCCGTGGCCATCTACCCGGATCCTGCCAGGGAAAATGGCTATTTGGTCATGTGCGAAGTATTGAACGCGGACGGCAGCAACCACGAGACCAACCACAGGGCGCAGATCGATGATGACGACAATGACTTCTGGTTCGGTTTTGAACAGGAATACTTTATCATGGACGTGCACACCCAACTTCCCTTGGGCTTCCCCATTGGCGGGTATCCCGGACCCCAGGGCATGTACTATTGCTCCGTGGGCGGAAAAAACACCCACGGCAGGGAAATCGTGGAAGAGCACGCCGATCTATGCCTGGAAGCAGGACTCAACTTTGAGGGCATCAACCAAGAAGTGGCCTGCGGACAGTGGGAGTTTCAACTTTTTGCCAAGGGGGCCAAAAAAGCAGGGGACGAGATTTGGATCGCCCGGTACCTATTGGACCGCCTGTGCGAAAAATACGATTACTACATTGAATACCACCCCAAACCCGTTAAGGGCGACTGGAACGGATCCGGGATGCACGCCAACTTCTCCAACACCACCCTGAGGACCTGCGGGGACAAGGACACCTTCATGAAGATCTGTGAGGCCTTTAGGCCCGTGACGGAAAGGCACATAGAGGTTTATGGCGAATTCAATGACGAACGCCTTACCGGCCTTCACGAAACGGCCTCCATTGAAGATTTCAGTTACGGGGTTTCCGATCGGGGCGCCTCTTTGCGCATCCCCATCCTGGCCGTGGAACGTGGCTGGAAAGGATGGCTGGAAGACAGAAGACCCGCTTCCAACGCCGATCCGTACAAGGTGGCCGGTAGGATCATCAAGACCGTAAAAAGTGCCAAGTTGTAAAAACAAGGACCACATACCGCTGCCAGAACGAGCAGCCTTTTTAAAAAACCGCCCCCACAATCGTTGGGGCGGCTTTTTTTTGGTACCGTGTCAGGAAAACTTTGGAACATGCTCCCCATAACGTCATGTTCCAATTGAAAATTGACCAAAGCCATACCGCTCCCGATGTTTCTTTCTCGAAGAACAAAAACCAATTGAACTTTTTTGGCTCACTTCCAACAGGGAGGGGGGACTCACAAGAACCCTATGGCCCGCGTACCTTAAGGATGACGTTCCCCGGTAAATTCCCGACCATGTACTGCTTGATAGATCACCCCCTCAGAGATCGGACACCTTCCGCAAGGGGGTGTTCATCCAATATTCGTTGAAATTGTTGGGCTTGGACATGGGCTGGTCCTTAAAGATGGGACGATACTTATCCATAAAGGGAATGCCCTGATCGGGCGAGGAGTTGCTTTTGGTCTCTTGCACAAAAAACTCCCGGAACTGGAGATAATTTTCCGTGAACGGCTTGTTCACCTCTTCGGAGCCATCCATGTTCATAATATTCTCCACACGGACCACCAAGTTTTCCATTAGCAGCTTCTCTTGGGACGGAAAAGCCCTGAGCTTGGCCAGAAAATCATTGAACTCCTTATGGCCGCGACCCACTTGGAGACGCACGGTATTTTCCACTACCTCAATTTCCCTGAACCGCAGGCGCTTGCCCATAAAACGAATCTTATAATTGCGTTCTTTGGAGGCCGAATCCAGATCGACCGCTTGCGTAAAATACAACAGAAAAGACCCTTGAAAGGGGTCTATGGTCACCCTTTCCATGACAAATCTAGCCGATTTCACCACTTTAAAATGATTGTTGAAGGAAATGAAGTTGGGAAACATACGACCGTCTTGGCGCAGGTACTCCACCACCACTTCAAAAACAGCCTCTATGCCCATCCCGTCCTTGTCCACCTGCCCCGAAGGCAATTTTTTCTGCCGATTGTACACCGCATAGGCCATTTTATGAATGGCGAAGTCTTTCCTGGAAATGTAGATCATGCCCTTGACCCTGTGCCTGGGACTATTGTAGCCCTTAAAGCTTATGGCATAGCACCTTTCATCGCCCAAGAACACATCGGCCTCTTTGGTAAAGGTATGGTTACCAATAAAATCATATTGAAACTCATTCACAAAACTAAAGGAATTTACGTTGTAATTGCGCAGGGCGTCATGAATGCGCAAAATGGTGAACTCATTGCCCCCGTAACTGGGCAAGTAGGCATTTTCAATGATCTTCGTGTAATTTCCATAATCGTACTCCGCTCTGGCGTTCTCATCTTTTGCAAAAGAATCATTGGGCCGGTAGTCATAGATGCGCACCCTGGTGCCGGTGGTGTCCATACTGGCAAACCCACGGTCCCAAACTTCCAAGAGCGCCTCATTGAGGTTTAGATATTGCCCCTTGTGCATCTGGTAGTCCCGGTAGTAGCCAATGCTGGCAAACTCCTCCACGGGGTAGTTCTGCATAATGTTCTTAATGGCCCGCCGCACAATTTTCACGGGGCCAAGTGGCCTTTTCTTTTTCCCCTTCACCACGGCTTCCTGCAAAGAGAGCACCCCTGGGCCGAGATAAAGCAAATTGGGCTCCGTGGCCGAAAGTTGGCGCAGGGCGTACTCCTGGGAACGGTAGCCCATGGAGCTCACGGTGATGGAATCGCCAGCTTCCCTATAGGCCTGCGGCAGTCTAAAGCCCCCGTCCATATTGGTGATGACCCCCTTGGCCTTTCCGTTGATGCGCACGGTGGCAAAGACCACGGGCTCCCCGGTGTTCTTGTCCAAGACCTTGCCCTGCAGAAACTCTTGCTCCTGCGCCCAAAGGGCCTGCCCCGGCCACAAGGCCATCGACATAAAAAAAAGCAAAAAGAGATTTCTCATCCCATACCATTGCTATGTAATGGTAAGATACACAAAAGCGACGTAAACGGCCAACAGTACCACCCCGTCCCGCCAACCGAGACGGAGGCCCTTGGGAATGAAGACCAAGGGCAGTATGAGAAAGGAGATGGCAAGCATCCAAAAGATATCATTGCCCAGCAGGCCCTGGTCCACGACCTGGATCGGGGTAATGATCGAGGTAATGCCCAGCACCGCCAACAAGTTGAAGATGTTGGAACCAATGAGATTGCCCAGGGAAATGGCCTTTTCCTTTTTGATCACGGCAATGACGGATGCCGCGAGCTCCGGAATGCTCGTGCCCACGGAAACAATGGTAATGGCAATGACCCGCTCACTGACCCCGAATGCCGTGGCCATGCCCACGGCCCCCTTGATCAGGAGTTCGGAGCCGCCCCAAAGCGCCACCCCGCCCAGCCCCAAGAACAACACGGTCTGGTACAGGGGCAAGGAAATGGGGTAATCATCTTCCGGCCCTTCCACCGCTTGTTTTTGAAAGCGAAGAAGGTACACGAGGAACGCAAAGAGCACGGCCACCATGATAATGCCCTCATGTTGCTCCAAGACCCCATCAAAAAAGATAAAGAAAAAGAAGATAAAAGAGGCCAGCATCATCACCGGCCAATCTGTGGTATAGAAACTTTTGCGCACGTCTATGGGGGCCAAGATGACCGTAATGGCCAAGACCAAGCCTAGATTGGCAATGTTGGACCCCACCACATTGCCAAAGGCCAAGTCCGGAAAACCGTCCAAGGCCGCATTGACACTCACAATGAGTTCCGGAGCCGAAGTGGCAAAGGACACCACCGTCATGCCAATGACGATCCGGGGAATGCTTAGCTTAAGGGAAAGGTCCACCGCCGCCTTTAACAACCAATTGCCACCACCAATGAGCAGCACCAGGCCCGCGACCACAAAGAGAAAATCCTGCATGAAAAAAAGTTTGGGCAAATATATGGCAACGATGGGAACTAAATGGTATTATGGGCCACCCAAGCGATGAATTCTTAAAAGGATGCAAGCCCTTATGGGCTGACGCTGAAATACCGTGACCTAGCGAACCTTGTACAGAACGCTTCCAAATAACCTTTGGCCCCTTGGTATTGTAAGAAAATCCCTTTACCTTGCCACAGTTCAACGGTCAAGGACCAAGCAACTTAAGAACCCTAGCCATGGTAGAACTCCTAAAAATTCTCTTATCGCTGATCGTGATGTTCCTGATGCGGATGATGTGAGCACAACCGGTCTTGTGTGCCCTTTACATACGCACTTCATTTATGATCTGATATCGCCGGATGCGCATGTCCCTTGCGGCATATCGCCCAGAAAACCACCAAACAACGCACCGTGAAAACCTCCTTTTTTAAAATTTTGGCCAAGTTGAACAAAGTGCTCCTGCCCTCCTTTACCCGGCAACGGCTGGATCTGGCCAAGGCCAGCAAATGGCAAATGGCCATCATTGGTTGGCGCTATTTTGTGACCACCCGCGCCTTGGAAGCTTGACCGGTAAAGGATGCTGCACCTCCGCCCTTTTATGGGTTCAATACTTCAAGAGGGCCGCCACCTGCTGCTGGGGCAATTGTTCAATGCCCTTTAAGAACTGAAGCTCGATCAAGAAATTGAACTGTACGATCTTGCCGCCCAACTCCTGCACCATCTGCTGTACGGCCCGGGCCGTGCCCCCTGTGGCCAGCACATCATCGTGGATCAAGATCCGGTCTCCCTCCTGTATGGCATCTTGGTGCAGCTCCAGGACATCTTCCCCGTATTCCAGGGCAAAGGAGCGCCTAATGGTTTTTCGCGGCAGTTTGCCCGCCTTTCTCACCGGTACAAAACCGGCCCGCAGTTCCAGGGCCAGCGCAGGGCCGAGAATAAAGCCCCGGCTCTCCATTCCCACCACTTTGTCTATTTGCGCACCGTTAACCAAATCCTTCAGGGCCAGAATGGCCGCCCTTAGGGCCGGGCCGTCTTGCAACAGCGGACTAATGTCCTTAAATACCACTCCGGGCTTGGGAAAATTGGCAACGTCCTTGATATAGGCATTAAAATCGGTGGGAATTGGCATCACATAATTTTGTGGTAAATGTAAAAAGAAATATATTTGCAGCCCGTTTGAACGACCTTGAGCACTCCTTGGGGCGTCCAGAAAAAACAACGCTGGAAAGTGCGTTTAAACTTTCAACATTACGGCCTCGTGGCGCTCCCGAATACTCGGGAGAACAGCGCATCCCGACG
This sequence comes from Maribacter aquimarinus, assembly GCF_047345505.1. Taxonomy (NCBI): domain Bacteria; kingdom Pseudomonadati; phylum Bacteroidota; class Flavobacteriia; order Flavobacteriales; family Flavobacteriaceae; genus Maribacter; species Maribacter aquimarinus. The sequence goes on along the minus strand of NZ_JBLFEO010000009.1, from coordinate 26,823 downwards.
TTACTGTCGGGTAGGTTACAGGTTTTCCCGAAGCGTCGGGACTGTCGAGGTCACTGAAAAACAACGCTGGAAAGTGCGTTTAAACTTTCAACATTACGGCCTCGTGGCGCAACTGAATAGCGCATCTGATTACGGCTCAGAAGGTTACAGGTTTGAATCCTGTCGAGGTCACTGGGAGGAAACTCCAAATGAATACAAAACCTTGCAAAATCTATGATTTGCAGGGTTTCGTTGTTTTTAGGCCATAATTTTAATTGATTTGATTTGGTTTTAAACGTCAACTAATCGTCAACAGATGTTTTAATCGTCAACAGTGTTGACGAATGACTAAAAACACAAACCATAGTTGATTTGACTTTCATCTTAATTTTTTAACCTTAAAGATGACAACTATGAAGACATCCCACACATTCACAATCCTATTCTGGATAAACAAATCTCGTATCATTGCTGGTCAAGCAGAACTATATGCAAGAATTACTGCAAATGGAAAACGTACCAACATTGGTCTGAAGAGAAAAATCGACATTAAAAATTGGGATAACAGCGCAAAAAAAGCTAGGGGAAACTCTGCAACCGCAAGAGAAATCAACAATCATATAAACTCGGTCCAGGCCAATTTGTTTGGCATTTATCAAAAGCTAAAATATTCAGGGAAATTTATAACTGCTCAACTTATTAAATCCATTTACATTGGAGAAGATGAGAGCTCTAAAACCCTAAAGGATATACTAACATATCACAATGGTAAAATTAAACATACACTGACCCAAGGAACTATTAGAAACTTTAGCGTTTCTGAAAACTACATTAAAAGATTTCTAAAACAAAAGCATAAGACAACCGACATTTACCTCAAGGAGCTCGACTACAAGTTCATCTCAGATTTTGAGACCTTTTTGATTGATTACTATCCAAAAGGTCATCCAAAGGCTATGGGGCATAATACAGTGATGAAACATCTCCAGCGATTTCGAAAAATAATAACCTTGGCCTATCATTTGGAATGGGTGGAAAAAGACCCTTTCATCAGATGGAAGCCTACTTTTGAAGCTAAACGACGTGAATTCTTAAATTCCAATGAACTATCCAATATTGAAACCTATAAGTTCCTTTTAGAACGACTAGATCGGGTAAGAGATTTATTTGTTTTCAGTTGTTACACAGGCATAAGTTATGCAGATATTATAAAACTCGTTAGGGAAAATATTGTTTTGGGCATTGATGGAAATGTATGGATATCAACAAAACGACAGAAAACCAAAACACCCATAAAAATACCTTTGCTGGAGAAAGCTCGTGTTATAATTGAAAAATATACTGAGCATCCTGTGACAATTGTTTCTGGAACACTACTTCCGGTTATCACCAATGAAAAAGTCAACTTATACCTCAAGGAAATTGCGGATGCAGTTGGTATAAAGAAAAATCTAACCTTTCATATGGCCAGACACACTTTTGCCACTACGGTGACACTGACCAACGGAGTGCCCATAGAGACCGTATCAAAATTATTGGGGCACACAAAACTAGCCACCACACAAATCTATGCTCGCGTACTGGAACAAAAAGTGAGCGAGGATATGAACGTCCTGAGGCAAAAACTGGAGATGAAGTAAAGTATATCTCCCGAGGGCTGTAAACTTGCTTCAATTTCCATATCAACCATATCTTTTATAAATCCCGTAAACCGCTTTAAAAAAAACATCCAAGATATTCCCACCTTTAGCTTAGAACTTATAATCCATTTTGGTTTGGACTTTCAGAATGAACTAAAGGAAATAGTAGAGCAGGAGGCTGTAAAGATGATAGCATTTGGTAAGGCCATTGATTTTTGCCGCAACACGCTAAGCGGGCTGGAGCAAGCTTTTCTGGCAAAACAAAATTGCTCAATTGAGGATGAGATCAACTACTTCAAGATTGTGAAGCAGGAAGCTCAGTCCCAGCTTTTTTACTATTGGGCCCTGCGCGAATATCAGGCTCATTATCCCCCAGCGGACACCAACTTTCAAAAATCCTATATAAAGAGCAAACGAAAGGATTCGAGAGCATTTTTGCGTAAGAACCTCAATTTTCAACGCTATCTCAATATGGGTGCCTACCACCTGGACCATCTATATTTCACCTGCAGCGGTGGCGCGGCAATAAATGGGCCACAGGGCATTGATGTGATTCTTGACCCTGGCCGCCACACGGTGCACGACTTGCTTTTGAGCCGGATACGGGCAAATGAACTTCTTCTAAAATTCTATGAAAAAGAACTGGAACAACTCAAACTGGGAGATACGAACGAGATCGCCAGACTCAAATGGAAGGGTTCAAAAGTTTCCTTTACCGAATTGGTCTATGGCCTCTATCATAGTGGCACATTTGGAGAAAAAGAAATTCCCGTGAAGGTGATCGCACAGGTTTTGGCCAAATGCTTTCAACTACCGCCCTTTGATATTTATGACACCTACGGAGCTATCAAAAACAGAAAAAAGGATCGATCTGTGTTTCTAAATCGGATGCTACAGAATTTTACCAGGGCAATGGAAGATGCCGATTATTGAGGTTGCCGCTCCAACTCTTTGTCCATAAAAAAAAAAGCTTTCGCATAATCAGCGTACCAATCTATCTCGTGTTCCAACTCAAAGTTGACATCCAACAAATAAGACCTATCCTGCTTTTTAGTGGCTGTTTGAATTAGAGCCATAAATTTACCGTTTGCTGACGGAGGTACCATATAGTCCTCGTATCCCATAATGAGCAGGGTGCTCGGGTAAGATACATCTGCATTAAAATTTACTACGGGATCCAATTGCACCAAGCTCCTTAACCCTATACTATCAGTACCTGAACCAAATTCGTACATATTATCCGTTGTATCGAACCCTGGTATGCTTTCCGATCTAATATCATTGACTGCTCCGTTGAAAAGGGTGAGCGCTCCATACAGCCCGGGCTCGGTGTTCACCGCCATCGCGGCCGCAATGGCCCCGGCACTGTTGGCATTGAGCCCTATTTTTTTGGGATGCACCCATTCATGGTCGATAAGGTACCTGGCGGCATGATTCAGGTCTTTCCACGAATTTGGCTTATTGAGCATTCTGCCCTGATCATGCCATTCCGGACCTTTTTCTCCGCCACCCCTAACATGGGCTATCCCATAAACGTTGCCCTGATTGACAAAATCCAATATGGGTTCGTGAAACCACGGCGTTTCAGATATGCCGTAGGCACCATAAACTGAAAGTATGGCTTTGTTTCCTTTATTCTTTTCAAAATCCTTTTGATGGACAATGCTAACAGGTACAAGGGTGCCGTCGTGGGAAGGCACTTCAATCACTTGACTGACGATGTTGGCAAATTCTGGGTAGTCGCTCCGTATCGGAAAGGACTGCTTTACAACGGAATCATCTGATAACACTTTGTAATTCTCATAATTGATGGTCCAGCCGTTCAATTGAAGGTAAAGTTCATCCATATAAGGGGACCGATATTTCATAGTGATTTCCCCCGGGGTTTTGGGCAATGGGATGGGAAGGATATGGGCGTTGGGATTTATCTTAAATAGTTGCTCCTGTATACCATTCTTGCTCACCGTAAAAAAAACAGCATCACGAACAACTTTAAAATTGGCCAATTGGTCTTCTTCTTCCCCTTCGTACAGCACCTTTACAGGAAGATGCTGGTCTCTCAAATCCATTTGGGACAACTGAATTCTATCGTCCCTGACCCGCTTGTAAAAGAACAGATGATTTCTTTCCGTGCCATAATCATAAAGTACCCGATCATCGTCATCGAACAATTTTTTCCACCGATAATTTCTTTTGCTGAACTCTTGTTTGGTGATATAATAACAATCCCAATGATCGTTGGCATTGGCGATGTATGCGAAAATATAATTGTCCTTCTCCGATCTTACTTTGGGCATTATGAAAAACTCCTCATTTATGGGCGTTTCCAAATCACCGTCCTGGAGGATGGCGGTAATCTCACCGTCAGGATTGTCCAAATCGTAACGCGCCATAAAGCTCTCATCCGTTTTGTCATCGTCCGATTGGTTAGGATATGCGATGAACAGGATGGATTTGCTATCCGGTGACCACACAATGCCCCCCGCCAACTTTGGCTTTACTTGTGCCCGGACAGATGCCACTGTCTTTTTTGAGGCTACGTTGTATATGACAATGGTTTGAAAAAAATCCGAGTCTTTACCCAAGGCCAGGGCAATATGTTTGCCGTCATAAGAAGGTTTATAAAAGATGATAGCCTCTTCTGTGGTTGCCCGTTCTCCTGGATCAAAGAGCAATTCTTCCGCACCTGTTCGGTTATTCAACTTGTACAAGGATCTGGATGTCAACGTATCCTTTAAAAAGTACGTAGAAAACCTCTCGTCGTATTTAAGGTCACTTACATTGCCACTGCCTGTATTTTCATATTTCCTTATTCGTTCGCGATAGTTTTGAAATGCCATATCTGAACTAAAATAGAACTCGGCCAGGCTATCTTGGGTATTGAACCATTGGACTACATCCTTGTTTCTATAGTCCTCTAAATTCAAAAAAACGTTGACATAGGTAATGCCAAAACTTGATTCCACCTGTTGAACGTTCTCTATTTTTGGATAAGGCAAATCCCGAGGCTCAACAGCACAAGCCAGCACCAAAATCAAAACCAGTACAGAAGCATATAACGGTATCCACTTCATTGACATTATGTTATCTGTTTAGGATATTAAAAGTACCACTTATATTTTCCTTCGCATTTTTCGCTTTTTAAGCGTACCATCTCCCCCTCCTTTTATCAGATGCAACTTTTTCACTTCTTTGTCTTTGAATCTTTTCTTCAGCTTTTCCATTGTATTGAATGTTTAGATTATGGGTCAAATATATTCTTCACCCTATGATATTTTATAAATGATATGCCCACATTTATAAATTATCGCTTTTCAATTGCTTCAAGAAGACAGCGGGAGTAATGCCTATTTTTGATTTCATACTTCGTGCAAACAACTCTTTAGACTTAAATCCGAATTTTTCTGCCAGCTGAACCACCGACTTTCCAAAAGAAATCTGCGGATTGCGCCTTAATGTATTTAGGGCATATTCTATTCGAAGTTCCTTTAGATAGGTTGAGAAATTTTTGTTCCGATAATGATTGATGATTAGGGAGATATAGGTATCATTGGTATGCAACATCATGGCCAGGCTTTTCTGATCCAGTGAAGGGTCCAAAAATCCCTTTTCCCCTTCCCACTTTTTTAGGTCGTGGCGTATCCGCCTTATCACATCCGGGCTGATGTCCAAGCCATCCACTTCTTTCAATTCCTCAAAAGTTTCTTCAACTGGTAGGTTCTTAATTCGTTTCAGTTTCCCATTTGTTCTATAATAAACAATGCACACCCCTATAACGAGCGGTAAGAGTAAACAGATGACAGACCACAAAATGATGTTTTTCCTTCGCCATATCAGTAGGTTGGAAAGAATGCCCTCCTCCATTTCTTGAATTCTGGGCACATCAAAATCTTTGAAGGAGGTTGTTCTTATAGCATGGGCCATTGCGGTGTTCAAGCTATCATAATAGGCCCATCTTTTTAAGTAACTGTCATTTTGGCTCCTGCCCTTTAACATCAAAAACCGATACAGCTCCTTGGTATTATCTATCGGAGGAAAATCGATTTCCGCTAAGGTCTGGTGCATGCGCTCAAAATAGGCCAGTTTTTCCTTTTCGTGACCAAGTTTTCCCTCTATCATACCCAAGTAGAACAACAGGTCTGCTTGACCATCTTTTTCCATATCATCAAAGTACTTCAAAATACTGTCCCTTGCCTTTACCAAATTCATATCGTGATAATTGACCTGGGCCTCCAGGATTCTTAATTCCCTGTGGGCCTCCATATCATCGTGCCTTAAAGCCCAATCCAAGGCCTTCTTGGTATACACCCTGGCAGAATCAACCATATTCAATTGAAGATAGCTCAGTGCCAAATTATCCAATGACACTAAATAGGTGTCATAATAGTGTGGAATCTTGTTGGCGTGTTGCCTCAAGTAATCGAAAGACTCCAACTGAAGACTCAATGCCTCCTGGTCTTCCCCGTACTCACTTTTAAGGGAAGCTATTGCATTTAGGGATGCCACCTTCAGTTCATGATGATTTTCCGACTTCGCGAGCTGGTAAGCCCCTATAAATTTTTCAATGGCCAAATGGGGCCTGTTCATTTCATAATAGAAAACACCCATAAGGTACATAACACTGCCTTCCAAGTCTTCTGCTCCAAATGAAACCGAGAGATGCGCAGCCTTGTTCAGTAATTGAATGGCATTGGCTTCGGATGACACCCAAACCATTCTTTTATACACCCATATCAACCGCATGGTGTCCCTATTGATTTCCGCCCGATGTTCTATGGTTTTATAAAGTTCGGTCAAAGAAGTCATGTCATCCTCAGTTTCAAATTTAAGTTCCAAGTCCATAAGGCTATCCAAGGACAATTGTCGCCACTCTATCCTCTGGGTTTCCAAATCACCCTGAGCAATTAAAGGTGCGGTAACCGACCAAAAAACCAATAGAACGTATATCAACTTTTGTGTCATCATCTTTGATTTTTAGTTGTCCCAGATATCCCGAAAACCATATCCAATTCGCCTAAGAAAACTCATATCCTCCAGAACGATTTTTGCATTTCCGGACATCTCCTGTCTAAAGGGCATCGACCTCCCATAGGTGGATACCAAATCCTCTAAACAGATCTGAACCTTCAAGTGTTTAAAATGGTCGGTGCTTGGGGTTTCAGAAAAAGACAGTACACTACCTCTCAGCTGGCCCCACTCGCTCTTCGGGAAATTATCCAAACTCACAAAGACATCCATGCCCTCGCGCAGCTTGCCGGAATTGTAAATGGGCAGCTGGCACTCTGCAATAAAAGTTCCGTGGTGCGTGGGCAGTAAAGTGAGCAAATGAACTCCTGACGCAACATACTGCCCCTCATATAGTGGCTTAACCAAACTGATTTTTCCATTTATGGGACTTAAAACTAGATTTTCCAATTCCCACTTTGAGATGAATTCCATAAGCTCCCGTCTTTGCATTTGCAAAAGGAGCCGTTGCACGGGAAGGTCGTACGCTTGAACATTGGCTGCATCGAAAACGTCACCCGCCAAGTCGATTTGGCTGATTTTTGCCGACTCCAACTCACCTATGGTTTCTTGTTGATTTGCTATTGTGAAATTTAGACTTTCCTGAACCCTCTCAAATTCAGCCTGCGAAATGACCCCCTTGCCCAAAAGCACCTTACTTCTCATTTCATTGTCCTGGGCCAATTTTACACGTTGAGCCTGCGTGCGAACCTTGGCATTTAGAGCTTTGAGCAAGCGTTTCGATTGCGATAGCTTGCCCCTCTCCTTTTCATAACCCCTCTGATGGTCGTTGGATTGAACCGTTCTTACGAATTGCATGTACTGTTCAATGAAATGGCCATATTGTTGTTGAAGTTCCAGGCCCAGGGATAGATCGGCATTGTAGTGCCTTCTCAAGGATTCAAAAGTCACTATTGACATGTCATCTGATTTCAGTTGATGCTTTAGCGTCGCTACATCGCAATGGTATGCATTTGCATTCATTACCATCAAGACGTCCCCTTCGCTGACTTCTTGATGCTGGAATACATTGACCATCTTAAACTGTCCGGAGCGTTTGGCGATAACATGAATGGGTGGATTGGTTGAAAACACTTGTGCAGGTCCAACCAAGATATCGGCATAGGAGGATAATGAAGCTAAGCCCATCAACGCCAAGAGCAATACAACAGACCAGGACGCGCCATTGCTCCACAACGATTTTTCGTTGAAAAATTCAAGGTTTGGAATTTGCCGTTGCCAATGAACACTAGTGTTCCACATAGTTCAATTGGTTTTTGATGAGATTGTGATACATCCCCCGTTTTTCTAAAAGTTCTCTGTGCCCTCCCACTTCAAGGCATCGCCCCTGCCCCATTACAACAATTTGATCTGCATTGACAATGGTAGAGAGCCTATGGGCAATGACAACTACCGTTTTTTCTTTACAGGCTTCCAATACATTATCCATCAGCATCCTTTCAGTATGGGCATCCAGTGCACTTGTGGGTTCGTCAAGGAACAGGTAGTCGGCATCCTTATAAAGTGCCCGGGCCATTAAAACCCGTTGCTTTTCTCCCCCACTGGTCCTTATTCCACCAGCTCCCAGTAAAGTCTCGTTCTGATAAGGGAGACCCTCAATAAAACTTGTCAAAAGCGCTGCTTTTACGGCTTTGTCATAGCGTTCTGGATTGAAAGGTTCATCGGAGCGCCCTTCCGTAATGTTATTTCGTATGGTGTCCTCAAAAAGATTTCCTTCTTGTAGCACCACCCCGCACCGTGCTCTCCAGGCATCCATTGAACAATTTGCGTGGGCTGCGTTGCCTATAAGAATGGCCCCACCCATGGGTTTATAAAACCCTAAAAGTAACTTTAACAAGGTTGTTTTTCCGGCTCCGCTCGTTCCCACTATGGCCGTTACTTTGCCTTTGGGAATGGTCAGGTTCAAGTTTTTCAAAGAAAACCCTTCATCTGAGGAATCAAAATCAAAATGTAGTTTCTTTAAAGCAATGGTTCGGTGCATTACTTCAACCTGACCATCACCGGTATTTTCAAGTGGCTCGCTCTCAATTTCCCCCAATCTTTCGTAAGCCAACCTCACGCGTTGAAAATCTAAAATGAACTGGGTAAGATTTTTCAAGGGTACGTTCATTTGGGCAATAATGAACAATATGGCCAATAATGTGCCCAAGGTCATAGTGCCTCCCATTACCATTTTTGCTGCCAAAAAAAGAAGGATGAAATTTTTTATCTGATGAATCACATTACCGATCGTTACCTGATATTGTTTGAGCTTCATCAGCCTACCGTTCAAAAGATATTGGTTTCGCTGTGCTTGCTGCCAATTGCCCAATCGCCTTCCAAAAGACCCATTGATCTTCACATCTTCCATATGACGTAGCATTTGCAACAGCTTTGAGGTCACCGTAGAATTGGCACGGAAGAAGGCCTTGTCCAAAACGGCACGCTCCTTCATAAAAATCAATACCCACATCAAATAGAACATGGTTCCAACGGCGTAAACCATAAGCAGGTTGAAACTGAAGAAACCCAAGACCAGAGCAAAGAGAAGTAAACTGAACATATCAAAAAGAACACCCAGGGCTCCATCGCTCACAAACTCCTCCAATACTTCATTATCCGCTATGCGTTGCAACAGATCACCTTCTGACCGTGACGAAAAATACATCATTGGCAAGCCCACCAAGTGCACCAAAAAACCATTGATCAACTGTAAGCTTACATTCGTGGATACTTGCAGTAAGTTCCAATCCCTCACCAGTTGTAAAAAGGCTTGAACCCCAACCAACATCAATTGTGACAGCAGTACCACCCATATAAACTGATGATGCTGATATGTAATACCATAATCAACCAAACTCTGGGTTAAAAATGGTAAGGTCAATTGAATAGCGGATACAAGTACCAAAGCAATAAAAACCTGGTGTATGCTCTTGACATGTGAAAAGAAGTGATGCATCAGGTGATTCCCTGTGGTGGAAGTTTCACTAAGATGGTCAGGCGTATAAAAGCTGGCGTTCGGTTCTAAAAACACCACCACACCCTGGTCTCCGCTGTTCAACCAGCCTTCGAGAAACATGGATATCGAGACCTTTTGATTGCCCATGGCTGGATCCGATACATGAACAAACCCCTCGGTAATACGATAGACCACGATAAAGTGATTCCCCTTCCAATGAACCATACAGGGACCGGTTAGGGAGGACTGTAGCTCGTTCCAGTCTATGCGCACGCAAAAACTCTCCAGGCCAAAGAAGGTGGCAGCCTTTGAAATGCCTGCCAAAGAAATACCTTCTGCATTGAGGTAGGACAGGTTCCTTATCTGGTGCAAGGGCAAGTCCCTGCCATGGTATTTTGCAATGGCTTTGAGACAAGCGGGACCGCAGTCCATTCCATCCAATTGGGCAATATGTTGAAAATCAATAGCTCCCATACATTTCAGTGCCTCCATTCAATGTATGCCATATGGAATACTCTGGGCCATAATAAGGGCCACAGGTCACTTTTGTCCGTCCAACGGCACATTTTACCTTCGATTTTACCATAAAATGCCTACAAACCCACCCATACTTTCCTGCTTTATTCTCTTTATGAAATGTTAAATTTTATACCCTGTTGTTACCCCCTAGGTAGTTTTTTCCAATTGTCCTTTTCATCTTTGGAGCGAAAGTCAAATCAATGATGGGGCTCTGGATCTAAAAAAGATGAACCGTCCGGGGTCCCTTCTTAAAACCGAACATTATGCCAGCAAAGATTGCGACCACAGAGGACCTGATGGACCTTAAACTGGAGCTCCTCGACGAGATCCGCACCCTGCTCACGGCCAATTCCGTGGGCGCACCAAAACGCTTCCTTAAATCTTCCGAGGTGATGGAACTGCTGAAGATCAGCCAGGGAACCCTGCAGAACCTCAGAATAAACGGTACCCTGCCCTACTCCAAGGTAGGTGGTGTGCTTTTGTACGATTGGGAACAGATTCAACAAGTCATCTCGGACAACCGGGTGGACAGAAGCTTTTGAACTATGCCGACAGTAAATTTCATACATCACATCACCGGGGTGTTCGAGCAGTTCCGAAAGGACGCCCGGCTAAATGCAAGCCATATCAGCATCTATATGGCGCTCTTCCAAACGTGGAACCTCTACCGCTTTAAGCAAAGGTTCTTCGTGCACCGGGACGAGGTGATGTCCCTCTCCAAAGTGGGCTCCAGGAACACCTACCATCGGTGCATCAGGGATCTGGACAACTGGAAGTACATCAGGTACCTGCCCACCCACAACCCCATGAAGAGCAGTGAGGTGATCATGCTCAATTTTGATACAAGTACCGGACTGGCTGTGGACAGGTATGGTACCAGTGGTGAACAGGCATTGGGATCTTATAAAAACATTAAAAAAACAAAAGAAAACTATTTAAAACAGAGTGGGGCGCCGCAAAAAAAAGATGTTTTCGATTTTTTCAAGAAAAAAAAATGGCCCTATGTAGAGGCGCAGAAATTCTTTCTGCACTATTCCAGCACCCACTGGAAATTGGGCAGCCACCAGATCATAAAAAATTGGAGGCCCCTGGCCAAAAAATGGATGCTCAGGCACGAGACCGGTCCAGCCAATGGTACAGAGATTTTGAGAAAGGACCATCTCTCCACCCCAAAAGACCAGAATTATGCGGAACCCCTCTAAGCTTATTGTGGGCCACCAAGAGTTCAAGGTCGCCGAGCTCACCAACAACCAACTGGTCTACGATTTTCCAATGGTATTGCGTTTTTTGGAATACAGGGGCAAGCAGCTCTTCGGAAAAAAGTTCAGACTGCACGAAGCGGATTATGGCCTCATCTATGACCTGGTCAACTATTTCATTGGCGATATCGACCACTGCAGGGCAAAGGGAATGGACCTTGAAAAGGGCATTCTCCTTACTGGGCCGGTGGGCTGTGGCAAGACCGCCCTGATGAAACTTATGCGCTATCTGGTCCCACACAAGCCGCAGTACGAAGTGATACCCTGCAGAAACGTGGTCTTCGCCTTCAACCACCTCGGCTATAAGACCATAGAGGATTTTGGCAACAAAAAGCACTATTGCTTTGACGACCTAGGGGTTGAACCGGATGGACGGCACTATGCCGCAGATTGCAATGTTATGGGTGAACTGCTGATCTCTAGGTTTGAGCTTATGCAAAACGAAAGGCGGATCACCCACCTGACTACTAACCTCTCGGCCTCCGAATTGGAAAAAAGGTATGGCGACAGGGTGCGCAGCCGCATGCGGGAAATGTTCAATCTGGTGGCCTTTTCCGAGGATGCAAGGGATAAGAGAAGGTGATGGATACGACGTGGCTAGAAACGCTACAATTCACGATCCTCCATAAAATACGGTCTAAGCACAAAAAGAAATGATGGGATAGTGTTTCTAATGGCGTGTTCATTGAATTTACCAGTGTTCCTTCCTTTTTCGCCCTTATATGGCCCAACCAGGTCCGGCGTTATCCATTCGGCGTAAAAGCCGCCTGGTTGTGGTACCACCAGTTTCCCATCCACAAAACCATAGAGGCGTTGGGGATAGAAGGCTTAATAGTTTTTTGGTTCTTCAAATTCCTGAAAAGGTTTGGGATGGAACAATGCCACAGGCATATATAGGTTGTAACTAAAAGCCCAATAACAGCGCTGCCCTTCCGTTCGCTCACCGGGATTTTTGGATATCGGTACCAGAACATCCATCTCAATATCCGGTCTGGGAATGAAATAAGCTGGTGGACCAGCGGTTTCCAGAAGACCTCCAAGTGGCGGTACAAGAAGCAGATGGTGGAAGGACAATATCGTGGAAAAATTTGGAGACCATATAGCGGCCGTTGTAACCAAGGCTGCCTAACCGGCGCGAACAAAGAAGGGATCACTCCCGACACATTGAAATATAGTTTTACCGCCCCATTAGCTAGCATTTGGATTGCGCCTGAGGCTGACACGGATCCTCTCATCTGAGGTTAAATTAGGAAATATTTGTTTTATCTGTCTCCAACACTTCAACATCGAACAAAAGAAACAAGATAGTTCCCATTTTTCCATCTAATTTTTTTCTAAGGGTTCGGAAGGCTTTGGTTATTTGATTCTCTACTGTTTTGACGGAAATGTTCAAATAACCTGATATTTCAATATTCGTTAGGCCTTCTTGCTTGCTGAGCATAAAAACCTCTCGGCATTTAGGCGGTAAGTTCTGTATTTCTTTTTTTACGATAGCAACCAGTTTTGATAGCCGCTCGGTATTATTATCCTCGACAATCTCTGTGAGCGCATCAATGTATTTGAGTTCCAGAGGCAGCGCGGACTGTTTGCGCTGTTGATCGATGAATTCATTGTATACCGAACGGGAAAGATAACCCTTGATATTAAAATCGTCTTTCAGTCGGTTTCTTTTCTTCCAAACCTTTAATAGTACATTTTGGACAATATCCTCTGCAAGAAACACATCATGTACCAGACTATTGGCAAAAACACATAATCTGCGATAATGCATATCTACCAAATATTGGTAGGCTCTTTCATCACCTTTTTGAAGATGCTTAATCAGTTCCTTGTCGTCCTGAAAATTTGTTTTCAAAATAAAATGACTATTGATGAATTGATATAAATATCATTAAAAATATTTCAAATGTAAAATAAAAGTTAAAAAAAATAGGGGTGTCGCAAATGGCACTCGTTTTAAAGATATAGGATTGAGCTATATGTTGACAAAGAAAGTTGAAATTCTAATCTCAAGGTATGTTACGGGCCAATGCGGTCTTAATGATAGAAAAAAGCTAGAAAAATGGCTTGAAGAACCAAAAAACCTTGAGCATTTCAAAGCTTTTATTAAAATCAATTTCGCAATAGACTACTATATGAAAGACTTTGATACCGAGCAGGCAAAGAAGAAGCTTGTCCAAAATATACGCAAAGATAAGAGTATCATTTACAGGTTGCAGGTAAAGCGGTTTATGAAATATGCCGCGGCAATGCTTCTTGTTTTTTGTGCCGGATACTTCTACAATAAACAGACGAATGCAAAGGATAATATGAACCGTTTGGTTCCTAGAGATGAACATATTACGGTTACTCTTGCTAATGGTATGGTGGAGGTCGTAAATCCCAAAAAAACAAAGGAACTGAAGAATACCGAAGGTAAGGTCATTGCCAGCCAAAAAAATCTAAAATTGGAATACAGCAATGCTGCTAAGTCTGAAAAACTGGTATTCAATACCTTACGAATACCATTTGGTAAACAATTCCAATTACTTCTTTCCGACGGAACGGAGATATTTTTAAATTCAGGAAGCTCCATTAGATATCCTGTAAATTTTTTTGAAAAAGGGCAGAGACAGGTTTTTTTGGACGGGGAAGCTTATTTCGATGTTGTTGAAGACAAAGAGAGACCCTTTATAGTGACAACGTCTAACAAGTTGAACACAGAGGTTCTTGGCACCGAATTCAATATTTCCGCCTATAGTGAAGACAATTCCATAAACGTCGTACTAGTAGAAGGAGCGGTACGTTTGACAGGTATTAGCACATCCGACCTGGCAGCTACATTGATTCCTGGCCAAATAGGTTCCTTTGATATCGATTCCGAACAAATTCAGGTCAACGAGGCGAATACAGATGTATATACCTCTTGGCGCGATGGGCAGTTGGTCTTTAAAAATAAAACGTTTGACAACATCCTTTTAAAGTTAGAACGGCATTTCAATGTTGAGATAGAAAACTATAATGTCCAGTTGGGAAAAGAGGTGTTTGATGCAAGTTTTAATGATATCGGAATCGAGGAAATTCTCAGTTTTTTTAATGATGCCCACGAAATTGAATACACCATAAAGAACAATAAAGTAATCATTGATTAATCAAACAAACAAACAAACAGCACGATATGAAGATAAAATAATAGGCAAAAAATTCAAGCAAGCTTTTGTCAGTTGGCCTAAAAAAAAGCCGGAAAATGGGCGAACATCTTCCGGCGTGACAATAATTGATTGGCAACAGTTGCTAACCAAATTAAAACACTCAAAAATATGAAAAAACCAGTAGATACGACTTGGTTGGAAGAACCTCGTTTTAAATTCAGTCTGAAAATGAAACTTACCACGCTATTCTTGCTGACCACTATGTTGGGGCTTCACGCAAATGATAGCTATTCACAAACCGCAAAAGTTAGTTTAGACCTAGAGAACGTTACCGTAAGACAGGTTATTGATGAAATTCAATCTAGCACCAAGTTCAAATTTGTTTACAAAACCAGAGATGTTGATCTCGAACGGACGGTATCCTTGAAAGTGGATAAACAAAATATCGAAACGGTATTGGAAAAACTTTTCTCTAAGACCGCTACGATATATAAAGTACGGAATACACAGATTATTCTCACGAGAGACAAA
The DNA here is from genome assembly GCF_047345505.1 of Maribacter aquimarinus. Taxonomy (NCBI): domain Bacteria; kingdom Pseudomonadati; phylum Bacteroidota; class Flavobacteriia; order Flavobacteriales; family Flavobacteriaceae; genus Maribacter; species Maribacter aquimarinus. Next base: position 11,801 of record NZ_JBLFEO010000009.1, on the reverse strand, counting down.
GACGCGTTTATCGACTTCAAACGTTCAGCGGTATTCGATAAAAGCGCGCAACAGCAAGGAATACAGATTACAGGAACGGTTACGGATGAAAATGGCGCACCGTTGCCCGGTGCCAATGTCATTGAAAAAGGCACCTCAAATGGTGTCGTCACCGATTTTGATGGAAGCTATTCCATAACGCTAAGAAATGTTCCTGCAATCCTTGCTTTTAGTTATGTTGGTTACAAAACCCAAGAAATAAGTGTTCAGGAATCTGCAACCAGGAATGTTTCACTGCTACCTGATGCACAGCAGTTAGAAGATGTTGTGGTCATTGGATATGGTTCTAGCATCAAGAAAGCAGTAACCTCTTCCATAAGTTCGGTAAAGGCCGAGGAACTTGTCGAAGTTCCGGTTGCTAGTTTTGACCAGGCCTTGCAAGGTAGAGCTGCCGGTGTTCAGGTAACTAAAAACACAGGTTCGCCGGGAGGAGGAGTTTCTATTAGAATTCGAGGAACTACAGGGCTCTTATCAGGTCAGGAACCATTATATGTTGTGGATGGCGTTCCTATCATAAATGACCCAGCGGGTCAATTCGATCCATTTAGAAGGTCGGATGCGGATGGGGGTAGAGGTGCTGCCGGTAACGAAACGGTCAGCCCAATCGCCGATATTGCGATTGAGAACATTGAATCGATTGAAATACTTAAAGATGCATCAGCTGCCAGTATCTACGGATCAAGGGCAGCTAACGGCGTTATCTTGGTAACCACAAAAAGAGGAAGAGTGGGCAAACCACAAATATCTTTTAGCCACTACACGGGTGTTACCTTTATTCCTGAGAAAAATAGATACAAGGTTCTAGATGCAGAGCAGTTTGCCGCTATGACCAATGAAGGGCTGGCGCAAATAGGACAGGCACCGTTTTATATTGAATCACCCGAGAATAATACGAATTGGCAAGATAAAATTTTTCGCCAGGGCCTTATGACGGATGTTAATCTACGTGTTTCTGGGGGTAGTGAAAATCTGGCCTACTCTGTTAGTGCCGCCTATTTTGACCAACAAGGAACCATTATCAATTCAGATTTTGATCGGTTTTCGTTTCGTACCAATCTGGATTGGACGTTTTCCGATAAAATAAAGGTAGGTACGCGAGCAGTTTTCAGCAAAAGCAACAGTAACCGATTGCGTAACAATGGTAACGACACCAATGATTTCGGCAACGGCAACTCCCTTTTCGGCCCCAGTGTAATCGGATCGGCCCTCGTGGCCAATCCTACCTATACAGTAAAGAACGAACTTGGAAGTTTTACCATCGATCCACTCAATAATGTGGTGAATCCCGTTGGATTGGCTTTAACTCAAAACCTTGAGAATACGGCAAACAGATTCTTGGGAAATGTTTTTGCAGACATTATGGTAGTCAACGGACTAAAACTGCATACAAGCTTTGGTGTTGACTTAAGGGATCAGTTTGATGACTATTTCTATCCACCCGATCCGGCGATTGCCCGAAGCGGACGGTTGATCAATGCGGCATCCAAAACGTTCTTTTGGCTCACAGAGAATTATTTGACCTACGAATTTCCATTTCTTGGTGAGAACCATAATTTAAATCTTCTAGGGGGCTTTAGTTTTCAAGAAAACAACAGCAGAGGTTTTACTGTCGTGGTCTCAGAACTGGCAGCACCGGTTGCCAGTATCAGTGCAGGGGTTTATGCGGGGCACAATGCGCTACCCTTCAACGATTTTGCCCTGGCCTCAACTTATTCAAGGTTGAGTTATAACTTCAAGGAAAAATATTTATTGCAACTGGCGGGTAGGTACGATGGTTCGTCTCGGTTTGGACCTGATAATAGATGGGGCTTCTTCCCCTCCGCTTCCGCGGGATGGCTTATATCCGAAGAGAATTTCCTAAAAGACAATGACATTGTTTCCCTATTAAAACTTAGGGCAGGCTATGGCGAAGTTGGTAACGATCAATTGGGAAATCCTTTTGAATGGAAGGGAACCGTTAGTCCACAGGGTGGTCAGACATATTTACTTCAAGGTACCTTAGCTCCTGATAATATCGATAATAGAAATTTTTCGTGGGAAACTACCAAAGAATACAATTTTGGTTTGGATGCTTCTTTCTTTAACAACCGCTTGGAAATCACAGCGGATTACTATCGAAAGAAAACAGAAGACCTGCTTTCCAGCCTTCAATTACCCAGCACTAGTGGTTTTCTAAGTCGCACAGGTAACATCGGAGATATTGAAAACAAAGGATTGGAACTTGGATTTATTGCCAGACTTTTTGAGGGCAAGGATTTCCGATGGAACATGAATTTCAATATTTCCTACAATCAGAATAAAATACTTCGATTGGCGAATAATGGGGAAGATATTGTTGCTGGAACGTATTCAATTGCAAGAGAGGGCCAGCCAATTTCGTTCCGGGCAGTTCGAACGGACGGTATCAATCCCGAAACCGGAGATTTTAATTATCTCAATGTAACCGATATTGACATCAATGAAAATGGGGTACTTGATGAGGATGAAATAGGCGTTATCGATATTAACGATGCCGTAATTTCTGGAAGTCCACTGCCCGATCATTTCGGGGGCTTTGCCAATAATTTGTACTACAAAAATTTTGACTTGGGCATATTCTGGCAATGGTCGTACGGCAACGATATTGTCAACAATACGCTAGCCATACTGGAAAACACGGGTCTTGGTGATAGAGATCAAGTCACCGGAAATATTTTGGAAGAGGCCTATCTGGGAAGATGGCGAGGTCCTGGCGATACGAACGCCACGTATCAAGGTATAGACTTTAATAACAATTACGTTGGGGGGGTGCCTGTTGACAGATACATTGAAGACGGTTCCTATCTTCGTTTAAAGACGTTGACGCTGGGCTATTCTTTGCCTAAAACCGCATTGGAAAAGTTGAAGATAAAATCGCTTCGATTTTACGCCACTGCGAACAACGTACTAACGTTCACAAATTACTCTGGGTATGACCCCGAAGTGAACCATAATAATATTTCAAGAGGGATACTGCAAGGATATGACAATGGAACGTATCCTGCGGGAGCTACAATCATCTTTGGCCTTAATTTAAACTTTTAAGCTATGAAATTCAACACTATAAAACTCATTTTACTGGTATTAGTACTAATGCAAGTGTCCTGTGATAATGCTTTGGATTTGGAACCAGAGGACAGGCAAGATTTAACCATTAACTCGATCTCCGATACAGAAGGTCTACTCTTAGGAGTTTATTTTCAAGTTTTTAGGGACTTTCAACAACGGGCAATGACAGGTTTACCGCAATCGGCCAATCAATTTTTTAGATTGACCGCACCTGAAAACAATGTATTCAATTTTCGACCTGCTATGAGGGCAGATAACGACGGAGGGGCGGATCGATATTGGGAGGTAGGCTACAATGCCATTGCCCGTGCAAACTTTCTAATTGACAATATTGATCTAGTTGATGAAAATTCCTTTCCTGAAGGTAGTACTCCAGGTATCTCGAGAAAAGAAGAAATTATTGGAGAGGCCAGATTTTTGAGAGGGCATGTCTATTACTATTTGACAAAGCTTTTTGGTGACGTTCCATTGATCACTCAATTTCCCGAATCCTCAGATCCAGGAGCCAATGATGTGGCACGTACCCCTGTCGAGGAAGTACGCGCTTTTTACACTTCGGATTTTGAGTCGGCGGCAGCGTCGTTACCTTGGAGATATACCAATCTCTTGGACGAAAACAATAGCAACGAAAATGGTGAGACAATCAATAGCAAAGGCCGCGTTACCAAGGGTGCCGCGAAACTGATGCTGGCCAAACTAGCGGCAGAAGACCAAGAGTGGGAAAATGTAATAGGGTTGGTCAATGAAATCGAGAACAGTGGCGAATTTACCCTAGTAGATGATTTCTTCAGCATTTTCGGGACGTTTTTTCAGAATACCGACGAATCCATCTGGGAAATCCAAACTTTTAATCCGGGCTTCAACAATCAAGGTGGATATTTATTCTTGGTGCCTGATGTGAGAATCAATTCAGTTCCACCTGAAAAATATTTTCTATACGAAGGAGATGAAGATGACCCCAAAGATCTGAGACAGGGTGTTACGGCTAGAAGAGCTCCACTCTTTGGTGAAGTTTATTACAGGGGTGTCAAATTTATCCCTTTCGATGTAGATGGGTCCCGTATTTTCGATGACCCTACCAATTTTGTACTATTAAGATTGGCCGATGCGTTGTTACTGAAGGCAGAAGCATTGAATGAAACATCGTATCCCAACCAAGAAGCACTCGATATTATCAATCAGCTGCGAGGTCGAACCGCTGGTACCTATAACAACATAACGTACCCAGGTGTAGATCCTGTTTCGTTCGATACGCTTTCGACACAAGATAGTTTCAGGGAATTTTTGAGGGATGAGCGTGAACGGGAGTTGATGCTCGAACCGCACCAATTTTTTGACTTGTTGCGATATGATAGCTATGATGGCGGGAATAGGGCACTCCTAGCTACAAGTTTGGACCCATCTTCTCCTGGAGGTGGTGGAAACCCTGGTAAATTATTGTTGCCGATACCCATCAGAGATTTGGAAATCAATCCTCTTTTAACCCAAAATCCTGGCTACTAAAAAATGAAAATTATGAAACTATATAAAATATGCTTTTTGTCGCTATTGTTGCTCGCTTCCTGCAACGAGGATGATGACGTTGATTTCGGGGAAAAGCCTGAAGGAGGTGATTTCACGATTGCCTTGGATTCGATAAATCCCCTTAAAATAAAGCTTACTCCATTGAACATCGACACCACGCAGGTTCGGTTGGCGTGGGATTTTGGTATCATAGAAGAAGGGCGAACGGATCGATCTATCGAGTATAGTCCGGAAGTTACCTATCCGGACGAGGGTACCTACACCATAACGATGACCACTTACAATGATGTGGGTTTTACGACCAAAAATAAGAATGTGGATTTAAAGTTTCCCCCGGGACCCAACGTTCCACCAGATTTCCAAATTTTGACAGGAAGTATTCCAGGTCAGGGGAAGGCTTGGATAGTTGACCGGTTTACCGATGGTCATTCTTCAGCAGGAAGAACAGGTGACGCAGGTGATATCACTGGATTTTGGTCTCGCCCGGCGAATAATATGGCTTGTATGGGAATGTACAACGATGTTTACATCTTCAACTTTGAAGAAGGTAAAACACAAGATAATCAGTTCATACTAGCAACGGGTGGAGATGTATATACCCGAAACGGCTTCGATACTGGCTTTGCCAGTTCCCTCAATCCTGCCGATGCCGGATGTAATGATGTAGCCGAAGGCGAAACGCCACCTGTACTTTCAGGAGGCGATCGTTTGGCCACTTATGATGCACCTTCGGATTTAACCTATAATTTGAGTACGAGAGCGGATGGCACCAAAATTATTACGCTCTCTCCAGGAGGTTATTTGGGCATGTGGGTAGAACCACTGGAATACGAGGCCATCGTATTTAATGAGAATGAAATACAACTGGCATTTGTTCAGGGAGGTGGTGAAGGAGCCGTGCGTTGGGGCGTTCGATTGGTGCCGCTTCCAGAAGCCGCAACTATCTTAACAGGAGGCTCTTTAGAAGGCAAGACTTGGGTCATTGATAAAGATATCGACGGCCATTCAACCGCCGGAAGGGTGTCTACCGGACTTGCCGATGATTTTTGGTCAAGGCCTGCGGGGGCGATGGAGTGTCTCGGTCTCTACAACGACGAATATACCTTCAAACTAGATGGTTTTGCGTATGACTTGGAAACGGGCGGTGATGTTTATACCCGAAACCTTTTTATAGACCAATATGATAGCTCTGAACCTTCCGCCGATATCTGTCCGGCGGGAACTCTGTCAGGGGGAGATTTCAAAGCCGACTATGTTTCACCTGGTGGCCTAACATGGTCGCTTGCCATACGCGAAGATGACGGTGTTCCGCTGCTTCGATTTTCGGAAGGGGCCTATCTTGGAATGGATGTAGATGCCGCGGAGTACGAAATACTGGAAATCACCGAGGAGTCGCTATACGTTCGATTCGTTCAGCAGAATGGTACCGGGGCGGTCGCATGGTATAAAAGACTGATTCCCAAAAATTAAAAAATGTAAAAGGCTGCAAAAGGTTTGTTTGAACACTGATCCGGTTTTTGGGTTGAGTTAAGTTGAGTTAGTTAGTTTTAGTTTGTTCCTTCAAAAGCAGCCTTTTATTTTTAAACAATAAAGATACATGCAAAGAATATTTTCTATTTCCTACTGATTCTATCTTTAGGTTGCTATTACTTTCCAAATCAATTTAAAAACTAAAATAGGCATTCCTTAAAGGGGATATTTAGGAATACAGACCATACTGATTATTGGAAGGAAAATAGCTATGTATTACCGTATCGCAAGGGGTCGATTCAAGGATTGAAGTTCTACAAACAAATATAATTAAGATGAGATTCTTAAAAATAGCACTATTCACTATTTCATTTTACGTCATTTCGTGCAAAGATCACAGCCTATCTAAAGATATAGAAGATAAGCCCTTAACTGTTCAACTGGCCGATTCGATGGTAGTTTTACCTCCATCGTGGGCTTTTGGCTATATCTACGGTGCATACAGTAATCAGGAAGAAAGTGTTGAATTGATTAATGAAATATTAGCTCATGATTACCCTATTGACGCCTTTTGGATAGATTCATGGATTTGGGATTATCAGAACGAAGGTGTAGGGCCAGATAAATACTTGGATTTTGTTGGTGACACAATTTCCTATCCAGATAGGAATGAATTATGGAGCTTTTTGGAAGATAAGAACATTAAAGCAGGAATGTGGGTCTGGGATTGTATACTTAAAACCGGAAATGAGGAAGTTTATGAAGATTTTAAATCTAGAGGGTTTTTTAAAGATGAATTTATAAACACCAATTCTTGGCATAATGGTAGCAGAAGTACTATTATGGATGGAAATGATACGGAAATCGATGGCACTTGGTGTGGCAATATTGATTTTGAAAACCCTAAAGCTGTTGCCTATTTCAAATCAAAAATGAAGCCTTTTTTTGAAGATGGAGTTGATTTTTTAAAGCTCGATAGAACCGATGCAGTACCAGTAGTCAAAACTATGTTCGAGTTATCACAAGAATATGGCATGGAAACCGAAGGTAGAGGTTTTGTTTTTTCTCATAGTCATGGCACAGAAAGTGGAGAATATAAAAAATATCCTGGGAAATGGACAGATGACACCAGATCGGACTGGTCTGCGTTTACTCACGAAAGAAAGTTTCAACCTTGGATACCCAAAATTGGTCTTAAAGAGAATATCGCCATGTACACAGACCTGGACAAGCACTATCATACTATTCCTTTTTTGGCCAATGATATGGGGGGCTTTGCCGTAAGTGAAGATGGGTTTATAGATACTGAATTATACATAAGATGGTTACAGTTTTCAACCTTCGTTCCTTTGACCACTCCTTTTGCCCAACCAGAAAACGAATCAAGGAATTTTGCCTATAAAGTATCAGCGCAAGCTGATACAATTTTTCGAAAGTTTGCACATCTAAAAATGCAACTCTTTCCATACATATATACCTACGCCCATAAATCGCGTATTGATGGGGTAAATACCATCAGACCCATAGAAGGCGATTTATACACCTATTTTTTTGGAGAGAATATCTTGGTAGCTCCTATTTATGAAAAGGGAGCAACCTCTAGGGAAGTTAAATTTCCAAAGGGCTCAAATTGGATTAATTATTGGACGGGAGCATTCTATAAATCTGGAACGAACCACACTATTGAGGCACCCATCAATCAAATACCGCTGTTTGTAAAAAAAGGAGCTATCATACCTTATCGGAAATACGCAAGAAGCATCGAAGCGGGCACCAATAATTTCATTGAACTGCATATATATCCTGGTGAAAACGGAAATTTCGATTTAATCGAAGACGACGGAATTTCAAATGATTATTTACAGGGTATTTTTTCGATTACTTCGATTGATTTAAAACAAGAGAACGAAAATGATTTTAGTTTTACTATTCATCCTATAAAAGGTTATTTTAAAAACATGTCTCAAAGTAGGGAATGGCAGATTATTGTTCATACTGATAATGAGGTTTCGAAAATTCTTAAAAACGACCACGAAATTGAATTTACCCTAGAAAATGGCACATTGAAAACAGCTATATTCTCGGCAGAAAAAAAAGAAAAGATAGATTTACAGTTCAACTAGTATTTCATTCAAAAACAAACCCTTGGTTCATATGTTTAAAATTTATTATTTTTTTAGTATCTCCCTTTTATTAATAGCCTTTACAGCTGATATCCAACTGCTAAAACCCAAGGTATTTGTTATTGGTGATAGTATATCCATCCAATATGGTCCTTACCTAAAAAATTCTTTAAATGGATTTTTTGAATATGACCGTAAGCGGGATGATGGCCAAGCACTAAAGGATTTGGATAATCCGGTAGGTGCCAATGGCGGCGACTCCAAAATGGTACTGGACTATCTTAAAAAGCTACAGGATAGCGTTGGTTTTGCCACGGATTATTTGGTAATCAACTGTGGACTACATGATATCAAGACAAAGCCCGCTACGGGCGAAGTGCAGGTGTCGTTGGCACTTTATAAGAAAAATCTTGATTCCATCATCGGTATATCCAAAAAACTGGGAGCCGAATTGGTTTGGATCAACACGACCCCGGTAATCGATTCCATCCACAATAGAAAGGCAAGTTTTCACCGGTTTTCAAAAGATGTTCTTCGGTACAATCAAGAGGCCGGGAAATTAATGGCCGACGCAGATATCAGCGTAATAGACCTGTTCACGTTTACCCAAAAATTTGGCCCGGAAGCTTATAAAGACCATGTTCATTTTCATAATGAGATAAGGGAAAAACAAGCTGATTTTATCGCTGGGCAATTGGTGGCGCTTAAAAATTTTGAAAAGTGAAGTACAACTCTTAACCCAAATTTAGTATGAAATACATTGTTCCATTGTGTCTTTTTATCCTTGGCAGTTGGCTGAATGCCCAAGACCTCGTGGTACCCTTATATGATGGCGCCATTCCGAATGCCATCCCGAATACCATCGAAGAAGAGATACAAATGGAAGATACCGTGGTGCGACGGATTTTCAAGGTCAAGCATCCTACGATAAGCATCTATAAGGCGAAAAACACTTCCAATCGTTCCTCGGCCATTCTTATTTGCCCTGGCGGCGGCTATACCTATCTCTCCTTTACTCCAGAGGGTGTCGATTTGGCCAAATGGTTGCAAAATCTGGGGATAACCGGTATCGTATTAAAAAGTCGTTTGCCAAATGACAAAATGATGACGAAGAAAGAAAACGTTCCGCTACAAGATGCGCAGCGCGCAATGGAGCTGATTAGGGAAAATGCCGAAGATTGGAATATAGATACTAAAAAAGTAGGGGTTATGGGCTTCTCGGCAGGAGGGCATCTGGCCGCTTCGCTTTCCACCCATCACAATGAAAAACAACGACCCGATTTCTCCGTATTGATATACCCCGTTATCACAATGGACAGCACCTTTACCCACATGGGGTCGCGAAAGAAATTGCTGGGGCCAAATCCTACCGATGAACTGGTGGCCGAATATTCAAATGAAGACCACGTTGACGAACAAACGCCGCCCGCCTTTTTGGTACATTCCGCAGATGACACGGCAGTTCCGTTCGCCAACAGCGTTCGATTTTATGAAAACTTAATCGAAAACGGGGTTAAAGATTCCGAACTGCATGTTTTTCAAAACGGTGGACACGGATATGGAATGGCCTTGAGGAAAGAAGGAAATGTGGCACAATGGACACAGCTATTAAAAAACTGGTTGATCACCAATAATTGGACAAAAGAATGAAAGCTCCTACACTACTGAGTTTATGGCTCCTATGTTTCTCCGCGTGTGGATTGACGCAAAACGACTTACAAAAGAAAGATGATAACGGTTTAAAACCCATTATTAGGGGGTGGAATATCCTGACAAATATCCCCGAAGAAGGGGAAGCCATTATCCAACGAGCGAAGGAATATGAGGTCAACCACCTACAATTGTCGCATCATTTGATCATGGATTTAAAGGATGCCCGAGATAAAAGGAAGGTAGCCTTGGTCAATTCGTTTATCGACAAGGCACACCAAGAAAATATAAAAGAAGTCTTGGTATGGGATCACGCCTTATACAATCTGGACTACTACCCGGATGAATTCAAGAACAGTGCAGGAAAACTGGATCTGGACAATGCCGGGTTTTGGGAATGGTTCAAAAACGATTATCGGGAAATGATGGCCCTGCTACCCAAGGTAGATGGCATCGTATTGACCTTTATCGAAACAGGTGCACGCGCCGAAGACCAGTATTCGGAATACCTGAAGACAGGAGGTGAAAAATTGGCCCTAGTGGTAAACGCCATCGCCGACGTTCTTATCAAAGAATTGGACAAAAGCCTGTACATACGAACTTTTGCCTACAACGACACCGAATACAAAAATGTGTTGGAATGTGTGCAACTTTTGGAACACGACGAAATCAAGTTGATGATAAAAGAAACGCCCCACGATTTTTTTCTCTACCACCCTCCCAACCCGTTGCCTGGAAAAATAGACCGCCCTACCCTCGTAGAATTTGATCTGGGCAATGAATTCAATGGGCAAAGTATTATTGCCAACACCTATGTGGAGCATGTTTTCAATAGATGGAAAAGCTTTGAGGACCGCCCCCATGTTATCGGATACGTGGCAAGGGTAGACCGTTACGGAACGACCAAGACCATCGACAAACCCTCTGAAATCCTTTTGGAAGCCATGTATCGTGCCCCAACACTGGAAAAATACGATTCCATTTATAACATATTTTTGAAAAAGCGCTATGGTGAAGCAGCGTTTGCCGATTTAAACAAAGCCTTTAGACTTTCCTATGGTATAGTAAAATCCTCTTTCTACACCCTAGGGTTAAACTCGAACAACCACAGCGGATTGGATTTCGATTATCGGTCAATTTACACTCGCCACGTGTCAGGGCGATGGACGGATTCTCCAATGGTCAAGGTTGAAAATGGCGTAAACAAAGAATTTCATTATTGGAAGCATATCGTCAACCACCTCGCACCTGCCCACCACAAAAAAGCCGAGGGATATAACCTCAAGGAAATCCCAAAGGTTTTAGAGGTTAATTGGATTCAACCTAAGGAGCTAATGAATCAAAAATATTTGGAATACGTCATTACGGAAAAAGATTATGGGGTCGATTTGGCAATGCAAGCTTTAGGCCATATAAAAGCTGTAGAAAACAAGGTTGAAACCAAATCTTACCAAGTGCTCTACGATACTTTTTATAGAACGTTGATTGCGGCCAAGTTAAGAAGAGCTGTGGCAAAAGCGTATTACGGGTATCGAATCTATGCCCGTGGGGAAGAACATCGCACCGAAAAGCTGCATGCCATTATTGAAGAAGGTCTTGCAGAAACAAGGCAAATGATCGCCGAAATCAAAACGATGAAAGAGGTGCCAAGTGGTCAATGGAAATGGCATAGGGATGCCGAGGTGGCGGAAGCCTACATAGAAAAAATAACGAAAAAAGGTTGGGAACAATATGGAAACGTCGTTTTTCAGTAAAGATTTTTTAATAATCGACGTGAAACTAAACTAGGGCTTGCTGATTTTCTATCAACGGGAACGTAAGATATTAACAATCAGCATTTTATTTTTGAACAATCGACGAATTCCGTTGTACAAGTGCACGGGTTTCCGTAACTTAGGGTAACATACC
>NZ_JBLFEO010000083.1:0-1004 GCF_047345505.1 Maribacter aquimarinus | reverse complement strand
CAAGGTGGTATCGATACTGCTGATGCCGGTAAGGATCAGATGGAAAATAGAAATTGCGGTGCCCGATCCGTTCCCAGGGCAACTGAATTTAAAGCTCAACTAAAAAACGGGGGATGGCTAATTAAAAGAAATGGAAGTTATTAAACTACAAGTTAAAAAGGAAGCTTCAATTGGTGACAAAGCACAGTCGATTACAGCTAAATTCATTGAGGCATGCCTTGCCCTAGATGCCTCTATTTTTGAACCGATGATTGAAGAAAATCAATATTTCGAAGACCTAGATAAATACAGATTTTTATCTTCTTTAAAACAACAATTTGATTGGGCTATTAAAAGAGGAGCAAAGGACATTACTATGAAAAAAGGTAAATGTGGGTTATGCGTTATCGGTCATTCAACATACGAATTTTACAGCAGTCAAAACACCCATGAATTCGCTTATATCATCAATACCAACAAGGATAGGGTTGAAGATATTTTCTTATGTAATGATAGTTCGGGACGAAGAACTACCTAAGCAGAACCTTAATCTTGTTTTGAATACATATTTTTGAAAAAAACAGGAATGGAAGAAAAATCCTTTACAGTAAATTCTCTTACTGAAATTTGTAGAAATACTATTACAACGCCTTTTGATGAAAAGATAATAACCTTAGAAGGATTTTACCCCCGCTAGCGCGAGCATCTTTCTGCTCGTGCCGTACGGAGTAAGCAAACAAGAGTAAGTAATAAAGAAGCTAAAAGCCACGGCGGTATTATTGTGGGTTTTTCTTAGTTTGTTATTTGAATATCCTTCAAAAATACCCCCCCCCGCCAGTGCGAGCGTCACGCTCGTAGCTACGTTTAGCTCACGATAGATGTTTCACAAAATTACAAATACGAAATTAGGGCTTGCTGATTTTCTATCAACGGGAACGTAAGATATTAACAATCAGCATTTTATTTTTGAACAATCGACGAATTCCGTTGTACAAGTGCACGGGTTTCCGTAACTTAGGGTAACA
>NZ_JBLFEO010000082.1:0-1035 GCF_047345505.1 Maribacter aquimarinus | reverse complement strand
CAAAACCCCGGATATTAGAAACGGTTCGGTTTTTTTGCCACCGCCTTGATGGGTGCGTGGTGCAATCAATGAACGAAGAAATGAGACAAAGAAAGTTGTTTGAGTTAGTTTTTTTATTTTGTGCAGCAGCCACCTTATTGGGTGGCTGCAATGCAAAGGAAGGGGTCGCCGAGAAGAGGGCGCCCAATATTGTTTTCATCTTGGTGGACGATCTTGGCCTGCACGACCTCAGTGTCACCGGAAGCACCTTTTATGAGACGCCCAACGTGGACCGCATTGCCAATGGGGGCACCGTCTTTACCCAGGGCTATGCGGCCAGCCGGGTCTGCAGTCCGTCCCGTGCCAGCATCATGCTGGGGCAGTTTCCCGCAAGGCACAAGATCACGGATTGGATCGGTGCCAAATCGGGAGCGGATTGGCGCAGCCTTAACCGCAACGACAAGATCTTGCCCGCCGCCTACAAGCAGGTGCTGCCAAAGGAAGACACTACCTTGGCAGAGGCTTTCGCCGCCCATGGGTACAAGACCTTCTTTGCCGGCAAGTGGCATTTGGGCGCCAAGGGCTCCTGGCCCACCGACCATGGTTTTGAAATCAACAAGGGCGGCTGGGACGTGGGCAGCCCCAAGGGTGGTTTTTTTGCCCCTTGGGAGAACCCCAATCTGGAGAGCGGCCCGGATGGGGAGAACCTGTCCCTTCGCCTGGGCAGGGAAACAGCAAAGTTCATTGAAAAAAACAAGGATTCCACCTTTTTGGCCTACCTCTCCTTTTATGCGGTGCACGGTCCCATCCAGACAACGGAAGAGACTTGGGCCAAGTATCGGGAAAAGGCGGAGAAGATGGGCATCAGGGATTCCGGTTATGAAATGGAGCGCATATTGCCCATCAGGACCGTGCAGGACAATCCGGTATATGCTGGGCTGGTGCAGCAAATGGACCGGGCCGTTGGCATTGTCCTGGACAAACTGGAGGAACTGGGTCTTGAGGACAACACCATCATTGTCTTTACATCGGACAACGGGGGGGTGGCCTCGGGAG
>NZ_JBLFEO010000081.1:0-1044 GCF_047345505.1 Maribacter aquimarinus | reverse complement strand
CCGCTGCAAACCTCCCTTCCAATACAGACCAATCCCCATAGCAGAAAAAGGTACCAAGAACCCGGTGTAGTTCAACACCGCGTTCATGCTCGGTCGTACCGACCGCACGAACGCTTAGTTATTATTACCCTTTGTTATTTTTTTGCAAGTTGATAATTATTTACTAAAACCGAAGCTGAAATCTGAAGTATGCTTTCCAGTTCTCGTATCATTTCTACCGTCAATTTTTTCTTTCTGTTCAGAATTTCAGATACCCGACTTTTCCCACCAATTATTCCGACCAAGTCCTTCTGACGCATATTCAGTTCCTCCATTCTTATTTTTATCGCTTCGATTGGGTCAGGCGAATCTATTGGATAATGCTCGTTTTCATAGTTTTCTATTAGTAATGAGAGTATTTCCGCTTCATCTCCTTCTTTTGTGTCAATTGGTGCGTCAAAAATAACCTCCAAGCGTTCAAGTGCATTTCGGTAATCTTTTTCAGATTTTATAGGTTTTAATTTCATAATATTTTATTTAAATCGTGTCTGCATCTATTTTGTCATATTCGGCATGAGTACCGATAAAACGAATAAATGCCCATTGTTTTTCATAATTGAACTTAACTATCAATCGGTAGGAATTTCCTTTAATGTTAAAAACCACCCGACCATTTTTAAGAATACTTGCATTGATGTAGGTTTGTTTTATATCGTTAGGTGAAAACCATTTAGCACTTTTTGCCGTGTCGTACCAAGTTTTCAAATATTGTTCGGAATCTGCATGTTTTTCCCAATATTCTCGAAGTGTACTTTTTGCAATTATTCGTTTCATTCGTTCAAATATAAAGCAAAAATACAAAAAGTTCTCGAATAACGAACATTTATGAATTTAAAACAGTAATAAATGCAGTAGGCATCCACCATAAATTTATTCCGAATGATTGGATAGGGCGGTCAATGTATACCACCTGCGGCGGATGAAAATGAGCAGTGCAAATCAAGTGCACGAGATCGACTCATTTTGGTGCTGAAGTTAACGTTTATTTTTAATTTTTTTTTTCAT
>NZ_JBLFEO010000080.1:0-1122 GCF_047345505.1 Maribacter aquimarinus | reverse complement strand
CTTGGATTCAACTGATAAACGCAACAGCTTGCTGTTGAAAAAAGCCCTCTCCGGAGATCTGGTCCTAGGGCCAGATCTCCGGAGAGGGCGGCGCAAAAACTTCATACCTTTGGGGTCGCTAAACTTTGAAGATTATGAAGCATTTAACGCTTGGGGAAAGGTACGAAATTTCCATCTTCCTCGGACAGGGTGTGACCATGGCCGAGATCGCAAGGAAATTGGGGAGGAGCAGATCAACCATTTCAAGGGAGGTCAAAAGGAACGCCGATGGGCGCAGCGGCCGCTACAGGGCGGAGCTCGCCCAGGGAAAGTCGTGTTCCAGGCACTCGGGCAAGAACAAGCACGGCACCTTCGACAGGTCGATGGAGGATTACGTGGCCTCTTGGCTGAAAAAGGACCTCAGCCCCGAACAGATCAAGGGACTGTCCGATAAAAACGGTGTCCCGTGCGTATCCGCCGAGCGGATATACCAGTTCGTATGGCAGGACAAAAAACAGGGCGGCACGCTCTATCTGCACCTTAGGACAAAGGGCAGGAAATATGTCAAGCGGGGGGACAAAAAGGCCGGAAGGGGCCTCATACCCAATAGGACGGACATATCCCAAAGGCCCGCCGTGGTGGAGAGGAAGGATAGAATCGGGGACCTGGAGATCGATCTGGTCATGGGAAAGGGCCAAAAGGGTGCCCTGCTCACCATAAACGACAGGGCAACGGGAACCCTTAAAATGGCACATGTGGCCGGTAAGGGGGCAAAGGACATAGAGATAAGGACAAAGGAGCTGTTGGAGGACTGGAGGCCCTTCATAAAAACCATTACCAGCGATAACGGAAAGGAGTTCTCCAACCACCAAGACATAGCCGAGGAACTGAACATAGACTTCTACTTCGCAACGCCCTACCATAGCTGGGAAAGGGGCGCGAACGAGAACCTCAACGGGCTGGTAAGACAATATTTCCCAAAAGGGAGCAACTTTAACGATATGAAAAAGGAGGCCGTTGAAAAGGCGGAGAACATTTTAAACAACAGGCCCAGAAAAAGGTTCGGGTACAGAACGCCCAACGAGGTTTTTGCCGCAGCAATAGAAAATCAGGGCATTGTTGCGTTTATGACTTGAATCCAGC
>NZ_JBLFEO010000008.1:0-175926 GCF_047345505.1 Maribacter aquimarinus | reverse complement strand
CTCGTACTGCCGGATCATCCCGATGATCTGGCTCTCTGTAAACTTGCTTTTTTTCATTGTCCCAAAATTTAAAGTTACTCATTTTCCCATTTTAGAGCACTCCGGATTTTGGGGTAGCTTTCAATGCCATTCAATACTTAGGAACATGTTAAAAAAAAATGACCTTTACAGCGTTTCTCATCACCGTGCTGCTTTTGCTGGGCCAATGTTCTGCCGATGACGGTGATACACTCCAAATAACATGGGGCATTTGGATTTCATCCGACAAGACGGATACGTTGCATTTTGCATCACCAAACAACTTTTACAAATCCAACGGACTTATGCAAAAAGACAACTTTGATTACCAGCTGTTGCCCAATGACTCCATCCAGATCGGTTATAGAGGAAAACAGTTTGTTCATGTTGTACCCACCACCCATAAGTATGCCCTGAACAATGGGGTGCTGAAAATAGATTTTACCAACCGATCCTGCTATGGCTTTGACGATAGGGTCATGACCTACATCAAAGAATAAGCCCCCGCCCCCACCAGAACACCGCCGGTGTGCCCCCCATCTGCGGCACAAATGGGGCAGCAAGGCCCTTGTGGCCGCCTTTTAAGGCTCCAGCGCTTGCGCCGGCAGCACAATTCGCCTATTTTTAGCGGACAGTATCATAAAGGACCCCGTGCGGATAAGCCGGAAAACAAGGAATTTACCTCGGAGCAAGCCCGAGGCATTGATAAGAAACTGTATTTTAGTTTCGAGCTAAGCCTCGGAGCATAAAACCCTAAGGCGGTGCCAATGAAATTCCACAGTAGAAAAGACCTCCTGTTCAGTGTGCTCGTTCTCGGACTGAATGCCTTTCTGATCGCAATTACAGGGGTTGGCCTCTTGAACGGAGAAATGGACAACAACGAATATTGGGCCTTGATACCCATGGCCTTGGTCGTGGGGCTGCTCTTTTGGCTGTATTTTGGCACCAGCTATGAACTGACCAAAGAAAACGGACTGGTGTACAGAAGTGGCCCGTTTCACGGAAAAATAAGGGTTTCCCGGATAACGGAGGTCATAAAGGGGAAAACGCTTTGGGTGGGATTTAGACCGGCGACTTCCACAAAAGGGCTGATCGTAAAGTACGACCGATACAATGAAATCTACATAAGCCCAAAAACAAACGAATCGTTCATTGAAAAGCTGTTGGAACTGAACGATAGCATCAAGGTCACGGATTAAAATGCCCAGCGGCAAAGATGGACAACCGCGGTTACGGCGTCCGGTATTCTTCCGGCCCCACCGTTTTCCATTTGGTTTTTATTTGCTAGCTTTCGTCCCTGACCACACAAGCCATTTTGCTAACACCTAAAATCTAGCTATATGGGTTTTTACCTCAGTACCCTCCCCTCCAAGGAAATTATGCCCGGCTACCACGGGAAATTGGTGCACACCGAGACCATGACCCTCGTTTGTTGGGAAGTGGAACAGGGTGCCGTGGTTCCGGAACACCACCACCCGCACGAACAGATCATGCACGTAATGGAGGGCGAGTTTGAGTTTACCCTGAACGGCATCACCCAAGTGTACCGCCAAGGGGCCGTTGTTCCCATAGCCGCCCATCTGCCGCACAGCGGCAAGGCCCTTACGCCCTGTAGGCTAATGGATGTGTTCAGTCCGCCAAGAACGGAGTACCAATAAAAATCAAGATGGTGCCGCCCCAAGGCGGCGCCCCCTAAAAAGCGATCACTATGCACATTTCCCTAAAGAACAAAACGGCCCTGGTGGGCGGTAGCACCGGCGGCATTGGCAAGGGCATTGCCCTGCAATTGGCGGCAAGCGGTGCCAGCGTGACCCTGATGGCACGCGACCAAAACAAGCTCCAGACCGTGCTTGCACAACTGCCCAGGGAAAAGGGACAGGAACACGGATACCTGGTGGTGGACTTTGACGATCATGCCGATTTTAAAAGGCGCATTGCCCATTTTTTTGAGACGCACCGGGTATCCATCTTGGTGAACAACACCCAGGGCCCCGCGGCCGGCAACACCTTGGAAAAAGGGACGCAACATTATCAGGAGGCGTTTGACCTGCTTTTTAAAAATGTGGTGCTCACCACGGAACTGGCCTTGCAACAGATGCAAAAAGACCGTTGGGGACGCATTATCAACGTGGCCTCGGTCTCCGTGAAGGAGCCCCTCTCCTACCTGGCCCTTTCCAATACCATCAGGGCCGCCGTGGTCACCTGGGCCAAGAGCCTGGCCACCGATGTGGGCCCCTACGGCATCACGGTAAACAGTATTTTAACCGGCTATTTTGATACCGATCGCATCGCGCAGCTCAACGCGGCCAAAGCCAAACAAATGAAGGTCCCGGAAGAGGCGGTACAGAGGGAGATGGAGGCCAAGGTGCCCTTGGGCCGTATGGGCCAACCTGGGGAATATGGCTATCTGGCGGCCTTCCTGGCATCTGACCAGGCCGCCTACCTCACCGGAACCCAGATCCCCCTGGATGGCGGCTTGTTGCGCAGTCTGTAATGGCCCGCTCAGGGGCCTTGGGCCACCTCCTTATCAAGAGGCTTTCTTCCCGGCGGACCAAGAGGCCACCTGGGCCCGGAACAATGCCCCTTGACCCCCACCCGCTTCCCAGATGATAGCGGATTTGCGATTGGGGCAAAACCATTTGCACGGCCATTGCGCGGAAGTCCGCGCAGCCACTGGTGTTGCCCGCATCTGCGGCCGCAACGGAATTTTCAATGCCGCATCTGGGAGGGGGCACCCGTACCCCACAAAAACCCAAAAGTGGGCCTTGCCCATATTTTTCATTGTTTACAGGGGTTTTTGGCCAGATCTTTGTAAGTATCTTTATAAACCCCGGCACACCCCGTGCTGCCGGCACCCAATACCGCCCACAATGAAATATGTTATCTGCTTGATGCCACTGCTCCTCTTTACCCATTTTGCCCATTCCCAAGGCCCCGACGATGGCTTTGCCCGCCTATGGGCCCAAGTGGAATCATTGGAGAAAGACGCCTTGACGCAATCTGCCCTAAAGGTGGTGAATGAAATCTCCGCCAAGGCCAAAAGGGAAAAGAACGACCCCCAGATCGTGAAATCCCTCCTCTACCGCTCCAAGTACGCCCTTGTTTTGGAAGAGGACGCCCAGTTGAGCATTGTGGGTGAGTTCAAGGCCGAATTGGAAAAGGCCCCCTTCCCCACCCAAAACATCCTGCACAGCTACCTGGCCCAAATGTATTGGCAGTTTTTCCAGATGAACCGCTACCGCTTTTACGATCGCACCAAGACCGCGGCCAAAGTGGATGCCCAAGATTTCCGCACTTGGGACCTGACCACCCTTTTCAATGAGACCAACCACCATTTCAGTGCCTCACTGGACCGGGGCAAGGCCCTGCAAAGCATATCGGTCTCCGAATTTGCGGCCGTGCTCCATCAACAGAAAAACTCGGAAAAATACCGGCCCACCCTTTACGATCTGCTGGCCCACACGGCACTTGCCTTTTACACCTCCGGGGAAACCGCCATTACCCGCCCGGCCGACCAGTTTGTCCTGGACCGGCCCAATTTGCTCTCCGAAGCCCTGCCCTTTTCCCAACTCAACCTGGAAACTTATGACAAGACCTCCCTACAGGCCCGGGCCCTGCAACTGTACCGAGACCTGGTGGGCTTTCACTTGCGGCGCGGAGATCCGGACGCCCTGGCCGAAGTGGACCTGCAAAGGCTGGGGTACATACACCAGCACGCCGTGTTCCCAGAAAAGGACCTTCGCTACCTTGAAGTGCTCCAAAACACCGCGACCGCTTTGGCAGATGCCCCAACGGCCGCCCGCTACCACCATGCCATTGCGGCCCTGTACCAAGAATGGGGAAACACCTATGATGCCCAAGCAAACACGGAACACCAATGGAAACTGAAAGAGGCGGTAACGCTTTGCGAGAAGGTTTTGGAACGCTTTCCCAACACCAAGGGCGCACAGGCCTGCCAAGCGCTAAAAGGACAGATAATGCGATCTAACCTTCAACTGAGGACGGAAGAACACGTTCCCGTGAACCAGTTGGGCCGTCTTTGGGTGGGCTACAGGAACCTGGGTGCACTTGATCTTTCCGCCAGGCGCGTGACCCCAAAACAATGGGCCGCCATTCAGCGCGAGTATGATCGCCCAAAACAGCTGGAGCTCATAAAACTCCTGCCCGTGGCCCGGGAATGGACGGCTTCTTTGAAGAACGAGGGCGATCACCAAGAGCACAGTACGGAAATTATACTGCCTCCCTTGCCCAACGGACAGTACCTGCTGTTGGCCACACCAAAAAACAAGGAAGGGCTGCACTTTGCCTTTGCCCAAATACAGGCCACGGACATGGCCGTGGTGGAAACCGGGCTGCCAGACCGCCATATCTTTCAGGTGGTGAACAGAAAAAATGGGGCGCCCATGGCCGGGACAACCCTTGAAATGGACTACCAAGTCCGGTATGAAAAGACCAGAAGACAAAACGTCCTGACCACTGACAGCAAGGGGATGGCCACTATTTCCCTTACTAAAGACCATCTGAGAGATCTGCAGTTGACGGTGAAACAGGGCAATCGGCAGGCCCGTTTCGGCCCATTTCAAATAAGCACTTACCGCGGGGCCGGCAGTTTTGACCATGACCACAGGGCCTTCCTCTTCACGGACCGCAGCATCTACCGCCCGGGACAGCCCATCTACTTCAAAGGCATTGTCCTAAAACGGGAAAAAAACCGTTCCCACGTTTTGGAAAACACCAAGGTCACCCTGGTGCTGTACAACCCCAACAACGAGGAGGTGGGCAAAAAAGAGCTGACCACCAATGATTTTGGTTCGGTTTCGGGGGAATTCATACTGCCCCAGAACACGCTCACCGGTAACTTCCGTTTGGAGCTGGTGGCCCAGTCGCCCGGAATCAAGGCCAGCTCCTTTATATCGGTGGAGGAGTACAAAAGGCCCAAGTTCGAGACCCATTTTGATCCCGTTACCGGGGCCTACAAGGTACATGACAGCATTGTGGTCAAGGGCAGGGCCACCGCCTACGCGGGAAGCCAGATAACGGATGCCAAAGTGGCCTACAGGGTAAAGAGGACGGTACATTTTCCCAGATGGTACCGTAGTTATCCTCCCATGTATTCCAACCCTCCACAGGAAATAGCCTTTGGGGAAACCCGCACCGATGCGGCCGGGAACTACGAGGTGCCGTTCGTGGCCCTTCCCGTGGTGGGGGTAGAAGCGAAAGACCTGCCCATCTTCTCCTATGCGATCACGGCCGAGGTCACCGACATCAACGGGGAAACCCGTACCGCCAACACCACCGTCCGGGTGGGCTACCACACCCTGAGCGCCTCCATTATGGTGCCGCACCAGCTGCGGGCAGCGGAAAAGGACCCTACTTTGGTGATAAGTACCACCAACCTCAACGGCGTGGCCGTGGCGGCCCAGGGCACGGTATCCATATACAAGCTCCTGCCACCAGATCGGGCACTGCGGCCAAGGCCTTGGAAGGCTCCGGACCACCCCGGCTTCCCCAAGGAGGAATTCCAGGAGCGATATCCCCACGATGCCCATACCAATGAAGACGACCCCGCGTTTTGGCCCAAGGGCAAAAAGGTATGGGAAATGGACTTTGATACCGGGAAGGCCACGGAACTGGTCTTGGGAAAGACAGAAAAATGGCCCCTGGGCAGATACGTGGCGGAACTGCAGAGCACGGATGCCTTTGGACAGTCCGTAAAGGACGTGGCCCATTTCACCTTGTTCTCCAATAGTGCCAAAACCCTGGCAGACAACCAATTGTTCCACATCACCAAAGACAAGGAAGAATATGCACCGGGAGACCGGGCCACCCTTACGGTCATGGGCAATGTAAAAGACCTTAACGTAACCTTGATGGTGGAGCGGAAAGGGGATGTGGTGAGGGAGGAAATCCTTCAAGTGGGCCCGGACAGCAGGACCCTCACCGTGCCGGTGACCGAAGCGGACCTGGGCGGTTTTGTGGTACACTACAGTTTTTCGGCCTACAACTCAGGTCACGCGGGGAGCCTGTACGTTCCCGTGCCCTACCCGGAGCGCAGCCTGCAACTGGAGACCTTGACCTTTAGGGACAAACTGAAACCCGGGCAGGAAGAGACCTGGTCTTTTTCGGTGAAGGGGGATGAAGGTGAAAAAGTGACGGCCGAACTGCTGGCGGGCATGTACGACGCCTCCCTGGATGCCTTCCGGCCCCACGGCTGGGGCTGGCAACCCATATACCGGCCGCAATATTACAGCTACATCAGGAGCGACCTTCGCAGGAGTTTTGGGGTAGATGCCTTTACCGTGTACCTGGACCGGCAAAAATGGTACGCCATGCCCCAACAATCTTTTGATGCCTTCCAGTGGTTTGGCCTGGATTTTGGTGCGGCAAGGCCCTACGGAGACGCCCTGCTCTCGCGCAACATGGCGCAGCGCAAGGCAAGGTGGGAGACGCCCATGGCAATGGAGTCCATGGCCGTGGATGACATGGTTGTCATGGAAGCCGGGATGGCGGACGCTGAACGGGATGCGGACGCAGTGGGCCGGGTACCAGAACCCCCGGAAATGCAGGATGATTCCGGCAGCGTGCCGCCCGTGGCCATTCGTAAAAATTTACGGGAAAGCGCTTTTTTCTTCCCCAGCCTAAGTACCGATGCGGAGGGCAAGGTGTCTTTTTCCTTTACCGCCCCCGAAGCCCTGACCCAATGGAAACTGCAAGTGTTGGCCCACACCAAAGACCTGCGCCACGCCCATATGGCCAAAACGGCCGTGACCCAGAAAGAGCTCATGGTGCTGCCCAATCTGCCCCGTTTTTTAAGGGAGGGCGATACGCTGGTGGTGAGCACCAAGATCGCCAACCTTACGGAAAGCCAACTCTCGGGAACGGCATATATTGAAATCACGGATGGCTCAAGCGGGAAAACGATCACGGAAAGCCTACTGCGCCCCACGTCCAAGGATACGGGGCCACAAATGCCCTTCACCGTGGATGCGCTGGGAAATGCCCAAGTATCCTGGCGGTTACACGTGCCAGAGTCGCTTCAGGCGGCACAGCTCAAGATCGTGGCCCAGGCGGGAAACTTCAGCGATGGGGAACAACAGTTCCTGCCCGTTTTGGGCAACCGCACCCTGGTCACGGAGACCCTTCCGTTATGGGTGCGCGGCGGGGAGACCAGAAACTTTGTGCTGGACAAACTTGCCAACACCTCCTCCAGCACCTTGAAGCACCATCAGCTCACCCTGGAGATCACCAGCAATCCCGCATGGTACGCCGTGCTGGCCCTGCCCTATTTAATGGAATACCCGTACGATTGTTCGGAACAGGTCTTTGCGCGCTATTACGCCAATAGCCTGGCGGGGCACATTGCCAATGGCAACCCCAGGATACGGGAGGTCTTTGAGCAATGGCGCAACAGTGATGCCCTCTTGGGCCATCTGGAAAAAAACCAGGAACTAAAGACCTTGCTCATACAGGAGACCCCATGGCTCCGCGATGCGCAGAGCGAGACCGAACAGCGAAAGCGCATTGCCCTGTTGTTCGACCTGAACACCTTGCAACAGGGGCAGCGCAGTGCCCTGAACAAACTAAAACAGGCACAATTGCCCTCGGGGGCTTGGCCCTGGTTCAAGGGAGGCCCCGAAAACAGGTACATAACCCAGCACATCATGGCAGGGCTGGGCCACCTTAAGAAACTGGGTGCCTTCCCCAAAACCGGGGACAGGGAGACCGAGCAGCTGATCAATGCCGCCCTTGCCTATCTGGACAATGCCTTTGTGGAGGAGTACGAAAGGTTAAAGCGCCGCAAGGCAGACCTCAGCAAAGACCACTTAAATGCCCTACAGGTGCAGTACCTCTATCTGCGGAGTTTTTACCCCGTCCGCACTACCTCAAAGAAAGTAGACATGGCCAAGGCCCATTACCTGGAGCAGGCCAAAACCCATTGGGCCAAGAAAAGCCTGCTCACCAAGGCCATGCTGGCCCTTGTCCTGTACCGGAACGGGGATGGCACCACGGCTACGAAAATATTGAGAGGCCTGGAAGAGAACAGCATCAACTCGCCGGAAATGGGCATGTACTGGAAGGCCAATGCCGCTTCCTGGCAATGGCACAGGGCACCGGTGGAGACCCAGGCCCTGATCATTGAGGCGTTTTCCGAGATAAGGCCCCAAGACACCAAAACCGTGGATGCCCTAAAGGTCTGGCTGCTAAAAAACAAACAGACCCAGCAATGGAGCACCACCAAGGCCACCACCGAGGCCATTTATGCCCTTTTGATGCAGGGCAGTGATTGGCTGTCCGTACAGGAAGACCTGCACGTAAAAGTGGGCGGCAAGCCGCTATCTGCAGCAAGAATGAAGGACGTTAAGGTCCAAGCGGGAACAGGATACTACAAAACGGCCTGGAAGACCGCGGAAGTGAGCCCACAATTGGCCCAAGTGGAGCTGTCCAAAGAGGGCAAGGGAGTGGCCTGGGGCGCCCTGTACTGGCAGTATTTTGAGGATTTGGACAAGATCACATCCGCAGAGACTCCCTTAAAATTAAGGAAAAAGCTGTTTTTAAAGAAGAACACGCCCACCGGGGAGGAACTTTTGGAGATCACCGAGCGCACCCCATTACAAGTGGGCGACCGGGTAACGGTGCGGATCGAACTGCGCGCGGACCGCCCCATGGACTTTGTGCACATGAAGGACATGCGCGGTGCCGGGATGGAGCCCCTGAACGTACTTTCCCAATACAAATGGCAGGACGGCCTGGGCTATTACGAGGCCACCAAAGATGCGGCCACCCATTTCTTTTTCGATTACCTTCCCAAAGGGGTGTTTGTCTTTGAATATGACCTACGGGCCAACAATGCGGGAAGCTACAGCAATGGCATTACCCACATACAGAGCATGTACGCCCCGGAGTTCAGCAGTCATTCCAATGGAACAAGGGTTACGGTAAAGGAGCGGTAGTGCGGCAACTGTGGGCGCGCCCTCCTTTTCCAGAAGGAGCGGCTTGCCTTTTTTGCGAAGACCAATGCCCACTTTGGGGGCCATGGGGCCACACCTTATACCAGTTCTCGTTTAAAATGCAGCCATAGAAATGGAATTATTTTTTTGGCCTGAGAAAAAGAAAAATCAGGTATGGCCGAGCTACGGCTTATTTTTATGTTGAAGTAGGGCGTAAAAAGAAACCATTTATCGGCTTATTTTCAATTGGGAAATGGTATTATTCCTGGGCGGCCTGTTTTCGCTCCCGTTTGCCTATTTTGGGAGGATATTTGGAAAGTGCCTTGGCTACCAGCTGTTCCATCTTTTTCTCCTTTTTTTCAGGGGTGATGCGCTCCCGGATGGGGCCGTTGGCGGTGGCCTTCCAAATGAGATAGTCGCGTTTGGCATCGACCAGGTTAAAGAGTATGGTTCTCCTCAAGGAAGTGCCGTTCACGGGCAGCCCCAAGGACACCCCGCCGCCCATGGCCCCTCCGGTGCCACCAACATCCATGCCCAGGCCGCCCATGGAGTTGGACTCGTACACATAGGTATCGCTCGTGATGTCTATCATCAGATCGGGGTCTTCGGAAAACTTAAAGCCCTTTCGCTGCAGTTCCCGCTCCAGGACACGGAAAAGCCGTTTTTCGTCCAGGGGCGCAAGGCCGGTGTTCATGCCCTGAAAAAAACCGTAGGTGGCGTAGTTTGTATAGTCCACCCCCGGATCGTAATCATAGGTGATGTTGGTGCTACTGCAAGCGCCCAGGAGAACCAAAAGGAAGGTCAGTGCCAGGTATTTCATACAATGTATTTATTTTAAAAATAACCAAAATTTGGTTAAACCCTGGTTCCCAAACCCACTTTAAGCCTTATTTAGCATTCCCCAAAGGGTGTCCTTTAGACGCGCAATGTTCATCTGGGCCACTGATGAAATGAACATAAAGGGCAAGCCTTTCAGTTGGGTGTTCAGCTCGGCCTCCATTTCGTCCATCAGCTCCTGATCCAGCATATCGCTCTTGGAGACCACCAGCAGCCGCTCTTTGTCCAACAGTTCCGGATTGTAGCGTTTTAGCTCGTTCAGCAAGATGTGGTACTCCTTGGCGATGTCCTTACTGTCTGCCGGCACCAAAAAGAGCAGGGTGGCATTTCGCTCTATGTGGCGCAAAAAGTAATGCCCCAGGCCCTTGCCCTCTGCCGCACCCTCAATGATGCCGGGAATGTCGGCCATGACAAAACTCTGGAAATCGCGGTGCTCCACGATCCCCAGGTTGGGCTTTAGGGTGGTAAACTCATAATCGGCGATCTTGGGCTTGGCCGAGGTAATGACGGAGAGCAGGGTAGATTTGCCCGCGTTGGGAAACCCCACCAGCCCCACGTCTGCCAGCACCTTGAGCTCCAGCGTCACCTGGTTTTCCTGGCCCGGTATCCCGGGCTGCGCGTAGCGTGGCGTTTGGTTCGTGGCCGATTTAAAGTGCCAGTTGCCACGGCCACCAAGGCCACCGGCCACCAGTACCTGCTCCTCTCCGTGCTCGGTGATCTCAAACAGCACCTCATTGGTCTCCGTGTTCCGCACCACGGTGCCCAAGGGCACCTCCATGTACACGTCCTCGCCGTCTGCACCGGTACTGCGGTTCTTTGATCCGTGGCCGCCGTGGCCCGCCCTAAAGTGCTTCTTGAACTTGTAGTGCACCAGGGTCCAAAGGTTTTGGTTGCCCCTGACAATGACATGGCCGCCACGACCGCCGTCACCACCATCGGGTCCGCCCTTGGTAATGAACTTTTCACGGTGCAGGTGCACGGAACCCTTGCCGCCGTTACCGGATTGCACGTGGACTTTCACATAATCTACAAAATTTCCTTCGGTCATGGGTGTGTGTTTATTGGAATGGCGTGGTGCCCGGAAAGAGGGCAGTGCAGGTCACAAGGGCAAGGGCAAGGGCATTGGCCTTGGGCCCTATCCCAGGGAATCATCAAAATAAAAAATATAAATGGCGTAACCCGCCGCGCTCAACACAAAGAGCAGCACGGCAAAACAGCCCGTGTACACGCAGCCCTTGATGCCGTCCTTTGTCCCTATGACCTCTTCCCTTGCCATATCCCTGTCTCAATGCCCGTGAACGGGCCGTTTCCCAATGTAAAAACAGATGGCGCATGAAAGGGTGGTTCGGTGCCGGCCCAGTAAAGCCCTTGGCCATCAAAGCGCATCGACCACCTTGGTCAAGCGTTCGGTAATCTCGGCAATGCTGCCAATGCCGTTTACGCTGTGAAATTTGTTCTGCTCTTGGTAATACGCCTTTACGGGCGCGGTCTTTTCGTTGTATTCCCCAAAGCGGTGCCGGATCTTGTCCACGTCCTGATCGTCCGTTCTGCCGCTGGTCTTGCCCCGTTCCAGCAAACGCGCTATCAGGGCCTCGTCATTGGCCTCCAGGGCAATGGTGGCATTGACCTGCATGTCCTTGGATTCCAGAAGATTGTCCAGCGCCTGGGCCTGGGCCGCGGTTCGGGGAAAACCATCGAAGATAAAACCGTCCGCCTCCGGATGCTTGCCCACCTCGTCTTCCAGCATTTTTATGGTAACGCTGTCCGGAACCAGGGCGCCCTTGTCCATGTAAGATTTTGCCAGGGTGCCCAACTCGGTACCGTTTTTAATGTTGTAGCGAAAGACATCCCCGGTGGAAATATGCTGTAGGTTGTACTTTTCCTTTAAAAAACTGGCTTGGGTTCCTTTGCCCGCACCGGGCTTCCCAAAAAGTACAATGTTGATCATATGTTTTTTGTTTAGTTGATATACTTCCCTTAGGTTCCGACCCTGTTCCTTATAATCCAGGCCATAGCCCACAATGAACCGATCGGGGATCTCCATGCCAAAATAATCAATGGTGTATTCCCCGTTGTAGATCTCGGATTTATAAAAGAGGCTGGCGATCTTGAACTCCTTTACGTTGGTGTCAGAAAACAGGTGCACCAGCTCCTTGAGCGTGCGGCCCGTATCAATGATGTCCTCTAGAATAATGACACTGCGGCCCTCAATGTTGTCCGGCACGTCCAAAAGGGTCTCCACAATACCGGTGGAGGTGAGCCCACGGTACGAACTGAGTTTTACAAAAGAAACCTCACAGGGATGCGGATAGGCCTTTAAAAAATCGGACACAAACATAAAGGAACCATTGAGCACCCCAACAAAAATGGGGACTTGGCCCTTATAGTCGGCCGCAATACGGGTGGCCAGATCGGCCACGGTCCGCTGTATTTCGGCCTCGCCCAGATAGGGTTCAAAATATTTGTCGTGCAGCTTTATCAATTGCCTTTTTTCTTAAAGCCTACAAAGATAGGGTTTTGCCCCGTGTTTTTGGAACAACGGCCAACAGGTTTGGTAGATTTAGGTGTATTTTTGCAATGGCCCCGCGCCATTAATTGGGAGATTATGAAAAAGGATTTTTTTTCTTCGGATTTTACACTGGGCATCCTGGGAGGGGGCCAATTGGGCAAGATGATGCTCTATGAAACCCGAAAATGGGACATTGCCACCAAGGTGATGGATGCCTCTACCGAGGCGCCCTGCAAAGTGGCCTGCAATGAATTTGTGCTGGGCGATTTAATGGATTTTGATGCCGTGCTCGCCTTTGGAAAGAATGTGGACGTACTGACCATAGAAATAGAAAACGTAAATGTGGATGCCCTGGAGCAGCTTGAAGATGCCGGTGTAACCGTGTACCCGCCCACAAAAACGCTGCGCACCATACAGAACAAGGCCACCCAAAAACACTTTTACACGGACCACAACATCCCCACCGCGGAATTTGCCCGCTTTGCCTATGCCAGCGAAATAGAGGATAGCCTGGACAATGGCGGGCTGGAGTTTCCCTTTGTTTGGAAAGCGGCCAAATTTGGCTATGACGGCCAGGGGGTTAAAGTGGTGCGCTCCAAGGCCGACCTCGCCGGGCTTCCGCCAGGGGAATGCATTGCGGAAAAGATGATCCCCTTTAAAAACGAACTTGCGGTGATCGTGGTGCGCAATCCCAGCGGGCAGGTGGTGAGCTACCCCGTGGTGGAAATGGAGTTCCATCCCGAGGCCAACCAGGTGGAATACGTGATCTGCCCCGCCAGGATATCTGCCGAAGTGGCCCAAAAGGCCCAGGACATTGCCCTCCGGGTCTCCGAAAAAATGAAACATATTGGCGTTTTGGCCGTGGAGCTCTTCCAAACCGAAGAAGATGAGATCTTGGTGAACGAGGTGGCCCCGAGACCCCACAACAGTGGCCATTACAGCATAGAGGCGAGCTACACCAACCAGTTTGAGCAGCACATCCGCGCCATTCTGGACCTGCCCCTGGGCAGCACCCAGAGCAAACTGGCCGGTATCATGGTAAACCTGGTGGGCGCCGAGGGCCATACCGGCAACGTGGTCTATGAGGGCATGGGGGCGATCATGGCCATGAAAGGGGTTACCCCCCACATCTACGGCAAGAAACAGACCCGGCCCTTCCGTAAAATGGGCCACGTGACGATCGTGAACCAAGACATTGATCTGGCCCGGACCGTGGCCCAACAGGTAAAGGAGACCATTAAGGTGGTGGCATCATAGTCCCTTGATGGTTTGCGGAGGCTTACATTTTACACAGGTCTCCGGGCCAGCCACAAAGGTGTGCCCTTTGCCCTTGAACCCAACCCAGGGGCGCCCAAAACGCCAGACCAAGTTGCCCCGGCCCACAGATGGGGTTCCCAACCGTTATTTCCTCACCGGATGCTTGGAAAACCAAGCATTGAGGTAACCATGGGTCCGTAAGAAGTTGGAAGGTTTTCTGGTGGTACCGTGGAACTCCTCATTGAATCTGATCATGACCGTGGGGACTTTGTTCATTTTCAACGCCTGATAATACTCTTCGGTCTGCGAGATGGGTGTCCTTAAATCGTTCTCCCCACACATTAACATGGTGGGTGTGGTCACATTGCCCACATACATCAATGGAGACCGCTTAATATGTTCAGATGGGTCTTCCCAGGGATACTTCTCAAAATTATAGTACCATCCGGCACCGTCCGTGGTCCCCACAAAGGAGAACCAATTGGTAACGGGGTAATTGACCGAGGCGGCGGCAAAGCGGTCCGTTTGCCCAATGATCCAGCTGGTGAGGACACCACCGCCACTGCCGCCGTAAACATACATTCTGTTTTCATCAATGTACCCTTGGGATATGACGTGGTCCACACCGGCCATCAAATCGTCATAATCCGTGCCGGGGTAGGCATTCTGGATGGCGTTTGCAAAATCGTACCCGTACCCCGTGGAGCCCCTGGGATTGGTGTAGAGGACAACTTGGTCCTGTGCGGCGTGCAGTTGAAAGTTATAATTGAACCCAACGTTGTACATGGCATGGGGCCCACCGTGGATCCTGAGCACCAAGGGGTATTTCCTACTGGCATCAAATCCGGGCGGTTTTACCACCCATCCCTGTATTTGCTTCCCATCCACGGAGGTATATGTCACTTCTTCCACCTCCCCAAAGGTCACGTTGTAAAAAATATCACTGTTTACCTGGGTGAGCTGTGTCATCTTTGCCGGATTGTCCAAGTCAACCGCCATGATGTCATTGGGGTTGCTGGGATTGCTGTAGGTGGCCACGGCCATGCCCTTGGCAATGTCCCCGAGGTTCAGGACATGGTTTCCGGACGTTACCTTCCTTACTTTTCCTTTGTTGCTCGCAAAATATAGGTTGCCCTGACCATTTTCGGCCACACTGAAGTACACCCCATCGCCCTTCTCCGACCAAATTGGGGCTCCCGGTGTTTGATCCAGGTCATTGCTGATGGAGGCCATACCGGAACCGTCCAGGTTCATCACAAACAGCTTCCGATCCTTGTAAAAATTGTCCGTCCAAATGGAGCCTACAAAGGCCACCTTGGAGCCATCTGGGGAAACGGCCGGAGACGACTCGGAGCCCTCCCTGGAGGTGAGCTCCTCTATGTTCAAGGTGTTGATGTTTACGATATACAGGTTGGATTGCCCCACCGCATACTCGGCTTCGGGCTTTCTGTAGCTGCTAAAAAGGATGGATTGGCTGTCTGCCGTCCAGGCAATGCCGCTGGAAACATTCCAGTCGCCCGAGGAAATCTGCCTGGCGGCACCACCATCGGCGGGCACAATGAACAGCTGTTGGTGTCCCCGATCAAGAAAGCCCACTCTGTCCCGGCTGTAGTTCACCTGGTCAATGACCTTGGGGGCCTCGGTCCATTTAGCCCCTTTTGGCGACGGGGGAAGGCCCTTGGGCTCCAAGGCCGGAGGGGCATCCACGTGCATGGTGAAGGCAATGAACTTCCCGTTGGGAGACCATTCCATATTGGAGGGCGACTTTGCCAATTTTGTGATTTGGGTGGGCTCGCCCTCTACGCCCAGGTACTTCACAAAGATTTGGGTCCCAGAGGGCTCCCCTTCCTTGGTAAACGCAATCCTGCTCCCATCTGGAGACCATTTGCCATTGGAGCCATTAAGGAAAAAACGATTTTTACTGCCGTCATTGTTCATGATCCAAAGATCGGTTTCCCGCTTGTCGTCCTGCAGGTTGATCCAAGTTCTGGAATAGATCACTTGTGCGCCATCCGGGGACAGACGTGGATTTGAGGCCCATTCGTAGTTCGCGTAATGTTCTAGGGACAGCCTTACCTTGTCCTGGGCCGTTAGCGGCAAAGCAACCAAAAAGAGGAGTGTGATGATCAGGTGTTTCATTTGTCAAGAGGTTATGTTCCCAAAATATTCGTTTTCCGTTTCCAGGGTTAAGATAATAAATAAATCATTGGCCAGAACACCGGGGACATCAAAGTGCCAGCGGCCCCTAACCTACTTTTAACCACCGCTATCGCCCGGCCATCTCCCCGCCAATGACATCGCCCTACAAACCTTCCAAAAAAGGCGGTTCTCCAATAAATCACGGTTTTCGGGGTTATGTAGCTGGGAGACCTTCCCTAAATTTGTAAAAAAAACAAATCATGCACCATCCCTATCATTTGGAGGACCTCTTCAACACCGCAGATCTGGACATCAAGGACGGAAAGTTGGAGGCGGCCGTGGAAAAGCTGGAACAGATATTGGCAGAGGAGCCCACCTTTGGCAAGGCCTACAACCATTTGGGCTGGCTCAACGAGACCAAGTTCAAAAACTTCAATGAGGCCGAAAAGTACTATAAACTGGCCCTACAGTACGCCCCAGAGTACGGGGCCGCCTATAAGAACTACGCCATACTGCTGAGCACGCTCAAAAAGTACGACACCCTCAAGGAGGTCCTGGAACAGGCCCTGCACGTGCCCGGGATGGACAAGGCCACCGTGTACAACGAGTACGGCATCATGTACGAACAGCTGGAAGAATACGAGACCGCCATTGCCTATTACCGCGATGCCGCCAAGGCCACGATAAACGACAAGACCATGGAAGCCGCCCTGAACTCGATCAAACGGTGCAATACCAAAATGAGCCTCTAGGCCTATGGGTATTCCAGGCTTTTGTAATACCTTGCGCTACAGTCAAAATTGCCTTGCCAAGCTTGGCCCAGCCACCCCATCCCGGTAGCTTTTGGGCCAAACGGAACGGGGCAGCACAACAACCATAATATGAGCAAAGTAGCCGTAGTCATTGGCAGCACCAGCGACCTGCCCGTCATGCAGGAGGCCGTGGACATCCTGAACCATTTTGACATTGAGGTGCAGGTGGACATTGTCTCGGCCCACCGCACGCCGGAAAAATTGTACCAATTTAGCAAACATGCCCACACCAAAGGCTTCTCGGTGATCATTGCCGGGGCCGGGGGCGCGGCGCATTTGCCCGGCATGGTGGCCTCCATGTCGCCCCTGCCCGTTATTGGCGTGCCCGTTAAGAGCTCCAATTCCATAGATGGGTGGGATTCCGTCCTTTCCATTCTCCAAATGCCCGGCGGCGTGCCCGTGGCCACCGTGGCCCTGAACGGGGCAAAGAACGCGGGCATCCTCGCGGCCCAGATCATTGGCAGTGCGGACCAAGCCGTTCTGGACAAAATACTGCAGTACAAAGAAGGCCTGAAACAAAAGGTGATCGATGGCGCAAAGAAGGTGAACGGTGGAAGGTGATGTGGGAAGTACGAAGTTGGAAGTTAGAAGTTAGAAGTTAGAAGTTAGAAGTTAGAAATGAGACGCTGAAACATTGAACCAAAGCTCAAAATAATAACGTCATGGCGAGGAGGAAGCGAAATGGTGACACCGATCCCTAGCGCTGCCGGCGCCGAAGCCATCTGTTGAAGTGCGATATTAGAAGTGAGATGTTAGAAGTTAGAAGTTAGAAATACGAAGTTGAAAGTTTTAAATCAAAACTCGGACGCTGAAACCTTGGACCAAAGCTCAAAATAAAAACGTCATGGCGAGGAGCAAACGAAATGGTGACACCGATCCCTAGCGCTGCCGGCGCCGAAGCCATCTGTTGAAGTGCGATATTAGAAGTGAGATGTTAGAAGTTAGAAGTTAGAAATACGAAGTTGGAAGTTTGAAATCAAAACACCGACGCTGAAATCTTGAACCAAAGCTCAAAATAAAAACGTCATGGCGAGGAGAAAGCGAAATGGTGACACCGATCCCTAGCGCTGCCGGCGACGAAGTCATCTGTTGAAGTACGAAATTAGAAGTTAGATTTTAGAAATACGAAGTTGAAAGTTTGAAATCAAAACACCGACGCTGAAATCTTGAACCAAAGCTCAAAATAAAAACGTTATGGCGAGGAGGAAGCGAAATGGTGAAACCAATCAATAACGCTGCCCGCGACGAAGCCATCTGTTGAAGTGCGAAATAGAAGTTAGATTTTAGATTTTAGATTTTAGAAATACGAAGTTGGAAGCACGATTTCGGACGTTGAAAAACAAACTACCTCGGGGAAAGCCCACGAGACATTCATAAGAAACTGAATTTTAATTTCGAGGTAAGCCTTGGAGCATCAAACCCTTTGGCGGTGCCAATGAACTTGAAAAAAACCCAAATATGAATCCCCTCTTAGTCCCTTTTGATGACGCCCCGTTCTCAAAAATAAAAAACGAACATTTTAAACCCGCCTTTCTCAAGGCAATGGAAGATGCCCGGGCCGAAATTGATGCCATCACCGCCAGTGGGGATGCCCCCACCTTTGGGAACACCATTGAGGCGCTGGAATTTTCGGGACAGCAACTGGATCGTATTTCCAGTGTGTTCTTCAACCTGAACTCGGCCGAGACCAATGACGCCATGCAACAATTGGCGCAGGAAATCTCCCCCCTACTCTCCGAATTTGGGAACGACATCACCCTGAACGAAGCCTTGTTCGAGCGCATTAAAAAAGTCCATGCCAAAAGGGAAATCCTGCCCTTGACCACCGAACAGCGCACCCTTTTGGAAAAACGTTACAAAAGCTTTAGCCGAAACGGGGCCAACCTGCCCGATGACAAGAAAAAACGACTGCGGGAAATAGATGCCGAACTGGCCCAACTAAAACTCAAGTTTGGCGAGAACATCTTGGCAGAGACCAATGCCTTTGCCCTGCACCTTACCCACGAAAGAGACGTGGACGGCCTCCCCGAGGGCGAAAAGGAAGCGGCGGCACAACGGGCAAGGGACAAGGGCAAGGACGGCGGTTGGCTCATTACCCTGGACTACCCCAGTTATGTGCCCTTTATGAAATACGCCAAGAACAGGGAACTCCGAAAAAAACTTTCACTGGCCTTTGGTAGCAAGGGATTCCAGGACAACGAAAGGAACAACGAAGAAAAAGTACTCAAGATCGCCCAGCTGCGCCATGAACGGGCCAACTTGCTCGGCTATGACACCCACGCCCATTTTGTGCTGGAAGAGCGCATGGCCAAAACCCCGGAAAAAGTAACGGCCTTTCTCAACGAACTTTTGGAAAAGGCCAAACCGGCCGCAAAAAGGGAATTTGAGGAACTGGCGCGTTTTGCCCGGGAGACCGACGGATTGAAGCGACTGGAAAAATGGGACGGCCCCTACTATTCGGAAAAGTTGAAGCAAAAGCTGTTTGATCTGGACGATGAGCGGCTAAAACCCTATTTTAAACTGGAGAACGTGATCGATGGGGTGTTCCAAGTGGCCACCAAACTCTTTGGCCTGCGCTTTGAGCAGGTGTTTGATGTGGATACCTATCATCCGGAAGTAAAGACCTACCGGGTTTTTGATGCGGACAACCACTTCATATCCCTCTTTTATGCCGATTTTCACCCGAGACCCGGCAAACGGGGCGGTGCCTGGATGACCTCTTTTAAATCGCAATGGAAAAAAGAAGGGAAAAACAGCAGGCCGCACATTAGCAATGTGTGCAACTTTACCCCTTCTACACCGAGCAAGCCCTCCCTGCTCACCTTTAACGAGGTCACCACCCTTTTTCACGAGTTTGGCCACGGACTGCACGGGATGCTGGCCAACACCACCTACCCCAGCCTCTCCGGAACCTCCGTCTATTGGGATTTTGTGGAGCTGCCCAGCCAGGTAATGGAAAACTGGTGCTATGAGCAAGAGGCCCTGGAACTCTTTGCCAAACATTATGAGACCGGGGCGGTGATCCCCATGGAGCTGGTAAAAAAAATCAAGGCTTCCGCCACCTTCCAAGAGGGCATGCAGACCTTGCGGCAGCTGAGCTTTGGTCTGTTGGACATGTCCTGGCACGGGGCGGACCCCACGGGCATTGCCAACGTCAAGGCCCACGAGGAGGCCGCCTTTAAGGACACGGACCTGTACCCGCCCACGCCCGAGACCTGTATGAGCACCTCCTTTGCCCATATTTTCCAGGGCGGGTATGCCTCCGGCTATTACAGCTACAAATGGGCCGAAGTGCTCGATGCGGACGCTTTTGCCCTCTTTAAGGAAAAAGGCATCTTTAACAGGGAGGTGGCCACCAAGTTCAAAGAGCACGTGCTGTCCAAGGGCGGCACGGAAGACCCCATGGTGCTCTACAAGCGCTTTCGGGGCCAAGAGCCCAAGGTAGAGGCGCTCTTGGAGCGGGCGGGGCTGTTGCAGGGGGCGTGAAAACTGTACTGCCAAGATTTATTGCTCATTCAATAAAAACGTAATCGGTGTACGGAGATGTCTCGGCATCCTCTTCAACAAAAGCGTAAAGCCCCCTTATGGCCTTTTCTATTCTAGGGGTCATCTCTTCGGCGGCTTTGGAATATTCATCGGAATCCGCTATGGGATAATAGTGGTCCCGTGTGGCTTTGCTATCATAAAAATAGAGCAACAGATAGACTCCCTTGTCCTTGCCCCTATCCGCTTTGGCAATACGAGCCGTTACGCCCGGCACCTGGCGAAAGGTGGGATTCAATATCTCCTTGGCATATTTTTCAAAGGCCATGGCATTGGCATCTTGTTTTAAGGTCATGGTCCTTACGGCGTATGTGCGCCCGTCCGGTTCTGTGTTTTGCCCATGGGTAAATGGAGTGGCCGCTAAGAGCAGCAAAGCGAAAATTTTAGATGTTGCTTTCATTGTTCTTGATGTATTGGGTTACTAAATGGTTTTGGTATGTTTTGCTTGTTCCTTCTTGGTTAAGTGTTTAAACCTTATCAAGTCCGTAGGTCTTTTTTACAATTTTTTTAAGCATGCCAGGAAAAAGATGCAATATGGGAATCATGGAAGCGAACTTGCCGATACGGTTATGCAGTTTCATCTGCTTCGCTTCCACGAGTTTAACCATCAATTCGGCGACTTCCACCGAATTATTGCCCTCGGCGGAAATACGGGCCTCAACCTGTTCGTTCAATACTTCGCGCAGAAACTCATAATCGGCAATCTTATTTTCGGAGAACCGTGCATTCTCGAAAATCTTGGTATAGTACTCCCCCGGTTTTACCAAGGCCACCTGAATACCAAAAGGCTCCACTTCATGTTTTAAGGTTTTGGCATAGCCTTCCAAGGCGTGTTTGGTGGCGCAGTAGTGTCCAAAAGTGGGTGTTTCCATAAGTTCTCCATTTTTGGTTGTTTGGTAACTTGACAAACATGGTCCTAGGCCGGCTCCCTTTGCGAAACTGCCAAAGAAATTGAATTGGTTCTTTGGCCTTTGGAAAAAGAAACCCCTTAACGGCTCATCTTCAGTGGGGAAATGGTATTGGCAAAAACTGTTTTGTACTGATTTTTGGTTGATCTGTTCCGTTCTCTTTCATAGGTGCCCGTTAACGCTTTTGGCATTCCTGGCAAAAGAACAGGCCCTTGGGCAAGATGATCGGGAGCAAGGGGGGACGGTAGATCCCTAAATTGGATTTGGTGCGGACCAATCTGCCGTGGCCTGGGGCGCCATTATGCCCAACTGTTCCATTAAAATGGTCTGGTCGGCAATTAACCACATATCGGTAATTTTATGGTGCTCCACCAAATATCGGATCACGAAAGGCAGGTCCATCTTTCCACCGGTAGGGGGAATGCCCTTGTAAATCCCCTTATGGACTCCTGTGGCCCTACCCTGGACAATGACCTTGTTGCCCTCGGCCACCATCTCTTCTATAAACAGTTCGTATTTTGGAAAAGCCTGATCGAAAAATTGAATGTGGCGGATCAATTTTTCGTCATCCATGTAGCGCCTGCACAGTTCAGGTGTTTTTTCAACACCAGATATTGCGTTGTAATATTCAATGATAAACGCTTTATTTTTCTTTGAATCGTTCATGGCATACTGGGTTCTCCCTAGGTGGTTTGGGCCTCCATGATGCCCAATTGCTCCATAAGCAACATTTGGTCCGCAATAAGCCAATGACCCGTTATTTTACCATTTTCGATCGTGTAACGAATGGCAAAGGGCAAATCCATCTTTCTTCCCGTTGGTGGAATTCCGTTAAACTCACCCGTATTTGTTCCGGTGGCCCGGGCTTGGACCAGTACTTTGTTTCCATCGGCCATGATTTCTTCAATGAACAGTTCATACTTGGGAAAAGCCCCCTCAAAGAATTCAATATGCTCGATCAGTTTTTCATCGGTAGTGTACTCTTCACAGAGTTCCCTGGTTTTCACATGTCCGGAAACGGCATTGAAATATCTGATGATAAACTCCCTGTTTTTCTTTACATCGTTCATAAAACTTTGATTTTAAATGGTTTCACTGACCCAAAAGTAGATTGTATGGGCCTTCCCCAGTTGCCCAAAGGTTGCAAAAAAATTGCATTCAGGTTGCATTTTTGACCTTTACTAATTCTGAGGGACAAAAACCGAACTCTTTTTTGAAAGCACGTGTAAAATGACTCTTGCTGGCGAAGCCCACTTCATAGCACACTTCACTCACGTTTAAATCGCGTTGTTTGGACTGTAACAGCTTTTTCGCTTTATCCAAGCGAACAAAACGTAAATATTGCTGGGGAGATTTCTTGGTTAACGCCTTCATTTTTCTAAAGAGCTGGGTTCTGCTCAAGGCCATGGCGTTTGCAAGGGCATCTACCTTAAAATTTGGGTCAAAAAAATATGATTCGATCACCGAGTTCACCTTTTTTAAAAACACCCCTTCCGATGGGCCCCTAAGTGCCGCGGCCTTTTCCAAGTTTTCAATATTGTAAAAATGGGTGGTAAGTCTCTGCACCACGGATGCATAATAATTCGGGTATTTTTTAGGTAACAGTTCAACTGCCCCTGCATCCTTTGCAGATGCGCCGGGATTCCAAATGGTGGGTATGGAAACCATAAAAACAGTTCCTTGGGCCTTCTCTTTAACCCGCATTCCTTTTTTTACGGAAGACAGCACCTCTCCCAATTTTGAAAGGTTTACCCCAGTGTTCTCCACACACAGAAAGCACACTTGATCCCCAGGGGCACCTTTAACCAAGCGAACGGTTACCGTGAACGTTTCTGGCGTAAACCTCAGGACGCGGCCTATGAGAAGCTCTATTTCCTTCAATAAATGATGTGCATTGTATTGCACAGGCCAACACGTTTTCTCTGTCCGAAAACGCAATTTCACCTGCTGTTCCTTTGCCAAGGGGCGCAGTCCCGTTACCAAATTTCGAACAAGGGGTACAATATCCGTTTGTACATCGTAATCCACCGATATATGAGATTTCCATTGCTATGCCCCTCAAGTTAATGAAAAAGTGGTATTGTAGAAAAAATCTTTACACAAAGAAAATCAGCGCCTTACAGATGCGGTGCATTTGGCACAACTGATTCTTTTTTTTGCTCCCATCACGCCTACACCTTCATTCTTTTTCGGTTTCCCTTCTTTTCTTGCCCATTTGCCAAAGCCTTAGTTCTATAATGGCCATGGCAATGCCCACACCGCCCAGAAAGGTGCCCAGGAAGAGATGGTCACTGGCCATGAAACGCATTTCTTGGTTCAGGTAGGTCACCCCGCACAGCACCAAGCTGATTCCCAAGAGGGAGCGGGCACCCCAGCGGTTGGCCCACTGCCAGTTCTCCTCATTTTTGGTGGATTGTGGGGTGCGGTACCCATACACGGGATTGATTCCCTTGGGGGGAAACACGAGATAACAGAAAGAGACCAGCAAAAGAAACAAGGCACCCAAAAAAGAGAAATCGTTCCAGACCATAATCAAGTATAGCACATTTTTTCCGAAAAAACAAAAAGGACCCTTTGAAGGCAAAAGGACCTGGGCCGCCCCGATACCCAAGTCTTACTGGATTTACAAAGGCCTTTTTTTTAACGAAGGCACTTGCCTTTGTTCCTTCCCAACTGGCATCAAAAACGGGCGGTTACACAACAACTTCTTGTGCGCCTGCCCCGTGGCCCCTATTTTTGCCCGTGGAAATTGTTCCCCTGAACCTGTACCCTAAACCCATACCCCAATGAAGCGATTTGCCTTTGCCCTAAGCTGTGTTCTCACCATGGCCTGCAGCACGGATGCCATTGAAGAGGAAAACCTGGAAAATGGGGCGCCAGGCCTTGCCGCCCAGGAATTTGACATTGATGAGCACAGCGCCCCCGGAACGGCCATAGGTTCGGTCCAGGCCACTGCCAATGGCAATGCGGTGCTCACCTATTCCTTGAGCGGTTCGCAGCTGGTTGAAATCAATGAGTCCAACGGGGCGCTTACCCTTGCAGAAGGCGCCATATTGGATTTTGAGACCGGTGGCCCCATTACCTTCACGGCCTCCGTTTTTGATGGCACGGCCATTGCCGAGGCCCCCATAACGGTGAACATCAATGATATTGACGAACTGGACATTTTGGACAACGGGCAGCAGGAGCTGCTCTCCCATTTTAGGTACCTTACCCTTTTTGAAGACCCCACATCGCCCACCCAGGACATCATGCGAAAATGGGACAGCCCCATGACCTTATTTCTCTTGGGCGATTTCCCTGCGGGCGCAGAGGATGTGGTGCAAGAGGTGA
Source organism: Maribacter aquimarinus (assembly GCF_047345505.1). Lineage (NCBI taxonomy): Bacteria > Pseudomonadati > Bacteroidota > Flavobacteriia > Flavobacteriales > Flavobacteriaceae > Maribacter > Maribacter aquimarinus. The sequence goes on along the minus strand of NZ_JBLFEO010000008.1, from coordinate 151,622 downwards.
TCGAGGAGTACAATGCCCTTACGGACCAAGGGGATTTTACCATCTCCATGGCAGATTCCGAGGCAACCGCCACCGCCAAATTGTTCTTTGGCACCAAGGAGCAGGTGGAAACCACGTTCCCGGCCATGTATGACATCGTCAAAGACCTGGACCTGGACGGGTACGCCAGTGCTTCTTTTGTGGGCAACTTTTACGTCAGTGCCAATATTTGGGTCTCCCGAGACACCAAGGCCTTGATAAAACACGAACTGGGCCACGCCCTGGGCCTGGGACACTCCGATCGCTGTGACAGTGCCGGACCCAGTGCCATGTGCTCTACCATTACCCCGGGCAGCGAGCTTTTGCCCATTGAAAAGGAGGCCATCTCCCTCTTTTATGACAAAGACATGCCCTCTGGCCTCAACGCGGCCCAAATAGACCAAGAACTGTCCAACCTGATCCTACTACGGGAATAATGGCCCAAGATGCAGGCCTTTCTTGCCGGAAAAAGGGAAGGTACAGGCACGCATACCGAGGCAGATACAATAAAAATGGGGAGCCCTGCCTTACAGCACGGGCTCCCCGTTTCATTTAACCCAGATTAAGCAATAGAAATTCCATTACGGCTGCAAATCCCTGCAAAATCAATCGTTACACTGACTTTTGCTCACCCACCGTAGCGATGGCTACCCGCCCGTACCGAAGGGCACATTCGGGCGGGCCTGCCCGACTGAGTCATTCAGGCGGGCGCCTCAATCGCAAAAGTCTTGATTTTATTGGGCTTTACACCCTCATCCCGAAAGTCTAGTGCATCATCTGGGGTTTAAAAATACACTGGGGCAGCCAAGCGAAAGACCCCCTTGTTGGGGCCCGATGGTTGGCCCCTAAGAGGTCATACCGCCGTCTATGGGGTTGGTGGTACCGGTAATGAAAGAACTTTCGTCACTGGCCAAAAAGAGGACAAGATCGGCCACTTCAGAGGGTTCGGCATACCTGCCCATGGGGATCGCCCTTTCCAGGTTCCTTTTGGCCTCCTCGGCCTCACCCGGGGAAAAGCCCTCCTCCAGGGAGCGCATCATCCTATTGTCTACCGGAGAGGGGTTAATGGTGTTTACCCTAATGTTGTATGGAGCCAGTTCCTGTGCCGCGGTACGCATTAACCCCACAGTGGCATGCTTGGAGGTGGTATAGGCCACGGTATTGGCAGAACCTTCCAGGCCGGCCACGGAAGAGGAAATGACAATGCTTCCCCCACCGGCTTCCCTAAGTGCGGGAACAACGTGTTTAATGCCCAGATAAACGCCCTTTACATTGACCTTCATGACCAAGTCAAACACATCATCGCTGAACTCGGTAATGGGTTGCACCTTGCCCTCGGTGCCGGCGTTGGCGAACAATATGTGCACCGCCCCGAATTTTGCCTTGGCCTTTTCCACGTAGTTTTTGGTGTCTTCCACACTGCTCACATCGGCCTGCACGGTAAGCACCCTGTCCGGGTGGCCCAACTCGGTTTTGGCCTCATCCAGGTGCTCTTGCCTTAGGTCCACGAGCACCACATTGGCGCCCTCCTTCAAAAATTTGGCCGCGGTGATCTTGCCAATGGAGCCGGAGCCCCCGGTAATGATGGCCGTTTTGTTTTCCAATCTTTTCATTATGTTGTTTTAAGGGTGTTATACCCCCTAAATTTACATTATTCTTACATAAACCCAGGAAATGCATTAAAAATTCCACCATGGCTGCAAGTCCGTTCAAGATCCATCGCTGCGATGGTTTTCGCCGAAACCTCGTGCCGTTGGCCATGGCGCCATCATGACCGTCTCGATGTTATTGGCAGCTGTACCCCAATTCCAAAGTCCCATACCCCATCTGGGCAGGACACTACAGAAAATTTTGGCAAAAAACGCCCTTTGCTTCCCTTCCGGCACAGCCGGGCGCCCCCCCGTTGCTGATGGTAAAAAAAGTTGCATCCCGGTAGGGCCCTACCATCTGCCTTTCCAGATGGTTGCCCCCACCGATTCAATACAAGGCCCCTGGTCGAATATTGTCCAGGAATATGTTCATTTCCCGCAAGAAGACCGAGGCCGTGCCAAAGGCCAGATGTTCCGTGGCCGTAAAAAGTTCCTTGTCTTCCTGCCCCATAAAGGTTACCGTCACGGCATCTCCGTTGCGCTCCATGATAAAATAGGCGGGCTTGCCCCTTATGGCATCTGCATTGAGCAGCACACGCCCCTCCTTGATCTTGCCGTTTTCAAAGACGGCCCTGTACTGTTCTTTTCCCTCCTGGTCATAGCGCAGCAAGGCGCCATCAAGAAGACCGTTCTTGGCCGTGTAGTCCAAGCGCTTTATCTCGGTATCAGGGTAATAAGTGGTGCCTTTTGTTTCCCCATTGGCCAAATAGCGGGTCACTGTCTTTCCTTTCTCGCCATCCTGTTCCACCTCCTTCACCAGGGATCCGTTTTCATAGGTCGTCATTCGTTCGCTTCGGCCGTAAGACTCCCTGATCACCTCGGTACCGTTCCACGGTAGCCCCTCCCGGAATTCCATCTTGGCCTGTACCCCGCCCTTGGCGTCATAATACGCCGCAGTTCCCTCTAGCCGATCGTTTTTATACGGTTCTGATTTGAGCAGCTGCCCATTACGGTCGTAATACTTGAAAAGGCCCTCTTTCTTTCCGTCCAGGAACTGTCCCTCCTCCAATATATTTCCGTTGTAGCCCAATTTATCATAGGGGCCGTTGCGCACACCCTGTTTCAGGACATGCCGGGTTCTCAACTTGGTATCGAAAAAGCGGCCTTCCCAAGGTTCACGGTCCTTAAAGGTGTACTTGGCGATCAGCTCCCCATCCCTGTTGTAATGGGAGGCACAACAATCCATATCCACATCGGCGATCAAAGTGGGGAGAATTTGTCCGTACAGCGCGCCGGGCCCGTAATCGTATTGCTTTAAACGGGTCTGTATGCCGTTCTCCAGCGTTTCCATACGGCGCAACTCATCACTGTCCGCAAAGAACTCATACAGGTCTCCGTTCTTTTTCACATAATCATAGGACCCCAAAAGGGCACCTTCCGCATTGTAAAACAGGCCTGTTTTTTCCTTGAACCCTTCATAGGTTATTTCACTTTGCTTTTGGCCGTTACTGTAGAAACGGACTTCCCTTTCACGATAAAAACCGTCTGGCCCGTAATACTCCTCCTTTTTGAAAGCGAGCTTTTCATCTTTGCCCACCTGACGCTTTCTGTAGCTGGTTCGTTTGGTGATGAACCCTTCCTTGAAAATTTCCACGGAGCTTATATCGCCATCGATATCAATTTGGTAACGCTCCCCGTTCTTGGGCTTCATGTACCCATCTTCATCGACCAGCTGCAAGGTTCCCATAACCCCGCCGTCCTTGGTGTAAAACACTTCCGTGGCCCCTGACTTCTTTTTGAACACCAATGGGGAAAAGGGATAATGGATAATTTCCTCCAACAGAATGCCGTCTTTATAGGTCACCTGCCTATCGCCCTGTATCTCCGTACCGTTCATGGGCCGCCAATTATCGTACTCCATACGGGCCACCTCTTGGCCGTCCTCGTCATAACTGACCTGCAGCAGCCGAGCCCCATCCCGGTAGGTGGTGATGCTCTTGGTCTGCTGGTTCTCGTAAAAGGTCTCCTCCCGCTGTAGCTTCCCATTGGCGTACACCCGTTTGCCGCTCACCAACTCTGCCCTGTATTTCGTGTAGCTTGAAAAAAAGGTGTACTCCGTGCCCTCCACGGGTTTTAGGCGCTCATCCACATACGTATATTCGATCTTCCCCATCACATCACCGTCCGGGGTGAAATACGTCTTGGAAAGGCCATTCTCTGCCGAGAACAATTCGCGCACCTGGTCCTTGCAATAAAAGTAGCTGCTGCCCAGCTGGTTCCCCTTTGGATAGTACCGTATTTCCATGGGGCGCATTGGGGTTTTATAGTAGGACACCTCTATGCCAACCCGGCTGCCATTGGCCATTTTCTTTCGCTCTCCCATCAGTTTTCCGTCCACATCAAAATACTGGATCAATACATCATAGTCATTGCCCACACTGTATCGCTCGTAGCGCGCCCCTTTGATGTCCTTGTCATAAATGATGTTCAGAATGGTATCCCCGCGCACCTCGGACATATAGCTCCGGCCATTGCTTAGCCTACCATTGGTCTTTCCGGAAACCATCTTCCCGTTCTTGAACTGGGCCTTGAGCCGTTCCCCGTCCAAAAAAGAGATGTAGGGCCCATCCAATCTGTTCTTGGTGTAGTGCCCCTCTTGCAGTAGGCTCCCATCTTCATTGTACCAACTCACCTTGCCCTCCCAGAAATCGGCATCGGGCTTGCTGGACAGTCCGTTCATCTGCACCGCCCCCGATATGTAATGATCGGTGACGCGAAACAGCTTGCCCTCCTTTTTCACCGGGGGCCTAAAATAGGAGGCGCTGTCCTTTACCGTGGTCTTCCATTTGGCATCGTAGTAGATCGTATCTTGCTGGGCCGTGGCGCTTGTGGCCATAAAAACCATTGTAACTGCGCTGAACATAAGCTTACTTAAACTTCCCATATTCTTTAATTTCATTTTGGTCTTTTTTATATGTATTGATGCCATTCCCATATTTTATCCACTACAAAACTACACGTTCATCTGTTCCTAAAACCCCCTGTTTTCCGTTAAAATACCATAGTGTTTTTGTAATGATGAAACTCCGGCACCATTCTTACTTTGTAACCGAATAATACCTGAGCTCGTATTTATTTTCATGCAATCCTCCAATTTCAATACCAGTCTTGAACATAGATTCGAAAACGGCATTCATTTGTACCTCTGCACTATCTGGGCCTATTTTATCTTGAATAAGCGCTTTTATCTCTGCCTCGGAAAGACCTTCCCTTCTAAAAGAATCACCAAAATCCTGCGCCTGTATTTTTTCATAAAACTCCTTTGTACCAAAAAAAATCAACTTGGAACTATGTAATACGTAACCCTTTAAACTTAGATATCTGCCTGTCTCCGAATCTTCCAAATAGCGCTCGGAACCCTTAATTTTAAGCATTAGAATGGGCGAGGTCATTGCGCCTTCAGTGGCATCGTTTCCTGTTCTAAACCCTTCAAAATGACCCAAACTGTTTTTTACCCTTTGGGCCAGTGCCTTTCCGTACGCGTGGGCATCAAAAATTGTATCTTCCTGGGAAACCAGGATAGAAGGAAATCTTACCGTAAACCGATAATCGTAGCCCATGGAATCCAATTCCGTGGTTCGTGCCATATAGGTATCGGGCAACTTTTCTAGACTGTCTTTTTTTCTTAGGTAGGCCTCCCGTGGTTCATTTATGAACTTCAGCGCCACAGGTTTTCCATGTTTTCTTAAATCTCCTGTTTGGAACGTATTGAACTTACGGCCCAAGATAGCATGCTGTAATTGGTTATTTTTAAAGAGACGTATGCCATGGAATCCCCGTCCTCCCTCTGCTGGCAGATAGGTCATCCAATTAATATCCGTTTTGATCCTGTTTTTATTCTCTTCCAACACTACGGCATCATCAATGACCAGGGCCTGGGGTTCATCATCCAATATAATGGCATAATCTCCCGTGGTAAAATCAGTATCATAAAAAATAGCGTCTTTATCAACAAACACACCTCCCAAGGCAGCATTTACGGATTTTTTACCTTGGATAGCACATGCTCTAACAAGAAGGACAAATAACAAAATTGCACCTAAAAATAAGAGGACAGTTCTTGGTTTCATAGCTTTTTACGGATCTGCTGCAAGTAGGTTTGCAAGGTACGGATATCTAGGTGCCGGGGTTTTAAAAGGTAAACCTTGTCATCCAACAAATAGGGGTTGGTATTTGGTGTGTTTTCATCAAAGAGATAAAGACTGAACTGACCGTTACCCCAAATGACCAATTCGTTATAGGCCTGGCTCGGCAAAGGTTCGCTATGATCTAGTTTTCGGACCGTGGTAGATGCCAAATACAGCCCCAAATCATCAAATGTGTGGTGGGGGTTGTTGTTTTCTATGTTTCTAAAGCTCATCCCGCGGCCTTTTTTTAGGATGAATTTCCGTAGTTCCTTAAAGTCGTTCACCGAGAAATCTTCCGTAACATCAACATACTTAGCCGCTTTTATGGCGTTCCAGTCGTCCAATAGGCTATATATCCCGTCTGGAAAGGCTTGCTTCCCTTCCATTCTAAACTTTACGTCCTGTCCTTGGTCAAAACGCACATGCCGGCCATCAATACGTCCTGTTTGTAGCTCATAGACAAAATCTTTCATATAAGGATAGCTTAAATTTTCTTCCGTATCTGCATAAAAAGACATCTTGCGCAAATCTTTGATATCCTCATATTGCAGGTACAGCACCGCATTCAACGTACCCTCTTCTTCATAAAAACTGGTATGGGCCAAGCGCAAGGGCGCCATATCTTCCCTAAGCGTCTGTGCCTGCATCAGGGAATCCAAAGCAACTTTGGCCACATCACGGTACTGCTCCACACTGACCAAATCCAACTGTTTTATCGTCACCTGCCTGTTGGCCCTATCTATGTGGATCTCTGCGGATCTTGCCGTAATGGGCAGGTTGTCATTGGATAGAAAGGACACCAGGGCCAACAACAATATCTTTACTTCTTCCATACTGGTTATTTTAAGCTCTTCCTGTCCCGATAGGACAGCACTGTGTTCTGATGTTGCCGATTTCCATGCCTTTTTCCTGTTCCAAAAATCCCAAGGATTGCCCATTTTCCGGCAACATGCTTCCTTGGGCCAGGGCACGCTCCGATTTTTTTGCTTCCAAATGATGAAAAACAATCCAAAACCGGAAGGCCTTACTTTGTAACGACAAATACACCTTATTATTCTACCATAACACCCCGCTAAACCTGAATGTTTGGGAGAGAGTAAAAGGCTGTTGCAATTTAGGTCGATGGCCGTGTTTGCCAAACCCTGTTTTCCGTGAAAACGATGGCCTTTTTCATCAAGGGCCACTGTACCTTCTCACCAACAACCTTGCTCCCTTGCAAAGAACATCATCCCTAAACCTTATCTTTGGCGCACAACCCATATTTTTTTTTTTGATTCCCGTGGATTACAATGACATCATGGCCCGCCACTACGCCAGCTACCGGCCGCCCTTGCACCGCCCCATTCTGAAAACGGCCTTGGGAACGGAACGGTTTGGAACCGGGTTGGACGTGGGCTGTGGCACCGGGATTTCCACAAAGGCCCTTTTAGCGTTCTGCCGGCAAGTGGTTGGCACAGATCCCAGTGAGGCCATGCTCTCCCAGGCCAAGGCCACCCACAATACGCTCTTTTGCAAAATGACCGGAAACAAACTGCCCTTCCCCGATGCCCATTTTGACATCTGCACCTATGCCGGCTCTTGGTGGTACGGGAAAAGTGACGCCTTGTTGCAGGAAACCCTGCGGGTCACGGCCCCCAACGGAACCCTGCTGCTGTACGATTTTGAAGTGCGGTTAGCCCCCTACCTGGACCTATTGCAACTAACGGCCCCACCACCCTCGGGATACGACCATAGGGCCGATTTCTCTGGATTTGCCGCGGCACCCGAACTGCTAACCAAGCAGCAGCGGGAATTTTCTTTGGACATGGACCCTACATCCATGGCCCACCTGCTCTGTGCAGATGCGAACCTCTACGGGCAATTGACCACAATCTACGGGGAAACCCATCTTTTTGAGCGGTTGGTACAGGAACTGCAAAGGCATGAGAACAACAAGTGGCCGGCCGTAATGGCAGTGGCCCACCTTAGCCGTTACCGGGCGCATTCCTAGTTGGGGCGCCCGCTTTTGTGCCGATTTGGGTGGGCCACGGACATGGGCGGGAAAAATGACGCCCTTAACGCGGCAAAGGCAGCCTCAGGGTGCCTCCGGTGCTTCCCAACCGCCGCCCAAAGCTTGGTAAAGGGTCACGGTGCTGCTCAGCTTCAATTGCATCACTTCCGAAGCCCGGAGCATGGTGGCAAAGGAAGAGCGCTGCAGGTCCAACACCTCCAAATAGCTGCTCACCCCATTGTCATACCGCACCCAGGCCAGGTCCAGGGCGCGCTTGGCAGCCTCCACTTGTGCCACTCTGGACTGCAGTTCCCTGTCATAGGTGTTTACCGCCACCAGGGCGTCCTCCACCTCGCGCATGGCATTTACAAAGGTGTTTTGGTAGGTGAACAGCAGCTGTTCGGTAAGTTCACGGTTCAGGGCCACCCGCCTTTTGTTCTCCTTGGAGTTGAAGATGGGCCCCAAGACCTGGGCGCCCAGATCGGCAAATGCCACCGCCGGATTGAGCAGGGACGCCCCAAGATTGGCCGAAAGGGTAATGTTGGGGTACAGCAGGGCCTCGGTGGCCCCCAGACGGTAGGTCTGGGCCTGCAACTGGTGTTCCACGGCCCTGATGTCCGGCCTGCGGTCCAGGAGGCGGGAGGGCATGCCAACGGGCAGCACCGGCGGCAGCACCTGCTCCTGCAAGGGCAGCCCACGGGGAATGTCCATGGGCGGACGGCCCAACAACACACTGATGCCGTTCTCGGTCTGGGTGCGCAGGCGCGTAAAGGTCTGGATGATCGCTTTGGCCTCCTCTACCTGTATCTGTGCTTGGTTCACAATGACCTCCGAGACCAGACCGGCATTGTTCCGGGCCTTGGTGATCTCCAAATTGCTCTGCCAGGTGGCCGCGGTCTCTTCTGCAATGAGCAGCCTGTTGTCCAGGTCCCGCAACAAGAAGTAGGCGTTGGCCACACCGCCCACCAGGGCCAGGGTAATGCTCCTGTAGGCCTCCTCGGTGGCCAAAAAATCTTGGTAGGATGCGTCCCTGAGATTGCGAAACTGCCCCCAAAGGTCCACCTGATAGGAAACGGGAACCACAGGGGCCACCGAGGATGTTGTTTGCACGGAACTAAGGGTGGTGCCCACATCCAGACCATAGTTGACCCTGGGAAACAGATTGGCCCTGACAATGTCCAACTGGGCCTCTGCCTGCCTGATCCGGGTGCCCGCCACGGCAAGGTCCAAATTGTTGGTCAGGGCGGTATCCAACAAGGCCAAGAGCACAGGGTCTTTAAAAAGCGACCACCAGGGCAAGTTGGCCACCTCGGCACTTTCCTGAACGGAATAGCGATAGGCCGTGGGCAGGCCGTCCGTTGGGCGCTCATAGACCTGCCCCAACCGACAGCCCGATAGCAGCAGGAAGGCCCCAAAAAACGTTACGATGACTCTTCTACGCTTTACCATACTCTTTTCTCCATTCATAAATAAAACCAAAGAACACTGCCACATAGATCACCGCCATCATGATCTGGGACACACGGACCCACACCTTGGTGCCGGCATCCGTACTGCCAAAGGAAGTGGTGATGCCAATGACCAAGAGGAAGGTGGTGAAGGCCGTACCGTAGATCGGCGCCAGAGGGGATGGGCCAAACAAACGGGAGGCAATGAAGATGCCCACCAACAACATCAACAAAAAATAAAAGGGCAGGGTGGGCACCAAAGCCACCAATTCATAGAACACAATGGCCAGCACCCCACCGATGAGATTGCCCAAGACCAGCAATTTTCCCTCGTCAAAACCCTTTCCAAAACCTTTTTGAAAGGTTAGGATGGAAATGTAGATAAGGACCAAGAGGGCACTGGTGAGCTCCACAAAATAAAAGAGCAAGACCGCAGGAAAAATGACGATGGTCTTGGTGAGCGCCTCGCGATACTCCTTTTTTCGGTACCCCGTGGTCCGTACGGGGGGCAGGGACGCCTTTGCCGGGGCCGGAACCCCATCTGCCGGAAAAACGTAGTAGCACAACCAGGTGAGCAGTACGCTGGCAGATGCCATGACCACCATGCCAAGACTAATGCCCTGGGCCAGGGCCACGGATTTGGTGGCCAAGTTGGGAATGGACAACAAGCAGGCCATCAACAAGATCTTCACCGGGGGCGGCAGGAGTTTGTGCCGAGCATAAAAAATGTGGAAGATGAGCAAAAAGAGCACCAAGATGAGCACGGCCGGATAATCCACAAAAAACAAAATGACCACATTCACAAAAAGAACGGCAAGGGCCATGACCACCATGAACATAAGGCCTTCCGCCAGACCCAGGGCCTTGTTGCCCGCCAAGAACGGCAAGGCCAGCAACGGCAACAGGTAGCCCATGAGCCCACCAAAGGTAATGGCCAGCAAGAGCCCCACCGTGGCCCCAAAGGCATAGCGCAAGATGTTCCGTTGATGTCCGTTCCGGGCCATTGGGTTCATTCCGTTCCCTATCTAAGGTAAGACAATGTGCTGTTGATCCGTATGCGTGCCTTGGCAATGGTGTTCAACAAAAAGTTGTCATTGGTGTACACCACCGCATCCACCTGCCCACCGAGCCGGCTTTTTGTGCGCAATTGCTCCTTGTCATAGGAGATGATGACGGGAAAGCGCTGCGGCTCGCGCAACCATCCCTTGTTTGCCCGTGGTGCCGGGAGTTGTCCCCTGCTTACATTGCCCGACTTTACCCCGTAGCCAATGCTGCTCACCCTGCCCTTGTAAATGGTTCCGGGATCTACATCGAGGGTAAACTCCACGGCATCGCCCACTTCCATATTGCTCAGGTTGTTTTCCTTCATGGCGGCCTCGATCCAATAATCGGACGAGGAGACGAACATGGCCAAGGGCTGCCCAACCTGGCTGTAGTAGCCCAGGTCCACGTTAAAGCTCTCAATGGCCCCCGAGGAAGGTGCCAGGACGGTGCTGAACTGTAGGTTGAGCTGTGCTTGTTCCAAGGCCACCAGGGCGGCCCGGAACTGGGCGTTCTCCTCTCCGGAGATGCCCAACTGCAGCTGGGCGCGCTCCAAATCGGCCTGGGCCGAGGACACCCGCTCCGCCGCAGATGCCAGGGAGGTCTCCGCCCGGTCCTTATCTGCCAGGGAAAGGGCTCCGGGGCTCTCCAGCAACACCTTTTGCACCCGATCGTAATTGCGCTGTGCCCGATCTTGTTGCGCCCTGGCCATGCCCAAACGGCCCGCGGCCGATTTTACGGTGGCCGTACGTGCCCCCACCATTTGGGCGGCATTGTCCAATTGCGCCTCTGCCGACTTCACCGCCAAGAGAAAGGGGCGCTGGTCCAGTTGAAAGAGGGTGTCTCCCTTTTGCACCAGGCTGTGCAGCTTTATGTTCATGTCCGTGACATAACCGGAGACCCTGGGGTAAATGGGTATGGCCAGCCCCCTTACAATGGCCTGGTCGGTGTAGGGCGTGTGCCGATCCGAAAAGACATGCCAGGCAAAAATGAGCACAATGGCCACAAGAAGGGTGCGCGTGAGCACCACCACGGGCGATTTCTTCCGTTTCCCTTCAACGGTTTCCGTTTCCTTTTCCGGGAGATTTCCCGCTGTTTGTTCAGACATCTTTATCAGGACAATTTAAGGTTCATCTTTAGAGCAGGCATCCGGGCCAAAAAAAAAATCCGGGCAATGGGCCCATCTTGGCCGCTGCTCTTTTCCGAAACAAACACCACAAAACCAGTCTGTAGCGCACGTACAGCTCCGTTTTTAGGTGTTTTAGGGTCAAAAATACTGCTCCTTGACCATATATCCCCATTTTTTTTTGTGCGGTCTTGCCCCCTGCCCTTCCTGACCCCGATGTTGCTCTGATCTTTCCACCACGGGTTCAAAGCCGGGCGGCCCAATGGTTTGGCCCCATCATCCCCGGCTCCGGAATGGGGCTTAACCACCCCTAGAAAACCAGGGACTTAGGTTAGAGGTATTCCAAAATATGGAGATGGAGCACGGTTTCCCCAATGTTCCTAATGTCCGTGGTCACGGTTTTGCCGCCGTGGTCCACATAGCCAAAATCCTGGGTGTCAAAAACACAAAGGTCTATGCGCCCATTGACGTTTGCCAATACCGCCATGCCCCCAGTGCTGCAAGACCAACTGTATTTTTTTGGCAACCTCCTAAAGGCCATTCGTTCCCGGGGCAACAAGTTGATCTGCCAAAGCCTCACAAACTCGTTCTGCATCACCATCTTTCCCAGGGTAGCCGGAAAATAATTTTGTCGGAGTTCCTCCAATTTATAATCCTCCCAGTGGGTGTAGTCATGCTGACTGTTCAATTCTACGTATCGCATCCTCTGCTTTTTTTGGGCAAAGGTTGCTGCGTTTGGCCGCTCTAAAAACAAAAGGGGCACCAGGCTGGTAGTGATTTCGGAAATCCGTACTATGTTGCCGTTTCCGGACGTTTTTGGAAGGCCAATGGGGTGGTGCCGGTAACACTTTTAAAGGCGCTGTAGAAGGCACTCTTGCTCTGGAAACCCACTTCACTGCCCACGCCCTCCATGGTGATGTTCGCTTTGGAGGGGTCCACCAACAGTTCCTTGGCCTTATTGACCCTGTAGGTGTTCACGAAGCGGTTGAAATTCTTTCCCGTGAATACGTTTATGGCCTTGGACAGTTTTTTGGGATGCTCCCCAAGGGCCACGGCCACTTCCACAATGTTCAGTTCTGGATCGGTATAGGGCTTTTCGGCGTGGAAGTAGTCCTGTAACTTCACCATCATCACCCCCATTTCCTTGGGTTCCTTTTGGGGTTTCAAGGCCTTGGAGCGTGGCCTTAGCACAAGGCCATATTCCGTGGGGTTGGTGAGCACCCGTTGCACGCTGTACTGTTTTGTGCCGTAAAAACTGAGCCAATACACCGTGAGCAATAAAATGACCACAAAAGGCAAATGGGTCCATTGATAACCCGTGCCGGACAATAGAATGCCCAAGGAAAGAGCACATAGCAAGAGTCCAAAAACCACGAAGGTCCTGGCCCATTTCAGCTCTTTTCTATATACCGATGAAAAGACCTCGTTGACCTCTGCAATGTGTGCATCAATATACCTGATGTTCAAAAAACCAATGAAGAAACAGTACCCGTGGCCAAGGATAAAACTGATCTGACTAACATCCCTGTTAAAGTTGTCCAAGCCCAACCATTGTTCCGGAACAAACAACGCCAAGGGCTTGAGCACCAAAACCAAAAGTCCGGGCAAGAACATCCAGTACACACGGTTGGACCGTTTAAAAATAGAGACCCTTTGAGTGTAGAGAAAGAACAGCGGACTCAACAGCCATATATTGCGGAGCGGGAGCCAGTGCAAAAGGGGCAGCTCTTGCCAAACATTCAAATTTTTTAAAATGGAGGGCACGATCTCCAAGGAGAAAAGAAAAAGGAAAATGCCCAAGGGAAAGGTGGGCTTGTTGCGCTTGCTCACCAAGATAAGATAAGCCCCCACCAGAATGCCCTGTGCGGCGGCAAGGAGCTGTACAATAACGAAAATAAGTGCTTCGGATGACAAAGGTGAACGGGGTTGGTCCAGATAAATGTACACCTTTTGCCCGAAGACAAAAAAAAATGGGCCATGGTTTCCCCATTGTTCCCATGGCCCGGGCCCCATGGCAGGTCCCTTTGGAGACCAAGGGCAATCAGTTGAAGCAGATGGGGCTTTTGTATTCCTGGATCTGTAAGCGCAGGGCACGCGGACCAATGTTTTTTATGTCGGTCACCACGTGCTTGTCCGCATTGTTTATAAAGCCGTGATCGCCCCGCTCGAAGAAAACCAGATCAATGCGCCCGTTGCCGTTGGTAAAGGTGACCGTGCCCCCGGTGGTACACGTCCAACCATAGTTGCTGGGCTGTTTCCTAAAAGACAGCCGCTCCATGGGCAACAGCTCTAAGTTCCATAACCTAAAATGTTCGGTTTCGGCCATTAGGGTGCCCAGTTCATCCGGGTAGCGATCCTGCAACAACTCTTCCAGTTTTTCACATTCCCAATGCGTGTAATCCCCTTTTGGATTTAATTCCACTTGTCGCATACTGTTTTTTTTGGCAAAGGTTCCACAGATGCGGCAAAGCCCCAAGAAATGGGCCTTGAAGCTGGTTTCGATTTCGGAAATCCGAACCGGATTGGGGCCATTAGGGCGTTTTCGCGGTGATATTGAGGAAATGGTGATCTACCTCGGAGCAAGCCTCGGAACATCAAAACCCTTTGGCGGTGCCAATGAAGGTTCCCATTTGCCCGTTTGGATAAAAAAAGGAAGGTTTTTGGTTGATGCCTGCAGGGTGGGGACAGTGCTTTTTAACCCAGATTATGCACTAGTCCCCTGATGAATGGCTTCATAATTTTTCAAAGGATAACTTGGTTGCATGAGTGTTATATAGTAGACTTTCGTCATGAGGATGTAAAGCCCAATAAAATCAAAATTTTTGCGAATGAGGCGCCCGCCTGAATGACTCGGTCGGGCAGGCCCGCCCGAACGTGCCCTTCGGTACGGGCGGGTAGCCATCGCTACGGTGAGTGAGCAAAAGTCAGTGCAACGATTGATTTTGCGGGGATTTGCAGCCGTAATACCTGCCCGTTCCTTTAAGGCGGGGAATTTCTATTGCTTAATCTGGGTTTAATCCAGAACAATACGCTTAAAAACAATTCCCTCCCCTCTGTACACCACCAACTGCACATCGGAGCCTTGGCACACATAAAATTCGGGCGTACTATTGGTTTGCCAGTGGGCCTTGTTCTTTTCAAAGGTGCGGTTGTCCATTGGGGCGTGGTATTTGAGGAAGGGCTGGGGGGCATTCCTCCCAACCAATCATCAACATCTTGGGCATCGATTTTAATGGCGAAGGCATGGCTGCAAGAAGACCCTCCGGGAACCAAGGTTCCTCTATTGGAAAAGCCATTGACGTTAAACAAGTGAAACTCGGCATCCCGAATATCGCTGTGCGCTACAATCCCATTTTTTAGGGCCCGGAGCCTTTCTGCCTTTACCGGACAGTCCGTGCTCTTTAGATAATTGCTGTTATGGGAAGGCCCACATCCCAGCGCCAGAAACCACCACAAGAAATCTACTAGGACTGTCTTTATCAATGTTATGAATTTGTTGGCCTACAACGCCTCACTGCCATTAATTTTATCCAAGCCCACCCATTCGTGTTCAACATCCTTCATCAAGAGGGCATTATCAAAGATTACGGAACCTTTGGGGAAAATGGCTTCGTTTTCAAAGAAACTGGATTTCACCTCGGACACTTCTAAAAGTGAGACTTTCCAGTGATAGACTTTGAGTTCCAGTCCCTCAAAATCAGTATTGTCCGGCGAATACCCTACCGAACCCTTTTCAAAAAAATCAGATACACATTCCAAATTTTCAAACACACTATTGGCGTTCCAGTCGTCGGTTTCTTTGGCTTTTATGGATAAGGAGGTGTTGTCCTCGCTTACAAAACCCACTTCATAGGCTCCTTCTTTCTCGTGTACCGTGAATGCTGCCAAATGATGTATTCCCGGAAAAACAGTACCGCCGGCCAGGGCATTCCACTTGGAAGAGGTATCCCTTCTGGGGATAAAAACGCCTTCTTTCACCACTCCGTTTTCCGTCCATTCCACGGCAATCCTATGCGCTCCGTTTTCCGAGGATATGCCAATTTGTCTGGGCAAGCCCTTGGGGCGGATCTCCTTTAGGCGAATCAGACAAATGCCCGCAATGCCCTTACCATTCACCAACTTTGGACGAAAGGGCCTTGGTAGATAATTTTCCAAGACTTCTTGATCCACTTGGTAGTTGATTAGAATTCTACGGTCTATGATGCCTTTTATTTTGGGGATGTTCATTGGCCCTATTCTTTTGTTCCTTCCAAGCCACTGTTTGTAAAACTTGATTTTTCCACCAGTCGTCTTGGGGAAAACCGATCATCTTGGTCCCTACCAATACGCCCCCGACAAAAAGGTCATCCGTATAAAACTGACCACACTTTTTTCAGTTAAGTTCAAAGGATGTTCCAAATCGGTGATTTCGTCATCATCTATAAAAACGAGATAAAGTCCATCTTTATGGGCCACCAAGGCATTTTCAATGGCGGTTTCTTCCACGGCCAGGGTTTTGTTGGCCAGATCGCCAAACGCTATTTTACCGGTTTCGCCCTGCTCTTGGATTTCGGTGGCGTTCAAGAAGGACAGCACGATGTCGCCCTCGCGTTTTTCGTTGTATTTTTTTACTTCGTGGCGCACGCAGGCCCCAATCAACTGTTTTAGGTTTTTCGGGGTGGAATCCAGAACAACATCAATCGTTTTTACTTTTTTCTTGCCGAGGCGTTTTAGTTGCAGGGTGAGTTGGTTCATAATTTTATAGTTCATTTTCATTGCGTTAGGGATTGCAGCGGAAAGCCCACAGCCGCTTTTTCGCGGCGAGGACTTGGGTTTAGCCCCTCCGTCTTCCTCCCGGAACGGTCGGAATCCACCTCCCCTTGAAAATAAGGGGAGGAGCCTTTAATGTTATCCTAATTACTATATCAGACTCTAATAACATTGTTGCTGTATCACCCCTTATGTATCTGCGCCAATACGGTGGGGTCCTGGATTTTATGGTCTTCGGCCAATAGTTTCATTTTTGAAATCAATTCCGCCGTTTTGGGGTCGTCATCCACAAAGGGCAAAAACATACGGCCGCGATGCTGACTGTGCACGGGTATGATGTTGAGGGCGAGGCCGCCCTTGCTCACGTTGGCACTGCCCAGATGGATGCTGTACTCGGCCAGTTTTCCCTTGATGATGATGTGGCGCTGCTTGACCTCAATATTATCCAATTTAAATAATCTTGCGGATTCCCGTGCCAACACGCCGCGCATTTCCATGGTGCTGTGGCTGGCCTCTGGGTCCACGCCGCCCACGTGGGCCACGCTCACCACCAAATCGATATCGCGCATGACCTCGCTGAAGATCACGGGCGGGATATCTGTCATTGGCAGGGGATCGTAGTCTTTGAGCGAGTGAAAACAAACGTACTCCAAGGTGGGCGCCTCCACATCGGCCGGAGAAAACCAGTCGGCCATGGCGTACATGGTGACCATAAAGCCCCGTTTGTGATAGACCTTTTGCAAGCCTTCTTCCCGGTTCACCGTCCAACCACGGCTGCGCAAGAGGGCCACGGTTTTCTTGGGCTGGATCTGGTGCCCTTGGTACCTTTCCGAACGGAAACTGCGCTCGCGTTCGTTGGCCGTTATCAGGTACAATTCCCTGAAAACTTGCTTAAAGGGCTGTACAATGCGGTTCTCAAAGAGGTGTTTTTGATACAGATCCCATTGCACTGCCTGGTACAATTGCGAAGGGTGGGCGATGACCACTTCGTCTTTCCCACTAAGCTTATGCTGTTTACCCCCGGCATTTACCAAAACACCATCTTTGTAAAATCCGGATGCCTTGGTCTTGGGATCGAACAGCACCAATTTGCCCAGCATGGCCCTTACCACGGGATGTCGCATGATTTTGTCCAATTCCCCGGCGCGAAACACATCTTCCCGAATCATGGCATTTTCCAGGGAAAGCCGGGTACGGGAATATTGTTTGGACAAATAGCTCTTCCCATCTTTTAGGGCCTGGATTTTTTTGTCCTTTTTGTATTTGGCGGGAATGGTCTTTTGGGTCTTGTTGCCCTTGAACACCTTAATGTCTGCCTTTCCTTGGTCATCCACGACCAATTTTACGGTCACATCCTGAAACTTGGCCGTGTCATTTTCCATGATTTTCTCCGTGGCCTTGCCCTCCATGGCCCAACCAAAACGGATGCGGTCCTCAAAACCGGCATTTCTGGAAAGGTTGTCCAGCGCAATTTCTGCGGCCGCCTTTTCACTCTCTTGGCGTTGCGCGCCAAACTGCTTGCTTTCCTTGATAAAATTTTGAATCAGGTCATAACGGTTCAACAAGTCTTTCTCGGCATTGGCCTTGCTCAACGGAACCAAGCCCAAGGCCCTTAAATAATCCTTGTCTCGTTTGTCCTTAATTTTTTTGAGGGTCTCGGTGATCTTTACCTCGCCCAGCATGACCCCGCTGTACAATTTTACCTGGCGGTGGCCGTTGCCGTTGGAGATGTATTTGGCCCCATCGTGGAGGAGTTTCCAATTGGCCTTGCCCAGACTGGCATAGACCCGGTTGAACCAATCGATGTCAATGGCGCCCTTAGCAAAATCGGACTTATCAATGCTGGAATAGCGGGCAATGACGGTCTCCTTTTGTGCCGACATATAGTCTGACGCGTGGGCGTGGAACCACCATACGGCACTTTCCAAATTGTCCATGTCCAGGTAGCGCCCGATCCAGGCCGCCCATTGGGTGGCGTAGCAGGCCACCTCCACCAAGCGTTTTTTAGTGATTTTTGCGGCCTTTATTCCTGCTTCAAAATCTTCATAGGTATCGGTTTCGGCCGGAACGCTGATGCTCAAAATGGTACTGAAATTTACCTTCTTACTGTCTCGGTCATGGCTGTACCCCCTGTTCAGGTTCTCCTTGCCCAGCCGTTCCAATATTTCAAAGACGTAGCGCACCCCTTCTACCTTTACAAAATTCCGGATGTACCCCGAGGCCTCGGTGGGCAGATCCCCGCGCTCCATTTCCAACGCAAGCAAATTCGTCTTCAGGCGGTTGAACTTGGGCACCTCAAGGGCATACTCCTTGAACGCACGGGTACGGTAAGAGAATCCGCCATCCAACAGGCGCATAAGATCGGGGGAATAGAGCGCGTAGGTAAGCAATTGTTCCTCTGGCAGCCTGCCCTTTTTGTAGAGGTTTAAGCTGAGGCCCATACTGGGCAACTGCAACAATCGCTGTTCCAGATGCGGACGGAGCACCTCCTTCACCTCCTTGACCTCTTTGGGAAAACCGATGCGCTGCGCCGTGAGGTACCAATACAGGTCATGGTAGTGCTTGGCCTTCCCGGCATCCTTATCCAGCAGGAACCTAAGGTCCTCTTCCCCCAGGGTAAAATGGGATTGAAGAACAAACTGTACCCAGGATACCGTATCATTTCTATATTGATTGGTATTGAGGTTTTTGGTCTTTAAGTGTGCGGGGCAATTGGCGATCATATCCTCCAGCACGTCCATTTTAAAGCACAGCATGCTCCACACATCTCTGTAGGCCCGGTGCAAGGCCAATAAAATGGTGGCCAAGTGCCTGTTCATTATGTCCCGATTCCCAATTTGTTTAATGGGCAGCCCCTTCAACTCCGGATAGTACGATTTGATAAAATCCTTCATCTCGCCCAAACGCTGAAAGGGTTCGCCGTAGCCATTGAGGTAAAACAGCACGTAAAACACCTCAAAATCATTGAGTTTGCTGTTCTGGTACCATTCCTTCCAAACATCCGCCAAGGGCAGATCGTTCAAACGGTCTTCGGCGGTGAAATCCTTGGGGCGCATTGTTTTATGAATTACCTGGTTGCCCAGCAAGGTGGTCTCCATGGCGCCCTGGTAACCCTCGTATTGGTATTCGTGGTCTTTGTGCCCTTCAAACAAGGCCATGAGTTTGCCGATCTGGTCCACGGTCTTCTTTTCGTCCACCAGGCCCTTTAGCCGAAAATCCGATTTTCCCTTTAAAAGCCCCAACACTCCCTTCCTTACCTCAAATTTTGGCTGTGGTCTTATCAAGGGCTCCAATGTTCCGTAATCAATGACCCCAAAACCGTTGGCAAAGCTGTATTGGGCACCCTGTTTCTTGGAGAATTTTGAGAGGAAGACCTCCTCGTTCCTGTTCAGGCTTTTGCGATCTTTATACTGGGTTACCTGCTCGGCCACAAATTCTGGGTAGCGTTCCTCTTCGTCCAAGACCGTTAGAATTTCCAGTCCGGCCAAACGCTGTTCCACTTTGTTGGAACTGACAAGGTTTTTGGTAGTGGCCTGCAAGGACTCCTCCGGTTGTTTTATCAATAATTGGATGGTATTTTTTCTCAGGTCCTTGCCTTTTCGGGATAGTAAGGTTTCCAACAACTCTAGCTCTTGCTCTCCCAAATCCATATAAGCAAACGCTTTGAGTCCGGTGGCCATCACGGCTCCGTTCCTGTCCGTTACCGCTTGGCGCAGCAATACCCGTTGCCAAGCATCCTGGGTAAAGTTCAGTTTTGGGATTTCCTGTTGTTTATTTTGATAATAGTTTCTAGAAAGTGAATAGGTATAGTGCTTGGGGAAAATCTTCCGCATAAAGGCCTCACGGACCTGGTTGGGCAACTTTGATAAATCTTGTGCCAGCAGTATCATCTGTTCTTCCTTGGCAAAACGCACTAGGTAATTGTAGAAATAATAGGGTGTGATGTGGTACTTTTTCCACTCAAAAACGCTGCCGCCAAACCATTTCCCGTCCGTGGGCAGGGCATCTGCGGTGGTTTTTATTTTTTGGAAGAACTCGGTCGTCCATTCAAAAGCGGGCGCGTTCATCAGCAACCAAAAATCCAGCTCCACGTCCTTACCCCACTGCTCCATCATATAGGGCACCAAACTGTGCTGTGTTCTTCCGGTCTGGTAGATGAACATCAAGGCAGATAGTTTTACTTCTTTTGATCTGTGAGCATCAAAAACAAGTTCAAAGGCCTTTTTGTTCGCCGCCACAACATCCCTTAAACCCATGGCCCAAAAGGCCACATAACGTTCCAGATGGTCTTTGCCCTGTATGGCCGGCCCTATCTTTTCCGGTGCGTCCATAAAACCGACCGCCAGTTCCAAGGTACGTTTAATGGTTGATTTTTTGGTGGCATCCCAACCAAAACCGAACCAAGTATCTACCGCTCTAACTACGCTACTAAAACGCATTAAATCCTCTTTTAGCACCGTATTTATCAAGTACCGCAGCGCACCTAGACTGGTTTCGTCCAAGGTCTCCAAAATGGTCTGCCGCAATCCTTCTTGACGTTGTGCCGCCAACAAGAGACCTTCCACCAATTGCCAGTTTTCGGTTTTATCCGTCAGTAAAAGTGCTTTTATGATATCCTTGGACACCGCACCTATTTCATCTTCTCCTTGAATAATATCGGTAATTACCTGTTGCAGTTCTTCATTCCCTTCCTGCAAGACCACCGCAAACAGATAGGCGTTGGCCATGTTCTGGTAAAACCCGGTCAAGCGCGCCTGTTCGGTAAGGGAACAATCTGAAAAACCGTAAACACTGGTGTTGCTCAATTGGCGGAACTGGGCAATGGCATGGGTAATGTGCTTGGCACCCGTGGCAATTCTGAAGGGGCGTCTGTTGTAGCCCTTCTGGTAGGGCAACCGCAATAGCAATGCCCACGTTCTGGCCATGTAAGGCGCACGACCCTCCCCATAGAGGAATTTTGCCAGTTTCAGGCCTTCCGTACTGTCCCAAGGGTTCTGCTTATAGTCCTTGCCAAAAGCATCATTGTAATAGGAAATCATAGGGGTGGTATCGCGGTATTTGGGAAGTTTCCCTACCACCAACTTTCCCAGTATTTGATAGGGCTTGGAGAAAACGCTAAAGGTTTCTTCCTTGAAAGTCCTTTTCTTTTTTCCTTTTAATATGGCCTCTGCCTGCTGTTTTGATATCATTTCTGTATTCTTTTTATGGCACCAGTGCCTTTACCTTCCAAAAAGCGATGGCCTCTTTTAATTCCTCGTGATTTTTATTGAAAAGATGGTTTTGCTTTACTCTGTACTGTTTACAATGCCGTTCTCTTTCTCCTTTGGTATATTCCAAAAAATGAATAACACAGGCTATCTGTTCCGTGTTCAATAAAGAAAATCGACTTTTGGAATAGTCTGACTCCAGATTATGTGTCAACGCAAACTGGATTTCCGGTGGCCAAAGCTTAAAGTCTTTGTCTTCATGCAGTTCCTCCTCTTCGTCCATAAAGACATCCAAAGCAAATAGAAGGTATAAGGGCAGGTGAAAACGCATGCCCTTGGCATCCAAAAAAGATTGGGAACTACTGCATTCATACAAACGCACTATTGGTATTTTTTGCCAATCCAATCGTTCGTCCTTTGCCCTTAAGCGCTCGTACGCCGCTGTATTTTCCAGTCTATCGTCCAAAGCCTGCCCTTCCCAAAGTCCCACGCCATCCTCTAGAACAACGCCTTCAAAAGCTTTATAGATCTTTCCAATAAGCTGGGTTTTAGTGAGGGTCATGGTTATTAGCCTAAAGTGATTTTGTTTCGGTTTATTTTAATTCTACCGGTGCGTTAAAATTACGGGATGGTTCCTTTTTTAAATTCCCTGTTTCCAGTGAAAATAAGCAATACAAAAGTCTTACTTTTATTCTCATCAAGACTATGACCGAAAAAATACTTAAACAAAAGCCCTAGATGTTCTGGAAAAGTACCTTTAACTACAAACAGCCCAAAACCGCGGCATCCATTAACTTTAGAATAGGTTTTATAGCTGAACTATTGTCCAAACAAACAGTAACCAACACCCCTTATTCTTCATTTACACATCCATTTAATGATACCTTGACCAAAGAAGAGGCAAAACTGCTCTTTACACAAGTGAAACAACATATGGGTCTGGCGGGGGCAAACATACAACTGGAGTTTTTCTGGGAAAAACCCTTGGAAACCAAGGAAAATACGGGTTTTATTGATACCTCTGAACTCTACAGGATAGAACGGCTAAAAATTGGTGAATATCTAGAGAACAAGGACGGCTTCACCATTAAATTGGGAATGACCACCCTTAAAAATTTCGATGCACTGGTGTTTACCATGGCCCATGAGCTTGCCCATTATCACCTTTTGGGAAAACACCGGCTTTTTTTTAATGATGAAAAGCTGACCGATATTTACGCCATACGAGCCGGATTTGGAGGCTACTGGCTCAAAGCGCAAAACTGGGAGGATACCACCAACCGGGAACGTTACAGTTATCTAGACAAGAATGAAGGGCTGTTTACCTTGGGAAGGTTAAAACACTTGCATTTGCAAGATGTTGACCTTGAAGCCTTGCACAACAAATGTAGCACTGCGCTTAAAGAGGCCATTGACCAAACCCATGGTTACAACCATATGGAAATACCGTACACGGAAAAGTTTCTCATTGCTAATTTTGCAGATAAAGTGATGCATTCAACCTATGTTGATGCCCCACTGAACGATACCAACATTTATTCCTCCATATCCACATATAACACTTGGGTAAAAAAAGGCCGCGGACGGCTTTTTAAGAAAAAAAGGGCAGATATTGACCAAACCGTGCGCCTGTTTTTAGAAAGCCATAAAAAGTGGGTCATAAAAGAAACTGATTTTCTTTATGGGGCAGAAGCACAATTGAGACGCTTATTGGCTTCCCAACAAGTTAAAGCGGTTAGCACCCTAACAAGCTCATGGAAAAAGCTGCTAAAAAAGCATGACGCAAACATGGACGCACATATGGCACGCTATGAAAAAAATTCCTTTGTGGCCGTGGAAGCGATTGTCCAAAACTTTGCCGACTATAAAACACAAAAAACAATGGATATATACGCTTGGGTAACAGCGGAAATTGGAGGTCTTGATCTCTAAGAAGCCCAATAAAAATAATTTAAATATTTTACACAGCTCACCACCTTGGCCCCCTTTTAATTTGAATCAACCAAACTACAAAAAACCTCTTAGCCATATTTACCGTTAAATGGCATAGCAGTTGCATTCAGCACTTTTGAATATTTTTTGATTTAAGCCGATAGTGAGAACAAAAAAATGCCGCCCTGGACAAAAGACGGCCACTTTTTACCTATCACCAATTCTTAATGCACCATAAGCCTGCTAGGAAAAGTTCCCTGAAAAACGTGAGGTGGCTTTATAGCGGCCAATCTTTTACCGAAGGCAGTTTTTACGAGCAACATGTGCCGTTTTTTCCTCAAAAACCATCGACCCCAAAAATCGTTTGAAGACTTTTGGGGTCGATGGATGGTATAACAACCTTGATCCGAAGCCATTACCAAAACGGAAACACCTTATAAAATGTTGTGCTTCTTTGGGTCTTTCCGGTCTCCGGCGTTTTAACAGCCTAAAAGTGGATTTGCATCATGATTTCGTGCGTGCCTTGATCAATGTTGCGGACATTGCTTTCCAATGCCATTTCATAGGCATAGCCAATATCCAATTTCCCGGCCTTGAACATAAAGATGCCGCTCACACTTTCCGATACCCGGTAGGCCGCCCCCAGATCAATACGGTCATTGAACTCCACCAGTCCGGTAACATCCACGGATAAGGGCGAAGCATTCACATAACGAATCAAGGCACTGGGCTTTAGCACCACGCTCTCGCTCAGCACAACATCGTAGCCACCGGCCAGGTAGTAATGCACCTCATCCACCCCCAAACGGGCCATCCCGTCTTTCTGCTCCAAACGGTCCGGTGTCAGGATCTTTGGAATGGAGAGCGACACAAAATAACGCTCGTTCCTGAGCAAGAGCCCCGCCCCCACATTGGGGGTAAAACGCCCATCAATGTTCATCAACGACATGTCCGGTTGAATGCCGTAGGTGAGCAATCCTTCGGAATTTACGTCATAGGAGGCAAAACTTCCCTTTAGTCCAAAATACAGGTCGTGCGCTTCATCCAGCTTAAGTTTATAAGAAAAATCAAGTGCCACGGAGGTCTGGTTCTCCACAAAGGTCTTGTCGTTGATCACGGAGAGTCCCAGACCCACGTTACGGCCCACGGGCATCCCAAAGACAACACTCTGGGTCTCCGGTGCACCTTGTACGCCGGCCCACTGGCTCCTTACGTTCACGCCTACCTTGGCGGTTTCCCCGGCTCCGGCAAAGGCCGGATTCACAAGGTTCATATTGAACCTGTAAAAGGTATAATTGGGGTCTTGCTGTGCCTGAAGCCCTAGACTGACCCCTAGGGCGAACAAGATGAAAAGTGGTGTTATTTTATTGAATTTCATAACTATGGCTTACTGATTAATAATTGATGAACAACCAACCCCGTAGCGGTGCCATTCCATTGCCCAAGTCTATGACGTAGAGGTAGGAACCCGATGGCAGGGCCTTGGCATTGCCATTTTGGTTTCCGTTCCAATCGTTGCGGTAGTCGATGGCGGCAAAGACCTCGTGGCCCCAGCGGTTGTACACCTGTACCCTGGCATTGGGATAGTTGTCCAGACCGGGAATGACCCAAGTATCGTTTACACCGTCCCCATTGGGCGTAAAGGCCTCTGCTGGTCGCAAAAATGGCTCATCGTCCTCCGGGAAGGCATCCAAGCTGTCCGCCACCCCGTCATTGTCGTCATCACTGTCCATGGCATCGGGGATCCCGTCGCCATCCGTGTCCTTGGGCGTACTTTTAGCGCTTTTGGAATCGGTGCCATGCTGGTTTTCGACCACATCGGAATAGCCGTCATTGTCATCGTCTTCATCTGCATTGTCGCCCACACCGTCATTGTCGGTATCCATCGTTTCCATGGGGTCGGTGGGAAAGGCATCTTCATTGTCCGGAACGCCATCATTGTCGTCATCGGAATCCGCATTGTCGCCTGTACCATCGCCATCGCTGTCCAGGTCTTCCATCCCATCGTTGTCATCGTCGGGGTCGGCATTGTCTCCCAACCCGTCGCCATCACTGTCACGGTATTCGTTGGGGTCTTGGGGAAAGGCATCCTCACTGTCCGGAATCCCATCGTTATCGGCATCTTCATCGGCATTATCGCCGGTGCCGTCGCCATCCGTATCGGTATCCTCGTTTTCATCAAATGGGAAGGCATCTTCGCTGTCGGGGGTTCCGTCATTGTCATCATCCATATCGGCATTGTCGCCGGTGCCGTCCCCGTCATTATCGCTATCCTCGTTTTCATCAAACGGGAAGGCGTCTTGGCTGTCGGGGGTTCCGTCATTGTCATCATCGGTATCGGCATTGTCGCCCGTGCCGTCCCCGTCATTATCGCTATCCTCGTTTTCATCAAATGGGAAGGCATCTTGGCTGTCGGGGGTACCGTCGTTGTCATCATCGGTGTCGGCATTGTCGCCGGTGCCATCGCCGTCATTGTCGGCATCTTCGTTTTCATCAAACGGGAAGGCATCTTCGCTGTCCGGGGTTCCGTCATTGTCATCATCGGTATCGGCATTGTCGCCGGTGCCGTCCCCGTCATTGTCGGCATCCTCGTTTTCATCAAATGGGAAGGCGTCTTGGCTGTCGGGCGTACCGTCATTGTCATCATCGGTGTCGGCATTGTCGCCCGTACCGTCGCCATCGTTGTCGGCATCTTCGTTTTCATCAAATGGGAAGGCGTCTTGGCTGTCGGGCGTACCGTCATTGTCATCATCCAAATCGGCATTGTCGCCCGTACCATCGCCGTCATTGTCGGCATCCTCATTTTCATCCTTGGGGAAGGCATCTTCACTGTCCGGGGTTCCGTCATTGTCATCATCGGTATCGGCATTGTCGCCGGTGCCGTCGCCATCATTGTCGCTATCCTCGTTTTCATCAAATGGGAAGGCATCTTCGCTGTCCGGGGTTCCGTCATTGTCATCATCCAAATCGGCATTGTCACCGGTGCCGTCGCCGTCATTGTCGGCATCCTCGTTTTCATCCTTGGGAAAGGCATCTTCGCTGTCCGGGGTTCCGTCATTGTCATCATCGGTATCGGCATTGTCGCCCGTGCCGTCCCCGTCCGTGTCGGTGTCCTCATTGGCATCCCTTGGGAAAGCGTCCTCGTCATTGTCCGTACCATCGCCATCAATATCCAGGTCGCTGGTATCGGGTGTGCCATCGCCATCCAAATCCTGCAAAGCGGAAACGGACATGCTATAACTATCCACGCTCACGGCATCGGAGCCATCCTTCACCCTAAAACCAAAATCGGCATAATTGGATCCGAATCCGTCCGTAGCGGTGGTAAAGGTCAGTTGGGTCACGTCATCGATCAGGTCGTTTTCCGCAACGGGATTGCCATTGTACCACAGCGTTCCGTTGGTGGGAAGCGAAGTGACCTGAATGCCGTTGAAGGCATCGCCGGCATCTGCATCGGTAAAGACAAAATCGCTCTCCGATAAGGTAAAAGGCACATCTTCCACCACTTCCAAAGTGGCGTTGCCGCCCACGGGCACATCGTTCAACAAGGTAATGTTCAAAGTGGCCGTGATGGTCTCCGAAAAGGAGTTGGCATCCTCAAAATTATAGGTGAAGCTGTCCGTGGCCACCTCGCTTCCGTCGTGGACATAGGTAAAGGTACCGTCCGTATTAAAGGTAAAAGTGCTGGCGTACAAAGGGCCTTCGATCAAGGTATATTCCCTTGCATCGCCATCCACCTCAATATCGTTGGTGCTCACATCCTCACTCAGCGTGGCGTTTTCGTCCAAGGCAAAAGTATCGGCCACCGCTATGGGAAGGTCGTCCTGCGCCTGAATGGAAAAGGTGATCTGGCCGGTGGCCAAGGTGCCATTGTCATCCAATTGGTAGGTTACCCTATCCGTACCGTTTTCGTTCTCGTTGGGCACATAGGTAATGGTATTGTCCGGCTCCACGGTGGCCACGCCCTTGGTGCCCTGCACCGCAATGGTCACGGTGGGGACGTTGTTGGCATCGTAGTTGTCATTGAAGAGCACATCCACGGGATCCGAGTTGGTGTCCTCGTCCAAAAGGGCCAGATCGTCGTTTGCCGCCAGGATCAGTTGCAGGGCATAGGGGCCAAAACTGGCCGTGCCCTCATTGCCCGCGTTGTCGCGCGCCCGGGTATGGATGTACCAACCCGTGCCGCCCGAGGAAAAGGAAACGGTCTTGGCCTGACTGTTGCTCCAGGAGCTCCAGCTGGGGTGGTCATTGGCGGGCGGTGTGGCGCTCTGGGCCAAGACAAACTTCTGTACATCGAACCCGCTGCCGCCGGCACCATCGGAGAACACCAATTGAACGTCATCGTCCGTGGTGAGGTTTCCGTTGGCCACATCGGCCGTGATGGTGGGCGCGGTATTGTCATTTATGATGGTCAAGGTCCTGAAAAAAGGCAGGGACCACACGCCGGTATCGGTCTGTGTGCGAAGGCTGATGATGTATTCCGCACTTTCATTGCCATAGGCCGAAAAATCGGTCAAGGGCGTACTTGAATTGTGCACCTCCACATCGGTGGGGTTGCCCTGGGCGTCAAAGGTCCTTTTGGTCACGATCCACTCCTGGTTGTTTATGGTCCTGCCATAGGGATCTGAAGAATTGTCGTTTATGGTGATGTTCATATTGCCCGAATAGGTGGTGAGCACATCGGGGAGAATATTGAACTGGGCAATGGGCAGGTCCGTAGTGCCGGCCGTGGCCGATGTTTTCTGTACATAGACACTGGTGGGCTTGCTCCAGGTGCCCTGGTAATCCTGTACGCGGAGCATGACAAGGTACTCGCCATCGGGTACGCTGGCGGCGTTGAACTGCCCGTCCGTCCAAGGGGTCTCCGTTTGGGCGTCCACGGCCTTCCACTTCCATTCGGATTGGTTGATGCCGTTGTTGGCCCCACCATCCAAATCATAGGAGGTGTTGGTGATACTGCCCGAGCCCGGACTATAGACAAAGCTCGCTACCGGCTTCCTGTGGAAGAACAAGGTGGTGGGCGCCGTGGGGAGGTCTTCGAAAGTAAATTCGTATTTCCCCGTTTTTTCGTAAAACTCCGGTACATCCTCCAAATACAGATTGTTCCAAGAGACCTTTCCGGTGTTGTTGGGAAAGTGGGTCTCGTCATGGGCGATCTTCCATCGTCCGCTGGGGTAATTGGCGTTGGCGGTATTGTTTTTGAGTTCGGTGGGAGACACCGCAATCTCCACGGACGTGCCCGCGATAAAGAAATCGCCGGCCGTGACCGTGCCAAATTGGTACTGGTCATAGATGTACTGCGCCATATTGTCTATCCAGGTGGCATAGGAACCCGAGCTTCTGTTGATGAAGGTGCCCTTGGTGTTGTTCTGCGCGGTAAAACGCTCAAACTGGTCCTTGTTGGCGTCCAGGCCCCAGCCAATGTAGTGGATGTCCTCGTTTATGGTGCGCATCAAAATCTCGGAAAGGTCGGAGTCGTCATTAAAATCGGCCACTTCCTGGTCGTCCAGGTTCACGTTAAAACGCAGGGCGCTGTTGCGCCACTGGGGCTCGCGCAACACGTCCTTGAACTTTTTAAGGCTAAGGCTGGTGACCTCAATGTTTCTGAAGGTGGCATACGGCTGACTGTTAGAGAAGAAGCCGTAGCTGCCGGTAATTTCGGTGGGTGCGGTATAGTTGACGACCAACACGTTGTCCACCCATATTTTTGCGACGCGGCCTTTTACTTCCAGCTTGATCTTGTACCATCGGGAATAGTCATTTGGTGTAAAAATGGTGTTTTCCGCCCCTTGGAGCCCCCTAATGGTATGCAAGGGGTTTGAACTCCCATCACTACTTACAATCTGGTAAAGTCCAGTTGCAAAACCATGGCTTGGCACAAAGTTGGCAGTGGTCCAAGGCCGTACGGCTCCGGAGAGGTTGAACAGATAGCCGCCCACAGGCCCCCCGTTAATACCAAAGGTAATGCCCATATCATCGTTGTCCCCTCCCTGCGTACTGGCTATTTCTGCCTCCAAGGTGTAATTGGAAGAGTCAAAGACCGGGTCATAATAACCCGATAAAAAATCGTTTTCCGTTCTTCGGATGTATTTCTCGCTATCCAGAAATTCCCAAGTGTTGCTGTTGTAGCCCCAAATGGTCCAGTTGTTGAAAATGGCTGCGGCGTCCTCGCTGTTGGAAGAGGTGGTGGTACGCTCAAAACCCTGCACCATCAACTTACCGGCCGGGATGCCCTTGCTCTGCAAGGCGGCATCCAAGTCGGTTTCAAAAGTTTCGATGTCCTGGTCGGTGACGCCCACCGTGAGCACCACATCGATGTTGGGCCCCTGTTTTACCTCCATGTCCACCGTTTGGGCGCGTGCAACACTAAAGGAAAAACATCCTACGCTCAGTAGGAAGATGCGTATAAGTAGGTTGTTCATGTCTAAAAATTTTAGTCGAGTATAAGACCCGTTTGTTTAATTTGATTCTTTGTACTGAAGGTGAACTGGAAATCGCCATCAAAAATGGAAGCGCATTGGGCAGAACTAAGCACGTTGCACTTGGTCTCTTGGCCCAGGGCGTTCAAAAATGCCCTTCCGTCGTCATTATTGGCCAGGGAGCAGCTGTAGAGAAACAGGTCCATTTGCCTACCGGAATCCACCAGCGCGGCCAACAAGGCTGCATCCGTGCCATTGTTAAGGGCAGAAACCCCAATGGAGCCCGGCCCTATTTCCAGGGTATTCGCCGTAGTGTTCAGTAAAAGGTGTATTTCCGAGATATTCGGTTCATTCCTTAAGCCCTCGTGGATGTTCTTCCAAAAATCGGCATCATCCGCCACTTCCAGCACCAGGGTGGAAATGGGTGTGGAAGCCAATAAGGAAACCTTGTTGGGGTAGCGCTCGTCTATGACCAACATACTGGAATGTTGCGCCATGGCCAGGGCACTGCAGAAGATGAGCAATGGCAATAGCCAACTGATTTTCTTAAAAAGGGTACTTTTGTTCATGGGTAAGCATTTAAAGTTGGACTTGTGTCTTGAATAGGGACAAATAAATCAATTAGTTTTAAGTATTTTCTTACAATTTTTGTGAGTTAAGGTTTATTTGATGTGAACTCTAGGTTTTTTGTGGTTTGTTTTCTTTGGTATTCCATGGTTTCGCAAGATTTTTATGTCCGGCCCCTCTTTCCCTTAGGGTTAAAATTTTCATTCCAAAAAAGTATTTTCTTACAAAAAAAGCCTGGTTGCCTTGAAATCCCGCTACAAAAGTGCATGTTGCCCCAGCTGCATTTGGGCCTTTTCCCGTTTGGTCTCCCATTTCTGTGGACGATCGGAACGATGGTGTGGGTGAGTGGTGGGGCTTTTGCCCAGAAAACATCCTGCCCATCTTGGGGAGGGGGCTTTGCCATTTTTGTGGTGATGCCCGTGGTGGGCCATGCTCCCAATGGCTTCAACAATGGATCAAAATGCGATGTCAGGGCACCCAGGCCAAAAAGGGAAAGGAGAGGGAAGTGCCCTCATGGCAAGATGGAGGTAGGGTTGGCGCTATGGCGTTCTGGCCCCAATAATCAACTTGAAGCGCTATGGAAAAATGACCAAAAGGACCAAACAAGGAGAGGAGTGCCCACGACTTCAATCTTGCCAAGAAGCCCCAATACAGGCTAACCAAGCGGTTTTAACCCATAAAAAAAGCCCTGAACCAAGGGGTTTATGAACAACCTCAAGGTCCAGGGCAAATTTCAAGAGCAGACCACTAATGCTCGTAGTCCGGATTTTGGTCTCCTTCTATGGAGAAACCGTTTTTCATCATGGAGATGACGGGCGTTTCCAAATCAATGGTGTGCACGTGTTCCAAACTCTCTATTTTCAACACTTTGATCTGGGTTCTGTTCGGGGCCAAAACATAAAGGAACTTATCGGAACAGACCAGTACCGGACTAGGCTCCTCTTGTTTTTGCAATTGGGCTATTTCCGAATTCATGGATTTGGAAGTAACCGTGGGAGCATCGGGAATCTCGGCCATTTCCACTACTCTCTCGGTCAATAAGGTAGCAGTGTTGGCATCGTAAACCCTGAGGTTGCCGTCATCGGTCAACAACAAGTAAAATGCACCGTTGAAACTGAACATATCACTGACCACATTGGCACCTTCGTACAAGGGCAATATGCTCTTGGCCTCGGGATCTACGGTATAAATGCCAAGATTTCTTGCCCTGCCGTAGAAAAGCGCACTGTTTTGATGGCTTTTTAGCGTGCCCAACCAAAAACCGGGCTCATTGCGCAACTTTCCGTCCGTATAGGGAATAAGGTCTATGTTGTCCCGATCATCCACCACGATGATGCCATCGGTGGAACCAAAGGCCCCGTACGCACCATTGTTGGCACTGCCGTGAATCCCTACGACCTCCACACCGCCATTGTTATCGATCACGGTACCATCACCGTTCACAAACATCACCATTTGCGGGATGCCCCCAGGTTCTTCCGTATTTTTAAAGGTAACGGCAAACTTACCACTGTTCAATCTAATCCCAACACCGTGATGCGCCACCGTATTGTTAAAAGTGAACGTTTCAGGTTGGTACGATGGGATTTCCAATTGGGACTCGTTCACGTAGGAAATGGACCCATCGCCGTCATTAAAGACCACGATATGGCCCCCAGAACCGGTAAGGTGGGTGGGCAGCACGCTATTGATCTCGGCATTGGCCCATTTGGCTTCGTATTCGTGCCCGTGGTCCTCGTGGTTTACGATACCGGAGTCAAAAAAGCGCACCTTGCCCCCATTGCGGTCCACCACGCTTTGGTAGCGGCCCGAATTACTAACGTAGTACCGGGCACCCTCAACAAGGGGTCCGGCCACGCTGTAAGTGATGTCACCGGAATCGGCCTGCATCACATCCAACTTGTTTTCGCCCATAAGGGTGAGGCGTACCCAATCACTCTCCATATCCTTGAAGGTAAGTGCCACCGGATCTTCCTGGGGCGGGTCTTGGGAAATGGCATCTGGATCGTCCTTGGTACAAGCGGTTAAACAAACCATGGCTGCGGCTAAAGCGTAAAATTTTAAATTTGATCGTTTCATGTGTTTCATTTTTACTTAGTTATTGATATTAAATTGATGTACTGATATATTTCCATTGGTGTCTTCGGCCCAGATCACCAGGCGGTTCCCGGCTTCCAGGCTTTCCAGAAAATCGCTGTCCAGGCCCAGTAATTCCTGTAGGGACAGTTCCCGCGAATGGGGCAGCGGATCACCTGAATTGGAACGGGACTGGTGCGGCCAGTTGGACTGCCCCCAAATGCGTTCCTTGACCACCAAACCTTCCTGTGCGGGGTTCTCCGTATTCGGGCGCTCCGTATAGATCCACAAAAAGCCGATATCCGAGGACGCCCCGTGCGCCATGTTCCTAAAGATGCGCCCGTTTAGCGCAGTAGGGGAAAGGCCAGTTTCCGTGAGTGCCACCTGCGGGGCATACGGTCTGTTCAGGTACAGCGTGGTGTGGTAGGTGGTACCATCGCGATAGGTGGTCTCGTTGCCCTCCATATCGGTCGCTTGGATGGAAAAGTGATAGGGACCGCCCAAAATGAGCTCGTCCGCTTCCAATTCCGGGTTGCGCTCGTCCAAATAGATGCTGGAGCTCAGGGAAAACCGCTCGGGATCGTCAAAACGTTCGGCGCCCATGACCTCGTTATGGTTGAACAACTTAAACTTCAGATTTCGGGCCGCGGCCGATTTTCCGTGGGTATGGCCGTCAAAACCGCTGTGCGACTCTATTTTTATCTCTCGGATGCCGCTGGCATCGGCCACCGTAAAGGCCAATGGAATTTCGGACATCGTGGCATCGGCCTTAAAAAAATAATGGGGCTGTACGCCAGACATACCGGGATTGGCCATGATCTCTGGCGCCTCCAGATCCACGGCTTCTGGGTCATCGCCCCCTAGACAGGAGGCGAACAAAAGCAAACTACAAAAGGGAATCATTACTCGTTTTTTCATTTGTTATGGATTTTTGGGTTCAACTTGTGGCTGCTGTTTTCTTCATTCACTCGGGTTTTAAAGGTTAAGGGGAAGCCGTACCGAAAACATGATGTTCCTGCCCTGTTCGGGCAGGTTCAGCAAGCGATAGCGACTGATATGGTTAAAGTAAGCGGTGTTGAAAAGGTTGTTGGCACTGAGCCTGAACTGTAGTTCCGTTTCAAAAAGATTGAGGTGGAAGCCCAGCCCGGCGCCCAAGAGAAAACTGTCCGGCGTGGTCCGTTCGTTCCTGTCCGTTCGGCGCTGCTCAAAATTGTAGCGACCGGAAACAAACACATAGCTATCTTCCAGCACCTTGGAATGGGGCAGCACGGCATGTTCCAAACTCCCCGTAACGGACGGAGGCGGGGTCAAGGGCAGCGGCAGGCGACTGTTCAAGTTCAGGTTCTGTACAAAATCTGCCGCCAGATCTGCCCTTAGGCCCGTGGAAAATTCATAGCGCACCGTTAGCTCAAATCCGTTGAACAGAGCATCGTCCTGGCGGTACTCCCATAAGGTGCCCCCGGAGGCCAAGGGCGAAAAACGGCCGGTAGGTGCCAAATAGATATAATTGGTGTAGTAGCCGTAGAAAGCCGCTACCTCAAAAAAGAAGCGCTTGGACTGGTGCAAATAGGTAAGATCGGCCTGATAGCCGCGTTCCATACCCAAATTGGCATTGCCCCGTTCGTGCCTAAAATTGCCGTGGTGCACCCCATTGCTGGATAATTCTATGGCGGTAGGGAACCGGAAACTGTTCCCCAAATTCAGCTTTAGGTGGTTCTGGAAATTGGCCTTGAACACCACGCCCGCGGCACCACTAAGGTTGTGGAAATTCCGTTCGAATGCTGGGGTGCGTTCCTCAAATTCGCCCGTGGGCAGTAGGGTGCCCCGATCGTAAACGGGCTGTAAATGCTGCTCAATGGCATGCGAGCCCACATCATACCGAATGCCGGCGTTCATGTTCCATTTGGGCGCGATGGCAAAAGACTGGTAATGGAAAAGCCCCGCCTGTGCGCTATTGAAAACCGGCAACAAAAACTCAAAACCGTCGTTTTGGTTCCGCATGTACTGTAACTGCCCCCCAAACAGCACCTGATGGTGATCGTTGGGGTTGATCTCGTAGCGCACATTGGCCGTATAAGTGTCCAAATAAAGCCCAAGGGCAAGGTTGGAACCGGCCAGTTCCGGGGCTATGCCATGTGCCCCGGGAAAGGACAATTCTTCGCGAATGTTTCGCTGGTAGCCAAAATCCACTTCCAATCGGTCCGCACCCAGGGCAAGGGTGGTATTGCTGGTCACGGTATGATGGTGGTTTTCTTGCCGGGGCACGTCCATGTTCCTGAAATCGCCATTATGTTGCAGGTTATAGGCCCTTGGCAAACCGATGGCTCCGGTAAAAATTCCCGCTTTTTGGTTAAAGCTCGAAACCCGCAGGCTAGAGCTCAGTTTCTGGGAGCGGTAGCCCAGCGTTCCACTAAAATGGAGTTCTTCGCCGGCCGTATTTTTTAAACGGTTATTAAAAATGGGCAGGTTAAAACCGGCATAGGTAAATGCATCGGAGGGCACGGTATAATCACCATAATCTTGATGAGTTGCCCTAGCGTTATAAAACCAGTTGTCCTGCCTTCCCTTGTAGGCCAAGGAATTGGAAATGGCCCCATTGTTGGTCTGGTAGGAGGAAGTGATATCGATCGCATTGCCGTTTTCGGGAAGCACATCGTTTTCCTTGATATTGATGACGCCGCCCAAACCATCGGAGCCAAAGAGCAGGGAAACCGGACCTTTAATGATCTCCACCTCTTCCACATCAAAGGGATCCACCTCCAGACCATGATCGGCACCCCATTGTTGGCCCTCTTGCTTTATGCCCCTATTGTTCACCAAGATGCGGTTAAAGCCCATACCGCGGATCATGGGCTTGGCAATGCCCACACCCACGTTCATGGTGTTTACACCGGGCAGCGCCGCCAATGCACCGGAAAATGTCCCTGTGCCGTTTCGATCCATAAAATCCTTATCGATATGGATGACCGACTGCGAATTCTCAATGACCTTCTGCAAGATCCTGGATTGTATGACAACGACTTCGTCCAGATCGGTTACGGCATCGGCCATGACGATCTCCAGCGGGGAGCCTGCGCCGTCCGAAAGCTGAATGGTTACCCGGGCATAGGCCACGTGGCTCACTTCCAAAGTCAGGAGGGAAGTACTGCCACCCCCTTTTATGAGGAAAAAACCTTGTTCATCGGTTGTGGAGAACTGCCCCCCGGGAAGCACGCGCACCGTGGCCGCCACTATGGGAAACCCGCCGGTGTTGACCACGCGGCCGCCCAAGTCTTGGGCCATGGCGGAACAACAACTGCCCAAAACAAGGAAAAGCAGGGCCCACTGCCCTATAAAAGAAGTGCGAAGTCTGTACATACAAACGGTTTAGGGCCTTTTTGAGCCCATATCATATATTGAAAAACAACTGTTGTGAAACCCCTGACCACGGCACGCAACGGATGCTGGATGGCATCCTTTTCCGGAACGTGCATCGCCGTTTAAGCCACCCCGAACCGGGAAACGCATGCAAAGAGCGTACAGGAGCGATTTGCCCATATTGGGATGGAGTCAGCGGTAACCCGTTGCACAAGCACTTTAAAGCCACCGAACGATTGGTTCGGGCAGCCAAAGCACTTCAGCTTTGAAAAAAAACAGATGGCAACAAGGCGTACCTATCCCAAGAAGATAAAAGGGGGCGGTTTGTTATGGAAGTAGTCGGAAAGTATGGTTTTTTGGCCCGGAGCGCTGTATGTAGCGATGCTCTTTTCTTCCGAAACACCTAAAAGATAAATGGAGGAAACCGTCTCCTGCGCCGGGGCAACTTGCAGTGGCGTTGTTTGGTTGGTGGTGGTTATGAGCGTACACAGTTCGCAATGCCCACTTTCGGCCTCGCCACTGACCATGTGTGCAACCGTGTGCAGGTTGGCCACCCGAAACAACAAGAAGGTAGCCAATAAAAGGTAAGAAATGGTGTGTTTCCAATCAGTTCTATACATGGAACAGGTGCTATGTTTCTATCACTCTACTACTGGATCTTGCATAAAATACAGCTATGAAACGGCTGATAAAGGACAAGAAATGCCCTTTGAAATCCTTGGCCCGGTGATGGCGGCGGGTGTTCCATTTTTAAATGGAAACCGTAACGCATCACTGCGGCCCTACGGGAAGGTCTCTAGGAGATGGCGGGGGGCGCCCTTAATTGAGGAATGGCATGGACAAAAGTGACGACCGCCAAAGGGGCGTACAAGGCCACATGGTCCGATGGTACCGTAAGGACATCAAGTTGAGGATAGGTTGCAACTTGGTAATGAAAGGAATTCAATTTTGCGTGAAATACGCCACAATCCGGGGCGGCCTCGTGGATATGATCCGAACTGTCGTTACAAACCACATGCTGATGGCCATCGGAAAAGTGCACAAACTCAATCGCCGAGGGCAACAACAAAGCCGTTAGCAGGATAACTGCTATGATCGACCTTAGTATTTCTTTCTGACGTTTCAAGCCTATTTGTTATTTCACCGATGTTTTGAAAGCTCAAATATATAAAAGGGCGCATCAGAAACGAGCGGAAAAAATGTTAAATATTATTTCCTGGCCCAAATACGGAATGTGGTACAAGAACAGGGCGCACGATCCCATTGCAACAAACACCAAGGTGGGAGGCCCCATCTGGCCCAAGTGCGCAGCAGGCAACTCCTTTCCCCGCCCATGGTTATTTATCACTTGGGGCAAACGCACCCAAAAAAGCTACTGATCATTGGCAATGAGCCGGTCTGCCCACTGTGGCTCACGGATGGGCTGCAGCCGTGGTTTAAGGCGCATGTATTCTTGCCAACGATAGGATTCCAGCACATGGGCCATTGCCGAGGTCTCGCGGCCGGACAGCTGTTTCAGGATTTCGTATTTTGCTTTGGCCGACAAAGTGGTGTCCCGTTCCACGGCCCGTTTTTTCACCAAGAACCGCGCTACGGTGTTCTGGAACTCCAAGGCCTGGTCCACGCCCATGACCAAACGTGGCTGGTACCTGGCCGTAACGTCCCTGGCCTCTGCACGTATCTTATGGTCCACTTGCAGGGCGTAGAAAGTTTGTCCGCTCAGGGAAAGCGGCGCAAACAGTGCCATACAGCACCAAAGAAAGCGTTGTATCTCCAAAATTTTTGTCTTCATTTTCAAGGCCATTTTTCTAACGGGGATGTTTTGGACCATCCCAAAGACCCATAAGGGCCAATATCGGCATCATCGGGCAGCTGTTGTCGCGGCACTGCACGTAAATAAAGTACCTTCGCTTGCCTAACGTGCCCACACAAGCTCTTTTGGCACAAAAAAAATACGGAACAGCACCTTGGTGCCGGTGCCGTTCCGCGTCTTGGTTCATTGCATCAGGAAATCTTGATGGTTCTGGCCGGTTTTTGCTTGGCCTCCTCCTTTTTGGGCAGATGGATGCTGAGCACTCCATTAACATACTCGGCCTTAATGGCACCCTCGTTCACGGTTTCGGGCAGGGAAAAGGAACGCTTAAAGGAGGCATATCCGAACTCCCTTCGGGTATAGTTCACCCCTTCCTCCTCTTTGTCCTCTTCCAACTCGGTGGAGATGGACAACACCTGGTTGTCCAGATGGATCTGGAAATCGGACTTTTGGAGACCGGGAACGGCCATGTCCACAAAATAAGCGTCCTTGGTTTCCCGGATGTTTACCTTGGGCAGGGTCATGCCCATGTTAAAGTTGGAGGTGAAGACCGATGGCAGGTCCCGGTTAAAGACCTCATCTATCCAAGAGGACCAGATCGGGGAGGTACGGCCAGTTGAGTTTGTGCTTGCCATGCTCCCGTTGTTTTTTGTTGCTACCATAGTGCTCATAACTACAAAATTTTAGGTTAAACAATAACATTCCATTAAACTCACTGACACCTGGGCAAAAAAAATGCCAGCCGTAATGGGCCAGGCCCTGCCTGTCTCTTTTATCTCTTTTTTAAGAATCCTGACCCGCGATCATTAAAGATTTCAAAAAGAACAAATGTCATTTTGACACTGCCGCGAGGTCTCAAAATGACACTTTTTCACTTACAAAGCACTTGATGCCATAGGGTTACTGACAAAAGCCTTTGCCCCTGAACCCCGTATTTTTTTTGGAAAAAACAGCGATGCCAGCAGGAGAAAGACACCACCAGTGGGGTCCAATTTGAGACGGGATCTGAATTTTTTCAATAACGGTGCGGGCTGCGAGACTCCGCCGGAACGCTACTGGCAAACAGTAAAAAACAGGCAATGCAAAAACCTCTTTACTCCCTGTTTTCCGCCAAACAATTTATAGCACCGTCATGTACTCCGGGATTTGGGGAAAAAACATATGCCATAGCGAATGCTTTATACAAGGGCGGGAAGTAGCCCTGCACTATATGCTTATTTGAACAATACACCCTCAATTTAAACGGTAAACCTTTGCAGCTTCCTGCAGCTCTTCGAACAAGTCGTCATCAAAAGTGAAATTTGTGATTCTCCAGTAGGCGTCCGCTTTGTAAAGCACAAAACTAAACCGCACAGCGTTTGTTTTAGATTTTACCAGATATGACGTAAGTGCATAGCTTTCAGTAAACTGTATATGGTCTATTTTTTCATAACCTTTCATTTCCCCTAAAGAAGCGCTAAACTCCGATAGTTCAATTTTACTTTCCTCTACGTTTATTATTTCATTGTGACCGCTGATCTCATTCAATTCTGCAACATAATCCACTGCTTTTTCCGGAGATTCACGATAGTTCTCAAAGAATTTAGCGATAACTTTTTCAACACCCCTGTGCTCCATGGATACCTTCTTGGGCATACGATAGAGTTTTGCCGCTTCATGGAGCTCATCTTCAAATTCCTCTGTATCAAACATAATACCCGCCAACACCCAATTGTCTTGTTGCTTCTGAAGATTCAAACCTAACCTTACAGGTATAAAATCATATTTGAGCAGGAAACTTACATACTTTTTTTGGTCACCGATACTACTTTCACCAATTTTCTCATGACCTCGATACGCACCCAGATTTGATGAGATAGCTTCCACCGTAGTTACCATCTCATCGAATTGGGATTTTTTTCCTTCCATCAGCTTGGGATTTGTGTTGAAAAGATAATTGATACCCTCTGTATGGGACTCAGTGTATGCCTCAAAAAATCTGGCGGTTAGTTCATCCGTAGTGCTTTGGCCACGTAAGTTCGTTAAGCAGAGAAGGGCTAAAAAAACCAGGATGTTACCCTTCTTGTTTGGCAGTGCAAATTTTAGATTTTTCATAGTTTTTCGTTCATTCATTTGTATTTCAATTCAAATTTGGGAAAGCCATTTTCACTTATATATGTTCAGGCAATTTGTTATAACTTGTTTTCCTTGGATTCGTATAATGCTTTGATGGCCATTAATTCATTGTGCAATTCATAGTCCAATTGCACACCTCCAATGAGCCAAATCTTATGCGGCTTGTAAAAAAGCATATTCAGTCCTATAGGTTTCGCTTCATATTTAAGAAGGTATCTAACCCGTTTATAGCTATTGCCAGCCTTGTGCTCATTTATCTTTTCATAACCATAATAATCGCCCAACCCAAGCACCTGATAGAATACTTCATCCGCCATTCTTACAAACCCCGTTTCGTCCGACAAATCAATCAACCCCATCTCGCCTACATATTCAAATGCTTTTTTGGGGTATTCATCAAAAAGCTCAATGAATTCCACTGCAATTTCATCGGTTGTTTTTTGAGCCGTACCCGGTGTCAACGACAAAAAGGTCAAAAAGAAAATCAATATATGGTTGCTAAGTGTTTTTGTAAAATTCATACTGACCATGTTTTTTATTCAAGTTTAATATGCCATCACCCATAGATACTCAAAAATAAAGTGTAGTTGAAGGTACCACTACCCCATATTCAGGGAAAATTAAGGTTACCTGTTCATTGGTTAAGACGTAGTCAAGTTCCGGCACCTTGGATGGGCATGCTCTAAAAATCGTAATTCTTGTCCCGAAACCTGGTGGGGTCATCCGGACGCGGCCCAAAGCTGGCGGCATCTGCATTTTCCAACACGCTGCCGCGAAGGTAAACCTTGTCCTTGTCCTTGGCGTAGCCCCAGCCCAGTGAAGCAATGGTCTTGGGGTCGGCATTGGGACAGGCTTCCCCTTTGTAATATACTGTTGCCCCATCTTTAGCATAGTTGCCCTTCAATACCGTAAAGCTATCGGGATGGGCATCCAAAATGACGTTATGATTTAGATACACTTGGTGCTTGTCTTTGCTGTACATACTTTGGCCACCAAAGGTTTCCTCCGCCACAAAGGCAAAGCTCTCAGCATCATAACCAGAAGCTTCCAAAGGTGTGCCGAACAATAAAATAACATCATTAACGCGAACGATATGGTCGTGCAAAGACCCTATGCTGTCCCTTGGAGCCACAGCCACTTTGCGCAGCTGTCGGCCACCCCTGGGATTAAAGTAATAGAGCGTGTCTTGGTTCCTTACCGTATGGTCATTAAGGACCTTAAAATCATTCCCCAAGGCGCCCAGTAGTTTAAACTTCCAATGCCCCAAATGGGTGTAAAGGCTATTTTTATCGGTCAGAAAATGGGTGTTTGCCAACGCAAAAGTTTCGTAATCCACCTCCAAGGTCTGCCTCTTAAAATAGTAATGTGCCCGGTCCTTGTCCCAATAATCCGTATTCTGGTCATGGTCCCAATCCAGGTTCTCAAAGGTTTCGGGGTCCATATCGGGATTGTCAATGGGCTGCAACAACTTCTGCCCGGCCACCCTGCGGTACACCTTGTCCTTGTCCTTGAGCCTACCGCCGTGCAGCCGAAAGCTGGGGTGGTGCACCTGACCTTGCGGCACATCCCGGTAAAAAACTTGGTTTTTATCCTTGCCCACGGAATGATGGAGCACCTGAAAACTCTCCTTGTCCGCCCCGGGCACCTTTTGGTAGGTATTCAAGACATTGGAGGGCTTATGATAGTACACGGTACTCCCTTTGTAAAAATACCTGCCCGCATAGGGGCCATTCTCCAAAGGTTTGGGACTGCAGGCCCCAAGAAGGCCCAAAAGTGCTGCTAACATAACGTGCTGGTATTGCTGTGGTTTCATATCAATTTCAAAAAGGGTTTGTTTGCTTCCGGTACTCTTTAAGACAAAAAGGTTTTCCATACCGAGGCCGGGCAGGACTTGTCCCTAAGGTCCTTGGCCATCATTGCCACCGGGATTCCCCAAATTTATGACTCAGGTAATAGCTCGCTGGGGTGGGAATGTACAAGAACTGTATGTCCGGATTGGCCTTGTGCAATTTCACCTGTTCTTCCTGGGTCAAATACGGCTCCCGTAATCTAAAGCTCCAGGAGGATCTTACATACTTTGATTTCACCAAGGCCTCATAATCGGCAAAAGGGGTGCGTTTGGTATGGGTGGGGCTTTCCTCGTACTCATCTTCGTAGGGTTCATCCAAATCATTTTCTTGATTGTATTCGCCATTCTCCAGCCAACGTCCTATTTGATCATAATAGGCCATCGCATCCTGAACGTCTTCCTCGGTTTCCTCGATAATGCGCAACAACCGCAGGGTTTCTTCCCGGTTGGGCTTGTCCATTTCCAGTGCTATTTCCTCTTTGGAAAAGCCTGCTTCCTCAAGGCGCCTTCGCTCCACTTGCTCTCGCGCCGCGTTGGGGTCATCGGCATTGGCGATCTCAGCTTCCTCAGCTTCAATTTTTTCTATGTGGGCCTTGTCCGCTTCGGACAGTTGACCGGTACCATCCAAAAGACAATCCATATAATCCAACCTTATCTGTCCCACCAAAGGTGATGCGGCCAAATGCCTAATGAAGTGTTTGGAATCATAGCCGGCCTGCACCTTCATATAGTTCAACTTGGGGAACTGCATTTTAAAAAAATCGGCATCTGGCGGGGTAGGGAGTTCCAGTTCCACCACGTTGGGCATTTTTGCCAATACCTGGGTCACCTGTTTGTTGCCATCACGGTCTATATCACCAATAACGCTATGGTTATGGTCTCCCTCTTGGTGGAGCTGCACCCTAAATGCTTGTAGATTGGAAAATACCGCCTTATGCTCGGCCAAGCGTATCAGGTCCCAATTGGCAGATCCGTTGTACCCAAAGTTATGCGGATTCAAAAGGCTTAGGCTCCGCACCTTATCGGCGTGGGCCACCAAGAGATCGATGAGGCAGTCCAACCCCTGTTCAAAATAATCAAGGCCTTCTTCACTATCTTCGATTACGGGCATTGTCGCCTTTTCCAGTTCTTCCAAGGAGGTGGACTGGAAGCCGTAATTTCCGGCGTACCAAGTGATATCGAACAGTCCGTCGTGTTCCATATAGGTCAACCGGTCATAATACAGACAGGACTGCTCGTTGTAATAATCGTCTTGTTTGTCCAATGCGGTTTGGTAGGCCAAAATGGCCCTACTAAATGTTTCCAATTCCTGTTTCATCTGTTCATATTTATTGTTTTTCAAAGGTCAAATGTAACATCCACCGTAATCATTCCGCTGTGTGTCCAAAAATGGGGCACGGATGTTTCATTGTTCCTTTGTTTAAGTTTACCTATTTGCCTTTTCCCCTCTTGCACTTTCCGTTTCCGGTAACATCAAAAAGTTTCCCCTACGCTTGTCGTTATGTATTGATTACCATGTCCATAACGTCAAAACGCTCAAATCTAGTACCGGTAAGGCTCCTCACTTTCCATTTAAAATGCGTTCTATTTCCCCGGCCTCCCAAGTCCAGTTATGGGTATCCGTTGCAGTGGCCCAGAACCCTTCAAAATGTTCTGTAATCTTGTTTTTTGGAACGATGCCCTCTTTTATGGCGATAAAAAAGAAGAAATAGTCCCAACCGATGGAAAAAAGAACCGCTTTATTATTGGGGTAGAGATAATAATCAGAAAAACCGACACTTTTTATAAATTGTTGTTCCGAAAGGCTGTTGACATTCACTTCAATTCGTTCCTCATAAAATTCATCTTGTACCGTAATCTGGTCCATTCCCAACTGTTTGAAAAAACGGTACATCGCCCGCTTGGTAAATACATCGTAACCGCCCTCAGTAGGGTGCCAAATATTGTTTTTGGTGCTATAGTCCATCAATTCATTGGTCAAATCGTGCCGTTGCAAGGGTTTTTTATACGCTCCTATGGAGGTCATCAGTGCCTTGTTCAGTTCACGATGATCCGTAAGATCTGTTTTGCCTATGATTTCCTTCCAGGCAACCGGGCTACCGTTCCGGGCAATTTCATCATCATTGGGATACGCTTCGTTGGTCTGATAGACCTCCACATTGGGACCCAGACCGATGTTTTTCAAGAGAGGGTCCTTTTCCCGTGCCTCTTTGGGCGACAGCTGTTGTTTGGAACTTTTGGCACCGGCACTTTTTCCCCCACAAGTAAAAAAGGGCAACAGCCCTATGAACACCGCGTCAAATGCTGCGTAGTGCTCCAGCAGCGGGGTATCTTCTTCAGGATATAGTTTTTGTGCTTTAAAAATGTTCATTTCACTCCATTTTTCAGGTATTCGCAGGTTCTGTGTTCCTTGACAAAAAAACCTATACCCCTGTTGTTAACGACGACCTAATTCCGACAACAAATGTATCTGCCCAATGACAGCCACCAGAAGCTGGTCCAAGTCCCCTTCCATTTGGTTTTCTTCCAGGTGGGCATAAATGGACTCCAAATCGTTGAAAAAGCGAAAATCCAAGTACTTCC
The DNA here is from genome assembly GCF_047345505.1 of Maribacter aquimarinus. NCBI lineage: Bacteria > Pseudomonadati > Bacteroidota > Flavobacteriia > Flavobacteriales > Flavobacteriaceae > Maribacter > Maribacter aquimarinus. Next base: position 107,556 of record NZ_JBLFEO010000008.1, on the reverse strand, counting down.
TCATATCCATCCCCAGGTTTGGGCGCGCCCGCAGTGCCTTCTCTATTTTTTGCTCTTCCAAGCGGTGTTCCTTGGAACCCCTGAGGTAGGCTCCTTTATAGAGCTCAAATTCCTCAAATTCGGCTTCCGTGAACTTTGGAAACTGGGGAAAACGCCAGAGATTGTAATTGCCCGTACTGGCCATACGGCAAATGCAACTTTCATAAAAGGCCAGCTGCTCATAGCGGTTGGGCCCGGTACAGAAAAACTCCAATTGCTTTTCGGTAAACAAATCCAAACCGGCCGCTTGCAAGAGTCGATGGGCTTCCTTGAACCGGCCTTGGGCATTGTATATGCGTACCAGTACCAGCACCAATGGGCAGCCTTCGGACTCGTCCACCAAGGTGTTTTCCTCTGGAAAATGTTCCAAGAGCTTTAGTAGGATTTCTTCCAAGGAAATGTCCAACCGCCCCATATTGTCTGAATCATACCGAAACAAACGCTGAAAATTGAAGGTGGCCGCCACTTCGTTATAGGTCATTCCCCCAGTTGGCGCAAGATGTTTCACGAGTTTGGTCAGGGCGCACATCAACTGCACAAAATCGCCAATGCCCTGAAAAAAATCGGAATTTAGATGTTGCCACCATTCGCAGGCGTTACGTTCCACGGCAAGGGCGTAGTCTTTGCCCGGGGACCATACATGGCCGTTGTGACTGTGGTACCAACCCGTTTGCAAGCTGCCTTTTCGCACCAGAAACAAAAGGTAGCGAAACAACAGCCCTTTGTAGCGTTTTTTCTCTTGGGACACCTCTTTCTTGCTCAGCTGCTTTCCAGGGTCTATAATCTGCTGTAGCTCGGTGAGCTGAAAACCGCGTTTGGGGTCAAACCCATAGGCCCGTACATCACAAGAGACCCATAGCTTTTTTAGGGTGTCGGTCACTTCCAGTTCCAGCACTGGGTCATTGAGAAAGGCTGTTTTGGTGGCCTTGTCCCTATACCCATAAAAGGCATCTTCCAACACCGCCGGCATTAGCTCTTTGCCCAGATAGGGATTTTCCATGGTGTACCGCCCATTGGGCAATTCGGCCTTGTGCAGGAATAGGCTCAAACACCCTTCTTTTTCAGTATCGTCCTCAAACAGTTCCGAAAGCCATTCGCCATCGGTTTGCATCAATTCCGGAGCGCCGGTCTCAGTAATGCTCCAGCCTACGGCCAAGGAAGCAATGTACTCCCTATCCGCTTTGGTGAACTCCACCAAGCGTAAACTGGAATAGCGATCGGGCCAAGTCCAAGTTGCTGTTTTTGCCATAACCATGTTGTTTGTCCATTAGGTCTGCGACCAACGGAACGTGCAATTATCAAAGTTCAAATGCTTTAAATCTTCTTTGGGAATGCCCACGTAAAAGATGCCCTCTTCGTTAAAACCGTTTTCCCCGATCTGCAACAACAGGAGCTGATCGGAACAGGTCATTTCCACAATTTCTTCCATACTATTGGCTTGCAATTCCGTGAAAATGCCGAAAAATTTGGAGGTTTCTGCACCCACCCACATATCGTACACCCTGCCATCGGGGGTAAGGTCTTCCATTTGGAACTCGTTAAACTCCGAATTGCAGCCGCAGCTCCTAAAATCTTCCCCACAATCCCCACATTCCGTTTCCCCGGCCCCTACGTCCAAAGGTCTGGAACGGTCTTGAAAACGTTCTGTTTGGGCGGCAAACTCCTTGACAAGGCATCCCACATAAAAAATGTCATCGTGCTTTACAATGACCCGCTCCAGTTCATCCGCGGCCACATCCACGTAGCAGACATGGCCCTTTTCGTTGTAGATATCGGCAAAGAAATATAGCTGGCCCGTTTTGGGAAGCCGTCCCGTTTTGTCCTGGGCGCCCACTTTTTCCATATCAAATTGGGCCACAAAACGCAGATAATTGGCATCAAAACCATCTTTGGCTATTTGGTAGGTAGGGTGATCGTATTCTTCCGGCGCCAGGGGAAATGGCTCGTTTTTGGGGAGGTCTATAACACAGCCACCGTAGCGGGAGTGCCCCAGGGGGATTTCCATATCCGAATAAAGGAGATTGTTCCTTTGTTCCTTGGCAGACCAATATTTCTTGAGTTGGTCCATCTGCTTTTGCGATGGATAATACTTTCGTTCATCGGCCTCGAAGCCAATGATATCAAATGCGTCTTTTGGGATGTTCATCATTATCTTTTTTACGGTTGTTGTTTGTATTCATTCTAGGGGACTTGGGTTGCGATGCCGGCACTTGGGCCTTGCCAAAACTTGCTCCGCTGCCATCATCTGCAGCCAGGTAATCGCTGAAGGAGGCAAAGGTTCGCATACGCCTTTTGGCATCCAGGGACACATAGGTGCCAGGGTACTTTACCACCGTGCCAACAATGCGATCGGTCTCACGTTGGGGCGTTACTTTTTTCAACACCGCCATGGCATCTTTTTTGTGCTTCAGGGTAAAGTGGCACTCGCCATCGTCATGGGTGGTCAAGGTGCCCCTGCCCACGATTTCAATTGCAAGATCGATCAGCCAAATATCATCGTGTTCTTCAAGAAAATGGATCAGCGCCTCCACACTTTTCAGCTCGGGAAATTCCCTTTCCGTGGCAAATCCGTAATGCCTGTATCCCGTGGCCGCCGCGGAGGTGATCTTTATGGTATCCCACGGACGCCATACCAACAAGCCCTCCAAGGTGGCCATACCGTTTACGTACAGCTCAATGCCGCGTTCAGTGGGTCTGTACAAATACAAAAACGAACTCATTGATGACGACATTTAAGTTCCATTGCCCTAAACCCCTGGTTTGAAAGCCCTGGCCCCGCTGCTGCGACCCAGACGGGGCACCCCTATTGAACGGGAAACCTTAGGCAAATATTTCAAAAGGGGATTTAGATATAAAATTAGAGGAAGTACAAAGGACAAACCACCCTGTTTTCAGTGAAAAACCCGAGTTTGGTCAGGCCCGGATAATGCATTGGAAATTCCATTACAGCATAAAATCCATTGCATCCGGGTTAAAGGCGGCACCCCGGGCAAGGAGGGCGGGCTTGTCCATCCAGGTTCTGTCCAGTGGCGATCATCCGCCTAAACATCGAAACCAAGGGATGAGGTGGCGTCAACCCTGCAATTAGAAATCGTGGTACCCTCAAAACAACAGTTTCGCCCAAGGTTGTCCTTGATGAATTTACAATCTTCAAAATCGCAATCCATAAACTTACACTCCGCAAAAGTGACGCCCGCAAAGGCGCAGTTCTGAAAACTGCACTGCGTAAATTGGGTAAGGTTGAACAAGGTCCAATAAAAATGAAGGTTGCTGAAATGGCATTTTTTATAATCGGCATCCCTGATCGTATCACATTCAAAATTTTGGAAAGTGCATTGTTCATACAAGAGCGGAGCGGTGTTCAATGCATCTTTTTTGAACTCGGACTGATGTTCCGTGTTATAGATCTTACCCTGTATGCTCTCTTTATGGCCCATTGTTCCGTTTCCATTTTTTTGACCTTCGCCATGCACTACCGCTTGGGCAGCGGCTTTATTTTTTGGAAGGTGGGCGCTTGTTCCTTATTGGTTTTCCAAATCTCTATCCCATAGCTGTCATCCCCATCCAGTCCGTCTTCAGACACGGTATCCAAACCATGGTAATACACCCTGATCTTATATCTTCCGTTGGGCAGTTCAATTCTTTTTGCCTCGGGGAGATAATCGCTACACCCCATAACCACCAACTTTCCTGACCTGATGGATATCTCCGCTTCATTGATTTGGAATACGGAACGTACATCTTCCCGCAGTCTTGGTTCCGCATCATGGAGGATGAGGTGCACGGGGACCACCATATTTCTTACCGTTTCAATTCCAATGCCTTCTTTGGTGACGGCCATAAGATTGTTCACGGCAAATGGAGACCATTCCTCCTCAAAATTGGGGTTGCTTTTTTCATCGAAAAGGTAAAATTGAAAATAGTCCGCAAAAATTTCCAGTGAATACGCTCTCATACTTCCATACTGTTTTGTGTGGCGGCCCTTTTTAAAATGGACTGTGCCAGGCTTATGTAAACCATTCGGTGGTACTGGCCCCCACAGGGCAAAAAACCTTTGCCGGCCCGCTACGGCCCTCCTCTTTCTTAACGTTAAAACATACTCATTTCGTACAAAGGGGATCACTGCCCCAAAGCTAACGCAAGGACTAGGGGCAGACCACCCTGTTTTCCGGTAAAAACATCAAAAAGTGTAAGGTTCCAAAACAACAAACTCCCCCGTTTCCTCCCAATCGCTATCGTCCACCAAAAAACACTTTGACCCCTTGGGCGAAGAGGCGTTCCCAATTTGCGGACCCTTGGTTGAAGCCAATTTACGGGGCATGCCCTTACCGCCCACCCCATACCACCCGCTCTTTTTTGCCGTGGGGGAACACCATCCTAAAAAAACTATTTAAAATCAATCTAAATAATTTTGTTCCCGCAAAAATAGGCTTTACATTTGCGCTCTTGTTTTTAATCAATCTAAATAAGTGTAAATGACCTTTCTTACCAAAAACCTCCCATGCTATCTTTTGCTGTTATTTCTGGGCACTGTGGCCGCCCACTCCCAAGTAGGGGCCATTTCGGGGACGCTGACCTCGGAATCAGGGGAGCCCATTGCCTCGGCAAACGCCATTATCCAAGGCACCACCATTGGCGCCTCCAGCGGTCCGGACGGGCGTTACAACATAACCAATATTCCGGTGGGCGACCAGATGCTGGAAATTTCCGCCCTCGGGTACGCCACCATAACGCAGCGCGTTACCATCAAGGAAAACACCACCCTGGAGCTGGACCAGGTATTGCGGGAAGATTCGCAGATGCTCAACGAGGTTGTGGTAAGCGGCACCAGGGAAGAGGGCTACATTGTAAAAAAGACGGCTGCCTTGGGCATTCCCTTGGAAACCGTGAAGGCTCCCGTGTCCATTTCCGTGATGAGCGACGAGTTACTTGAAGATTTGGGCGCCCGTAACCTGGCATCGGTGATCACCTATGTGCCCGGCATTGCCAACGCGGACAACGGTGGCAGCAATCGAGAAAACTTCATCGTCAGGGGCTTTCCGCAAACGCAGACCTTTATCAACGGCATCCGGCAATCCATTACCACCGAGGGCATCCGCGCCATTGAGACCGTTGATCGGGTACAGGTCGTAAAAGGCCCATCGGGGGTGGAGGCCTCCTTGACCTCCCCGGGCGGTTTTGTGAACATTATGACCAAAAAACCCTTGGATACCTTTGCCGCCGAAGCTTTCGTGGGCGGGGGCGATTTTAACTTTTTCCGTGTGGGCGGCGACATTACCGGGCCTTTGGTGGAAGGCAAATTGAATGGGCGCATCGTTGCGGCCTACCAACAAAAACAATTTTGGAGGGATGGGCAACAAAGACGGCCCGTGATCACCGTTGCCCCTTCGTTGGATTGGAAGATCTCCGACAAGACCAACCTGGTTGCCGAGTACGAGTTCAGTTGGCAGGACGACCCGCTGGACAGGGGCATCATTTACCTTGAGGGCGCCGGACTTGAAGACAACTTTTTACCCCGCACCTTCAGTTTTCACGGGGAGAACGACGAGCTAAAAACCCAAAACCATAGATTGGACCTCTCGCTGAACCACCAGTTCACCGATTGGCTTTCCGCCAGGTTGTACTATCAAAGAAATACCCAGAGCTCCAACGAAATGTCCTTCCGCAATGGCAATACGGAGGGCGATGGTGCCCTGTTCCAGGAGGATGGCCTTACCTTTTCCGGCAATTCGGTAACGGAAATCTTTTTTGCCGATTTTGGTTCGGAACTGAAAAGTGAGACCCTGCAATTGGATGTTACCGGAACCTTTACGACCGATAAAACAAGCCATACCCTGAACCTGGGCGGAAGCTTGGCGGACAACACCGATATCTTTACGGACGAGGACCGCGATTTTATCTATGGGGATTACCTGAACGAGCTGGACATCTTTGAGCCCAACAACGATCAGGAACCCGTTCTGATCGGTTCCTTTGTACTCCCGAATTTTGTGAGGGGCGATAAGATCAATTCCGTCTTTGGACAATGGCTGGCCGAATGGACACCCAGGTTCAGAACCGTGGCCAGCTTGCGCTATGACGCCATAGAGGTTTTTCAGCGCGATGATATTTCGGGCATTGGCACGGAAGCCCTGAACCTCTTGGAAGCCGATTTTGCCCCCGACCCCGTTGAACTTTTTGATGAGGTTTTTGACGACCAACTGTTCTCCTACCGCTTGGGGGCTTCCTATGACCTTACCAAGTCACTAACGGGATTTGTGGGCTATTCTTCCTCGGGCGAACCACAACCCGGCGTTACCCGGGACGGGGAACGCATAGCCCCCATCCGGGCCAATTCCCTTGATGGCGGTGTAAAATTACAGCTGTTTGGGGGCAGGGCGCTTGCCACGGCCTCAGTGTACTACCTGGAACGTGAAAACATTGCCATTGCCGACCCCAGCAACTCGCTGACCGAATTTTTCCTGGCCCCCTTGGGCACGGCAGAGATAAAAGGTTTTGAACTGGACCTCACCGGGAAACTTACCCGGGACCTCTCCTTTTTTGGCGGTATGAGCGTGCAGGATTCCGAGATCACCCAAAGCGATGACGATATCGTGGGCAACCGCTTTGCCAATGTCCCCATTTTCCAGTGGAGCAGTTTCATCAATTACAATGGGCGTAGCTTAAACATCAAAGGGCTCGATGTGGGGCTTGGTCTTGTTTATCAGGGGGAACGCGAAGCCAATAGCGCAAACCAGTACCAATTGCCCGCATACACCCGCCTGGATTTTGCTTTAGGTTATACGTTTTCCAATAACCTTCAAATACGGACAAACATATTCAATTTGTTGGATACCACCTTCTATACGGCGGCCCAAGACAGTATCTTTGGCGTGAATCAAATTGCCGTGGGCGATCGTAGGCTCTTTCAAATCACACTCACCAAAAAATGGTAGTCAAAATCCCCCAATATTGATTGAAGATCAAGAGGAAAACATATTTTAACATCCATTCCTGGACGGGCATCACTGCCGGACTAGTGCTCTTTGTCATCTGCTGGTCCGGAACGGTTGCCGTTTTTTCCAACGAACTGGACCGTCTGCTCCATCCGTCGGTGCAGGCCGGGGAGGCAAGGGGCCCCATAGCTTGGGAACGGGCCTTCGCGGTTTTCAAGTCCAACTTTCCGCAGGCCGCCCTACAAGAACTGAGCGCCCCTTTAAAACCCGGGTACGCCCTGAGCGGATGGGCAGAGAACGCCCAAGGGCTGCCCTTTAGGTTTTATATAGACCCCGTGGATTACCGGCTATTGGAGCAAACATCGTACTTTAACGTTCAGCGTTTTTTCAGAAGCCTGCACATGTCTTTTTTCGAGGCCGATTTTTTCAGCCTTTTTGGCGTGCCGATCGGGTACTTTGTGGTGGGCCTGTTCGGTTTTGTGCTTCTCCTTTCCGCCCTCACCGGTTTTCTGACCTACAAAAAATGGAAAAAAGGCCTTTTTAGGCTGAACACCGGGGCGGGCACCAGGATCTTTTGGTCCGACCTGCACAAACTGGTGGGGATCTGGTCCCTGTGGTTTGCCCTGCTCCTGGGGGCAACGGGCGCTTGGTACCTTTTGGAATGGTGGCTGCCCGAGCCCGCCTATGAAGAGACCGCGGCCGTGGAGCACCTGGGAACCCACAGTTTTCTGCCCATCTCCACATTGGTTAAAACGGCCCAGGAGGCCTATCCCGAACTCCATATTGAACGCCTGGGCTTTTACGAGTACGAGGACGGAAAATTGTTCCTTGAAGGGGATGACGGCGCATGGCTGACCCGAATTAGGACGGCCTTTGTGAGTCTCAATGCGGCGGACGGCAGGGTGCTCCAAATTCAAAAAGCGGGTGGGTTGTCCCTCTATGACCGTTGGTGGGAAGCCGTGGATCTTTTGCACTTTGGGAAGTTCTGGGGGCTTTGGTCCAAATGGGCCTATTTTATCTTTGGTTTGGGACTATCGCTCCTGTGCCTCTCCGGGGCCTACCTGCAGGCCCAGCGCCAAAAATTAAAGATCGGCACAAAACACCACCGAAGTGCCACCCTTGTTTCCTATGGCTTGACCGTGGCCCTCTTGCTCATGGCCTGCTGGGCCGGTTGGGCCGAAATAAAAGGGTATGGCCCAAATGGCACTTGGCCCCAAGTGCCCCTCTCCGTGGTCTTGTTCCTGGGCCTGTGGACCCTTACCGCTTTTGGGGCCGTTACCTACTGGATGTACAGGGTAAAGTAAGATCAACGGCTTTGGTACAGTTCCCGGGCCAAGGTGCTTGGTGCTGCCCAGATGGGGCCGCACAACGGTGGACTTTCAACCAGATGGCGTAGTAGCTTTTTGTAATGAGGGTGCAAAGCCCCTACCCCGCCCAAGGTTCCAAAACAACAAACTCCCCCGTTTCCTCCCAATCGCTATCGTCCACCAAAAAACAATGACCGGCATCGAACAAAAGGCTGTAGTAGGGATCGTCCGGTTTTTTGGGATGGGTAAAATCGATCACCGTTTTCATTTGGTATTTTTCGGAAAGGGATTTGGCGATTTTTACCTGATATTCGCCAACAATGTCCTCATCGGTCTCGGTAAGGCCAATTTCCAGTGGATAGCTTTTAACACCCGTTGCAACCGTATAAAAACCCATACTGTTGTTTCGCAGGTGATGCGTGGTCTCTTCATCGGAATACAGGTCCAGATAAAACCACTCTTTTTCGGGAAAATGCTTTTCAAAGAAACGGAGCAGGGCCTCCGGTGTCAAATTTTGCTGGGTGAGTATCATGGCTTCAATAATGGGCTACTTTTATTTTTAGGGCACGCAACTGCTTTACCTGTTCCTTGGAGAAATTCATGGTGTTGGTGGCCTTTAGGTTGGGCAAGTGTTTTACGTCTTCTATGCTCTTCACATCGAAGCGATCGTCTTCCCCATCCCAAAACGGAACGATCTGGCGATATATTTCATCCCCGCCATCGGGTTTCAGTTCTTTGATGTCTATCAGCAGCTCCATGGGCACCTCCAGTTCCTTGAAATAAGCCACGGCTTCGGGGATGGGGTCATAGCCCTCTTCATCAATAACGATGTTTCTTCCCTTGTGGTTTTTAGCAAACTCCCCTATATTGAACTTGGGCAGCAGCACCTCATCCACATACATCAATTGGTTGATGACCATCAGCTTAAAATTGAGATCGTTTTTAAACCTAATGTTGCCTTTGGGATAGGTGTCCATCTTTGCCTTGGCCTTAGGGTCGTACAGGGCCTGGTTGCGCATTTCTATCTGCACCACTTTTCTGGGCAGTTCCAACAACGATTTGGGCAGGGTGTTGAACGGATTCTTTTTGAGCCCCAATTCCTGAAGCTTGGGCAAGCGTGCCATGGCCTCCGGCAAGGTCCTTAAACCGCACTGCGTAAGTTCCAGGACTTCCAGCTGCCGCAGTTCCGCCATCCATTCCGGGATCTTGGCCAATGGGTTGCCGGCCAGGCGGAGTATCTTCAGGTTTTTCAACCGTGCCATCGCATCCGGCAAATGCTCCAACCCGTTGTGGGCCAGATTCAACTCCTCCAAAGATTGCAATTGCGAAATTTGTTCGGAAATCGCGGTCAGCCCACAATGGGACACATCCAAAGTGCGCAAATTTTTGAGTTTCACGATTTGGGACCAGTCCGAAAGTTCATTGCCGGCAAAGGAAAAATAGCGCAAACTTTCAAGGCGGTGCAACTGGGTGGGAATCTGGGTCATTTTATGCCGCCCCCTGAACGTATCGGTGTTGGTTAAACTGAGCTCCACCAGATAGGGCATTTGGTGTATGACCTCCAAGAGGTCTTGCGGCACGCCGTCCACATTGTCAAGGCACAGGCTATTGAGGTTCTTGAAGCCGAGCAACTTTTGGGGCTCCAGGTCTTTGATGGACTGATGGTAAATGGCAAGTCCCTTTAGGTGCACATAGCCAAAAAGCGCTTCCGGCAGGCCAAAACCGTAGCCATAATATTCTTTTAACACAAAGGGGGGCGTGGTTTCGTGGCGTTTTAGGTGGTACATCTCGGTGTAAAAAGGCTCGGGGTGCTGGGTGGCGTAGGCCAGCACTTGGCTCAGGTAGGCCGCTTTGTTCACCTTCTCGGCGTGGGGGTTGCTGCTGTTGTGGTCATCATCGTCACAATGGCCGTACAGCTCGCCCTCCGCCAGTTTTCCCAACCTTTGTTGCAATTGGGCGTGCAGCCCGTACCGTTTTACCAAGACCCTATGGAGCTCCCTTTCCTTCTCGGAAGCGCCCCTGCCAAAGATCCCGCCCCGGCTGGGCCTTTGTATCTTTTTAAAGGAGGTCTCCTCCAGGGCCAACACCTGTATTTGAAAACGGAACGCTCCCTTGGGCGTTGGGGCGAGGCGCCTTGTGGGCAGTATCTGACAGATGGAGTACAGTTCCCGTCCGTGCCCATTGGCTTCCTTGAAGAGGATATCGCCAAAGTCCGTCAACCCCAGTACGGTACGCGCTTTGTGGTCCTGGATTACGGCACTTAGAATTTGGTTTTCGAGGGTCATGGCATATCGGTGGCGTGTTCAGTTCTTTGCCGCGTCCTTGTGGCCTTGTCCAGGTTCGGGTAAAATACCTTAAAGGCATCATAGCCGGCCAAGATGTAGTAACGTCCGTTTTCATCGGCATAGAAAGACATCATTGGTTCGGGGCCCGTTTCGCTCCACGGGCGGAATTGCGCTTTATTTGTTGTAAAAAACGTTTCATTGGGCGTACTGATGTAATAGTGGTTATCCTCCTCCACATCACTCATAAATGCCTCCGTACATTGAACAAGGTCTTGCAGGGCTATTTGTTTTTCTTCGGGGGTCAACCGTGACAGGTCCCTTTCCGTTTTTATCAGGGAGAGCATCTTTTCACCATTGTTCTTCACAAGGTATGTAGTAAACTGCCCCTTTGGCGCATTACATATCTTAATACCACTGTCCAAACTGTACTCCGACTTATTTTTCTCCCAATCGTGTCGGTTCCTGAGCTCAAAGACATGCCTGTCCAAGGCCCTTAGCTGGGCAGTTTCAATCCGTTCGGGGGAAACATTGGTCACAAACTCCAGATCCCTTGGGTAGCGCGTCACCATCATGTCAAAAAAGATACGGTCCATACGTTCCAGGATCCTAAAATAGGAAGAGAATTTCTGATTTTCGTCATAGACACTGGTCGCCACCGTATCCGTGGGTTTATGGTGATTTACAATGTTCACAAAGGCCTGTTCCAAATCTTGGGCAAGCTCAAAAAAAGCATCCCTGAACCCATAGGTGCCGAACAAATGCTTGGTGTCCCGATTGAGATGATGCGCTTTTACAATGTACTCCAAAGGCAGCGGTTCCCAAATGAGCAGCTGCTTTTCCAGATCGTACTGCATTTTAATGATGTCCTGATGTTTAAGACCAAACTCCTTGACCGTATATTTTGGGTCCACCACCGAATCACGCGCCTCGTTCAGGGTGAGCCTGGCGTAGTAATGGTTCCATGAAGGCGTAAACTCCTTAAAGACGGTATAGGTCTGCAACACGTCATTGTAGATCAATTTTGAGGCTGTTTCCTCGGTTTCCGGCAGCGTTCCCTTGGAAGCGTCATTTGGGTTGAAATGCCAAAACCCATAGAGCGCGAGCAGCACAAAACTGCCAGCGGCAAAAAACAGGATCAAGGTTAGCTGTATATCTTTCTTTTCCATGGTGTCTTATTATTTAGTACATCACAAAAAATCTTAATGAACAAATTGTCATATTGAGCCCCCGCCTGGATTGTAGTCGAAGTAGGCAATTTAAATGATAATAAAACTCGATGTTTATGGGTCTTCAACTGCGTTCAGACTGACACCTCCATTTTTTTCACCTACTCCGGTCTTCTTTTTATAAGTTCACATCATCCAAGCTATCGCCATAAAACCCAAAACTATGGGGCAGCCAAAAACGGGCTTCCAAACTGTTTTTTCCGGTACCGCCAAAGCCCAGGTCGGGGTGTTCCAGACAGACCTCATCCCGGTCGTTTTCTTCGGCGGCCATATCCAATAAAATAGTGGCCAGCGCACACAGCCCATCCACGGTAAGGCCAATGATCAATTGGTCCGCATATTGAACACGGTCTTCAAGATACCTCTTTTGTGCATCGCTCCAGCCATAAAAAAATACGGGGCAGTCTTCCGGGGCCAGGGTCCTGTCACTGAAGCCCGGGCCAGAAAGCGGAAATTTTTCCAGCTGCTCCCGGTAATACCCATAAGACCTAAGGGCCAAGGCTTCGGTTTTGAGAAAAGAATCTTTTACAAGCGTTCTATCGATATATAAAAATACATCTTTAATTTTCGATTGTTCCCCAGTCAGTGTTAGATGGATATGGTTCTTGTTGGAAAACAGCAACTGAAACAAATACAGTCCCAAGGCTTCGTAGGACGACTTGTACCCGTAAAAATCGACCGCATCTACCTGATGCGTTACTTCAAACGGAAGTGCTTCATCTCCCGTAAAACCAATGTTCCGCTTGCGCTTGGCCAGCAAGAGGTCCGGGAAGGTGACCACGGGCGCGGGTTCACCAAAATCAGTGCGCAGCAGGTTGAGCGACTCGCCCTGTTTCAAGTTTTGGAGCGCTGTATGTTTTTTAAAGCCTTCCATCACATATCATCCATTAAAATCGATACCGTATCCTGACCCCTCCATTTGTGGCATCCGTACCATCCATTTGTGAGTGTACCGCCACGGCTCCATAGATGGATGCAAAGCAGTCCTGGATTTCTTTGATCAGATCGCCTTCGGAGAGCCCCACAAACTCATTGGCATGGCCTTCAATTTGGAAATTGTACGCCAGGGGCAAGGCCTCCTCCCCAATGGAAAACCCGAGTTCCGCCATGGCGTCCTTTACCTTGCCCTCTGCATAAAACCCAATATGTGAGCCTCCCGACAATTGCCCAAAGCCCAGTTGGGAAAACCGCGCTGGAACGCCAAATTCCGGAAACCAGCATGTGGTCTGCTCCAAGGTGGCCGCTCCAAAACGGTGGTTCTCCAAAACTGCCGGAAGGGGAAAGTGGGGAAACCCGTTGTGCATGTCCATCTTGGCCGTTTTGGGATTGTAACTGGAATGACCGATATCAAAATCCAGTTGTAGCCGATTGCGTTGGCCCTCTTCCAAATCGTCCAAGCTCAGGGGCACCACACCCTGGTGGAACAAGGCGTCTGTAACTTCCAAAGGAACCTCATAGGTTAAGCTCAGGGACAAAGCCAGCAGACCATCCCCATTCTTGTAATCCATGGTGCGCCAATTTTCATCCAAAGTGCAGACACCGGTTACCGCACCAATGTTCAATGGCAAAGCGTAGGTTTTATGGTCAAGAATTAGCTTTATCATACGATCAACTGCTTTCCAAGGTCACAAACACATTACCAAAGTCCAGCTTGGCCAAATCGCTCTTATGGATCACATAAAAGATATCCCCGGCATCGCTCCACTGCATATCGCCGGCCGACGTCACCACCAGCAGGGTCACCCAATCCTCGGGGTTTCCTTTTTTGGCCAGTGATGCCTGTAGTTCCGGGGCCTCGTGCTGGGTAAAGCCGTGGGCATTTACGGCATAATCAAACGCAAACGAATCGTTCAGCGGTTTTTCAAAGCGATCGTAAAGCGTATCCAGCAGTTTGTCGTTTTCCAATAAAACCGCACTTTTTCCGGTAAAAAGATGTTTGTTCACGAAACTGGCGTACAAAGATGGAGCGCTGTTTATTTTTGTAGCATCAACCTTGAACCCTTCGTAGCCGCTATCGATCATTTCAAAATAGTCTTCTTCGGTAAATTGAAAACGCTTTCCGGAAGCCAAGGTGCTGTTGTCCTCCACGTAAATGATCTTGCCAGGGTTTGTGTCGCCTGCATAGATGTTGTGCATGGTTTCCAAAAAGAAGAACAAGGTGCCCGTTCTGGGCAAATATTCCTGTAGATGGGCGATTGCCTCACAGTTAACTTGTCCTATAAATTCTAGAACATAATCTTCTTTATCCTCACGCCAATTTTCACCAAATCTTGGGTAAGGAACATTTAAAGGCAAATCTGGCATACCGCCAAAACGATGGTTGCCCACCCGGGCATAATCTTCGGTGGCTTGGTGCTTAAAACCAATGGCCTTTTTCACCATGGGACGCAGGGCATCTGTAAATTCCTCCAACTGGTTGTTTTTGATGACGGTATTGACCTCGGCAACCAACTCTTCATCGTGTTGCGCCCAAAAGTGGGTATCGTCCCAATCCACCAAACCTTTGCCGTCCGCGCCTTTATAACCAAAGTCCAACAAGCGCTGTTTGTCCTCTATGGACAAGTCGATTTCCTTGATGGCGTTGAAGGCATCTGGCAGGCTCGCCAAAGGATTCCCATTCAGTTTTATACGTTTCAATTGTGGCTGTTTGGCCAAGGATTCGGGCAAGGTGGCCAATTCATTCTTATCCAAGGAAATGTTCTGTAAACTGGGAAGATCGATGTTCTCCGGGATGCTCGTTAGTTTATTGGCGGACAACCAAAGGAATTTGAGCTTGGGCAGCTGCCAAATGGCATCCGGTATTTGCGCCACCAGGTTGTTGTTGATGCTCAACTGCTCCAGTTGGGTAAGCTGTCCGATGCTTTCCGGTACTTGTTCCACGGAGGTGCCACTGATATGGAGCTTTTTTAGTTTTGATAATTGTCCCAGCTCCGATTGCAGCACGCTTAAAGGCAGTTTTTCCGCATCCCAGACATTGGCTTTTTGGTGCAGCGTAAGTTCCTCCAAATGGGCAAATCCGAACAGAGCCTCCGGCAATGCTGTGAAACTTGGATTTTGTAGCGTAAGAAAACGCACGTCCGTTGGGTGGGCGGTGGCCGTCTCTTCCATGGATGAAAACCGGTAGTCCGCCCAATTTAAGGCCGACATATCCAGCTTTTTGGCCACAAAAATCGGGAATGCCTTGTTGTGATAGCTCTTGGTCATTTCCCCCTTTAACAGCACCCAACCGTTATCAAAGGTGAGCGAACCACAGAAGGCCAAGCGGTAATCGAACCCTTCGTTTCTGGCATTCAAAAACAAGGGGGCATTGGTCTTTTCCTCTTCAAAATACAGTTGCCCTTGGGGCTGCCCATTCAGATGAATGCCCTTTGCGGGAAAGGTCAAGGCGACCGTACCATCTCCCGGGTAATCATCCAGCACTTTTGTTTTGATCGCTTGTTCAATTGCTTTGGTCTTGGCCTTGAGCGTTAACTGAATATCTCTGGACATTGCTCCGATACTGATTTTGGTTTCGTCCGGAAAAAACTCAAAATCAAACGTTCCCACTTTGAACACTTCTTTTTCATCTTTGGGGATCTGCACCTGCCGGAAGCTGTTCTTTTTCTCCTCTGCCTGCTGCTCTTTCTCGGTTCGCTGGGCCTCCACCATTTTTTTGTACTCCACTTGCGTGTCCAGCACATGTTGGGCATAGGCCTGTTTTCTGGTTTCCGTATCACCCAAAAAGGCAATGGATTCAAAGGTTTGTAGCACCCAATTGTCCAGTTCGTTGGAGGGTATCTTTTCGTGCACCGTCTTGAACTCCAAAAAATACTCTTCGTCCAAAAAGACGGCAACGTGAAAATAGCGAAGCTTAAAATGGATATCCTTCCAAGGGGCATCGGTATGGGCGTGCAGGACAAAGACTTTGTGCCCTTTGAACACGGCCTCTTTAAAACCGATCAACTCCGATTTGTAATTGAGGCTCAGGCACCAATCTTCCCATTTTTCGGCCAGCGTGGCGCCTTTATAGGTGTCCGACCTTAAATCTGCCACCTCAAAGAGCCGAACTTCCAGATGTGGGTGCTGCACCTTACAATGGGCCGTATCATCTTCGGCCCGCAACCCAATTTTACTCTGGCGTACGGTCTTAAAGGCACTGGGGAGGACTATCTGGAAAACTTCCGTGCTGGTTTCTTTCATCTTATTCTGCATTTACCGTGGCCGTGGCCGTTAGTTCCGCACCGCTGATTTTATCCCAAAGGCGCACCTGCCATTGCAATGGATTTTTTATCCTTCCCTTGGAAAGGGTAAGGGTAGATTTCACCACCTCTTTTGGCCCCAACAAGTCATAACTGGTATTGGCCAGGGCGTCCTTTACATCGGCCACTT
Organism: Maribacter aquimarinus; assembly: GCF_047345505.1. NCBI lineage: Bacteria > Pseudomonadati > Bacteroidota > Flavobacteriia > Flavobacteriales > Flavobacteriaceae > Maribacter > Maribacter aquimarinus. Next base: position 91,396 of record NZ_JBLFEO010000008.1, on the reverse strand, counting down.
TATGGCCCGAGGCATCCGTGACCAAAATGGCCATGCCCAGTTCCATTTTCCCGCCTTTTGGGGTAAAACCCTCCAACATCTGGAAATCCATGGACAACGGAGGGCCCACGGGCAGGTTGCCATCGCCAATGACCTTGCCGTCCCTTTCATGGAACAGGTACACCTCCTGGGCGGTAAGGCCGTCTTCCACTATCTCAATGCGCGGATCGGGCACCAGGCTCAATTCCATTTCCGTATAAAAAGCAGCACCGCCCTTGGCATCATACAACTTGTAATGCACGGTGTAGTCTTCATTGGAAAGAAAGGGATAGGCCAGGGTAAGGGATCCGTGCAACACGGGCACATCTTGGGGCTGCCCGTACCCGCCAAAAAGATTCTTGTTCACCAGTAGGGTGTCTCCTTGTTGGGATACCACGTGGACTTCCAGTTCGGGGAAGAAATCCCCATCTTCGATCACCCACCCGTCCATGTCCTCAAAGTTGGTGTAGAAGGTCTGCCCATAGACAAAGGTATTCTCGGCAGGCTGTATTTCATCGGCTCCCACAAATACCCTGGCCACTTCCAATCCTGCCGATCGGGTACTGATCGTATGCTCCACGTTCACGGGGGCTTCGTTGTTTCCCTTACAGGCCGTTGCCAAGAACATACCGGTTAACGCCATAGACCTTAAGGTCTGTCTTATTGCCATTCTTTTCATATCATCCCAATTATTGTTTTGTGATGGTCACATCCAAACTTCATTACGGGCATGCCCCTGTGCGATTCCATTTTTAGTCATGGATGTTTTTTTCATTGTCGTGTTCATTTTAATCCCGGCCCCCCGAGCGTGGCCTTTACAAAACCGTGAAATTCCTTGCGTACCGCTTCTTTGTCCAAATGGTGTTTCGCCGCCGTTTTGCCCACTTCCTTCCTCACCGTGATCGATTGGCCTATGATGTTGGCGGCCACGACCAAAAAACCAAGCAAAAAAATGATCAGCACCGTGGCAAAGGTATTTTGAATCTCCCTGGCCTCTGCATACCCATGTCCATTGCCCCCCAAAAAAAGGTTGTATCCAAGGACCAGCACCATAAAGACCAACATGGACCAATAGATGTGTTTCATACTGGATGCATATTGAAGGTAGGCCTGTACCAAGTCCGTGATTTCGTTCTTGGACAAACGCTCCAAAAGCGGCCAGGGGTTGTTTTGTCGGTCATGTTCCAAGCTCATTCGGTATTTTTTTTTAATTATTGCACTGTATGCCAACTAAATGCCCTGTTTATCATTTCATACAAATTTGGGGTATTCTTACCAAGGTCACATCCCTTGTTTCAGGGGTTTTGCATGCCTGCTCACAGGCGAAGACTGCATAGCAATTAGAAAAAATATAATACCAACCTACCGCTCATAATAAGAAACATACAAGACCGCCATTTTTTTGTAATAGGCACCGTCCTTTATATTGGTATGTGCGTATTCTTTGAACTTTTTATAGACTGCTTGATACTTTTCTTCATCCGTGTTATACGTATATGCGCCGGCCAATAAATATTGATTGGCAGCGACCATCCAATCCTCACCGCCTTCTTCCAGTTGTAGGCCAACTTCTAGGTATTTTTCAGAGAACATGTATTTTCCCTGCTGATTGTAAAGTAGCCCCAACATAATATTTGCCCTTCCATGGTTTTTGTACAAATCAATTGCGCCGAGATAGGCTTTTTCCGCCTCTTCTGCAATTTTATTTGCGCTTTTGGACATGGGGTTTTCCGTTGCCGTTGATAGGGCGGGTTGTAGCAACATGGTCAGCACACGGCCATAATCAAATATTCCGTTGGCATCCTCTGGTTCCTTGAGCACGTCTGCATGTTCTTCCCTGAATTTTGGAAGGTGCTGTGTAGCGATCTCATTTTTTTCGCGGGCCTCGGTTATCCATTGGTCCAAGGTCTCCTTTTCAACAGGTTTAAAACTGGTTTGAGCAACTACTGTTTGTGCTGTTACCGCTAAAAATATTAGGGTCAAGGATTTCATAGTCTTTACATTAGGTCTAAAAGTTGTTGTTTTTTTGTCTTAAACTCTTCTTCGGATATTAAATCGTCCTCAAAAAGTTCTTTGAGCTCTTTCAGTTTTGAGCGGACATCCGTTTTTGGTTCCGGCGCTTTTTCCTGTTGCTGTGGCTGCCCCATGGCATTGCCCATGCTCATTCCTGCGAACACGCCCATACCGGCACCAGCGGCACCTTCGTTCTTGGCCATATCGCGCATGGCCTTTAATTTTTGGAGTTCGGCAAAATCTACCCCAGCAATATTGGCAGATTGCACCTCTGCCTGTACATCACTGATTTCATTGATACGGTCATTGGTCTCCTTATCAAAGGAATTTCCTTCGATCCTGAAATCGAGCAACTGGAACCCTAAATCTTCAAAAACGGAGACCGATTTGTTTTTGGCCTCAGCTGCAATCAGTTCTATGTTGGAATCTATTTCGGCATAGGAAAATTTTGCATTGGCCAAATAGCTGGATATCGGTTGTGTAATGCGGGACAAGAAAATTTCCTGCAATTGGTCCACAAAATAATCTTGCTGGCCGGCGAGGATGTTTCCAAAAAAATTCTCCGCTTTGGTGATGCGGATGGAATAATTGCCATAGGCCCGCAACTTTACCGGAAAACCATACACCGGGTCGTTGTAGGTAATGGGGATTCGCGTGCCCCAGCGCACATTGACCATATCGGCTCTTCTGTAAAACCAAATGCCCGTTTTATGCTCGCTCTCAAAAGCGTTCATAAATTTGCGCATGGTGGTCAAAAAAGGCTTGTTGGCCGTTTCTAAATCGTACAGCCCTTCTTCTTCAAAAACACCTTCAACCTTACCTTCATAGGTGAAAATACAGCCTTGACCAGGCTGTAAAATCAGTTTGGAGGCGTTCTTAAGTTCATCTCCACTATCGGTGAATTTGAAAAACAATTGGTGTTCCCGTGGATTTTCCCATTGGATGACCGACCGCATTTGATTTTTAATGTCCATAATCACTATTTTTTAGGCGCTTGGTTGGGGTGTTGTCATGTTGTTTAAATAACCTATTTCAAAGCTTATGTTTTGACCAAATTTCCTCTCCCTTATGCGTTCCGTGATTGGCAATACCCACATAGGTTTCAAAATGTAACAGTTTCCATTCCGATTGTCTTTTGTCGATTGTAAAACGAATGGACCGCCATTTTTGGACTCCCTCAAAAATAACCTGATACCGAGTTTCCGATAGGGGTGCCACTTTTGTACGTATGGCGGTGTTGATATCATGGTACCTTGGCGGGTTTCTGAAATTAAGTCCTGAAATGGTTCTATTCATGGTACCATCTGCGTACTGCGCAAACAAGGTATTAAAATCGGGCACAAATTGTTTTAAGCGGTATTCCCCATTTTCAAAAGCGCGTTTTTCCAAAGCATCTGCTCTTTTGGCAAATGTTAGGCACAGGTCAATAAGTTGTTTTTCCTCTTTTTCCATAGCCTTTTTTTCATTGGCGGGTTTACACCCCATAAAGGATAAGAAACCCATGAAATAGATCAACAAACCTTGCTTTAAAGCTTTCATATTACGGTTTTTGTATTCCTTCCGAGTCTAAAAATCAATATCTCCCCCTAAATCTACCGCATCATTTTTATATTCTTCCTTGAACAGTGTTTCCCACTTTGTCCTAAGTGCCTCCAGTTCCTTATGGCGTTCGCCTGCACCTTCGGTTCCGTTTTGAACATAGTTGTGGTACCAGTCCATATAATGCATATTCAATTGCCCCCATGTTTGCAGGTTAAGACCATAACTTTCAATGACGGAAGTAGGGTCTACCCCATGTTGTGAGGCCTGGGTCTGGTGGACAGATACTTTTAGATACGAATCATAGTCGGGAAACTTTGCCAAAAGGTCCTCCAAAGAAGGTACATCTGCACTTTCTCCGGCAAACTTGCCCACTTTAGGGTTGGTGAAAAAGTTACCGTAGGTGGTTGCTACCGACATATCCTCGGCCATTAAATCGCCCAATTTATTGGACCATTCCTCGTTTGTCTTTTGCCATACCGGCAACTCAATGCCCAATACTTTACATACTTCCTCCTCGCTCATCCCTGCTGCCAGGTTGCCGCAGGCCGCGCCCCAATCCTCAAAGGTTACTCCGTTTATTGCTTCCATAGGTTTGTTTTAGATATTGGATTTTAGATGTGAGATGTTAGACGTGAGATCGAAAACCTTACTTCTGGTCCCATCTACTTTTTACTTATCAATTTTCCAGTTTATTTCTTGTTTCTTATGTCTTGATTCTTGTCCCTGGTCTCTTCCAACTAAGATGTCTGTGCCCGTTTATACGCTTCAAACTCCGTTCGTTTTCGTTGCATATCGGCCTCATAACGTTCTTTTGCATCGGAATTGAGTTTTATACGTTCGTTGAAGTATTTTTCCCAATACGCGTAGTACGCATTTTCGTAGGCGGACCAATGAAGATCGTCGCGTTCCGTTTTTCGTTGCTTACTTAATGCATCGGACGCCTCTTCCATGGCCTCATATTCTGGCTGGGCCTTTAATGCGGCAATGTTGTCTATGATGCCCCAACCAATTTTAATGAACTTGGTTTCTGGTTTCACCGTATTGACGGCATTGCAGTACCCGCAAGTGATGTACTGTGCCCTGAAAATATCTTTCTTGATTTCCAAGTCTGCATTGCATTGCGAACAGGATGCTTTTTTATTGGCGATTTGGATGGCATGGTCATAAAACTGCTGTGATAGTTTGCCTTGCAATTGCCTTTCAAATGTAAAGAATTCGCTTATTAACCGGTCGTTGATTTCGCTCGCTTTATATCCTTCTTCATTATAGAAATCACCTATGGCCTGCATTTCCGGTTGGACTTTCCCGTGCCAAACGGCATCTATTTTTTGTATCAGTTCATGTATTTGGGCTTTCATGCCCTGCCAGGACCTGTACACGGTTTCATAGTCATAGCCGGTTTCAAACAGTTGCTCTAGGCAAGCAGTTTCGGCATGTTGCAGTGATTCGTTAAAACGCGCTTCTATCTTTTTAAGGAAAGCGTCCCAACGATTTATGAGTTCTTGTTGATTACCCATGGTTACACATCCGCTTTAAAGTGTTGCACATTTTCCATAAAAGGAGTTTTACAATAATCACATTTCACCAAGTTGGAATTCTTTGGTCGAGGTGCGCCACAGCTTTCACAACTCTTGGAGACAACCGAAGTTTCCGTCCGTATACCTTCAGCATACATTTGACCTTTAGAATTCTCAGCATTGGTTGTGATTTTCTTAAAAGGGTTGGACATAATCCGTTTTAATTACTGATGCAAGGTAGAGATAGGAAAAAGTTACCACTACCCCTTTTTCAGGGGTTTTGGATACAACGAAAATAATGGTCACTTACGTACTTTTTTGAAACAATTTATGCCCATTTGGAGCTTATTGACCGGATTTAAGGGTTAAAACCCATATACACTTGCTACCGCATCTTGCTAAATGTTAAACTTTCAAAAATTATTGAAACTTTAAAAATATTGTTTATCTTTGCCCTATGGAATATCAAGAGGCCAAGAATAAGTTCATCAGTACCTGGGGAAGCCTGGGCACCCTTTGGGGCATTAACAAGGCCATGGCGCAGATACAGGCGCTGCTCTTCATATCCACCGAAGCCCTGACCACGGAAGACATCATGGAAGAGCTCCGGATTTCCAGGGGCAATACCAGCATGAACGTGAGGCAACTCATCGACTGGGGCATTGTGACCAAGGAACTCAGGCCCGGGGAACGAAAGGAATATTTTTCTACCGAGAAAGATGTGCAGGAACTGGCCCGTATCATTGCCAAGGAACGCAGTAGAAGGGAAATTAAACCCGTCATCAAAGCTTTGCAGGAGGTAAGCAGCATTAAAGACGATGGCAGTGCCGCAACCAAAGAACTGATTAAACAGACCAAGGCCCTGCACGATTTGGCCAGTACGGCCAACACCATGCTGGAAAAACTGGTGAACCAAAAACAGAACTGGATGACCAAGTCCTTGCTAAAACTCATCAAATAAAAAAATAGATTCAGTATATAGTTGCCTATTTTAAATCGAGTTGATAGCCAGAATGTCAGGCTGAGCGCCCGCCTGAATTGTAGTCGAGGCAGGCAGTCGAAGCCTCCTTTGGCTCGCGAATAGTCCTCGACTGCCTGCCCGTCGGGTAGGCGGGCGCTCGAACTGACAACTGTAAAAATTTATATATGCATGATAATCATATAATTACATTATTTAATTAATACGTACTTATCTACTGCTTCTATAAAAAATTTTACATAGTTATTTCAATAATTTCTGAAACTTTAAAATTTACAATTATGAAAAACGAGATTCCCACATGGCTCATTGTTTTAGGCGGTATCGGTCAGATATTCACGGCCCTTATCTATCCCTACATTAGGCACCGTGTCTTTGACTGGTACACGGACGTAAAGCAATTGAAACCCCTGAACCAGGAAATTGCCAAAACCTATGGCCGGTACATCCAAGGCCTCAACTTTTCCTTTGGGATCATTGCCATCCTGCTTCCCTTGGACCTGCAGAACGGCAGCAGTCTTGCCTTGGCCCTTACCGGTCTGATCGGGGCCTACTGGGTGGGCAAGGTGGCCACGCAAATTGCCTATTACCCCATGTACCAGATTCCACAGGAACGCATTTTTAAAGTGGGCAGCTATTTCATGAACGGTCTGTTTACCCTGTTCGCCCTGGTGTACACCTGGCTCTTTGTGCGCAACCTGTATCAATTCCTTAACCTTTAAAAATGAACATCATGAAAAAATTGGTCGTCGCTGGAGGCAGTGGCTTTCTGGGAAATGCCATTGTTGACCACTTTAAAACCAAATTTGAGGACATCGTTGTCCTTACCCGAAACACGATTGAAAATACAAACACCGTGCGCTACGTGCCCTGGGATGCCAAAACCCTGGGCGACTGGCAGTACGAATTGGACGGCTGCGATGTCCTCATAAACATGGCCGGCCGATCGGTAGATTGCAGATATACCGCTAAAAACAAGCACCTTATCATGGATTCCCGTGTGGACAGCACCCGTGTGCTCAACCAAGCCGTGGCCAAGGCCACAGACCCGCCCCACGTCTGGCTCAACTCCTCCACCGCCACCATTTACAGACACTCCCTGGATATGGAAATGGACGAGGAACACGGCGAAATTGGTACAGGTTTTTCCGTGTCCGTTGCCCAGGCCTGGGAAGCCGCCTTTTTTTCGGGAAACACCCCAAAAACCAGAAAGGTGGCCCTACGGACCAGCATTGTGCTGGGCAAAAACGGTGGCGCCCTAACACCCATAAGGAACTTGGCAAAAATGGGCCTGGGCGGAAAACAGGGCAATGGAAAACAAAAGTTCAGTTGGATCCACCTGGCCGATTTTCTGCGCAGCATTGACTTCATCCTGCGAAACAACCACCTGAGCGGGCCCGTGAACTTGGTGGCCCCAAAGCCCACCACCAACAGCCTATTGATGGAGCAGGTGCGAAAAGCGGTGGGCATTGGCTTTGGCCTACCGGCACCAAAATGGCTTTTGGAAATCGGGGCCCTCTTCATTCGCACGGAAACGGAACTGGTACTGAAGAGCAGGAACGTGGTGCCCGGAAAGCTCCTGGCCGGCGGATTTCGCTTTAAGTACCCCCAACTGGGCGAAGCCTTGGCAGACCTTTTGTCCTAAGGCCGGCTTTCCCGTTGCAGCCAAGCCTCATAGCCCCCGGTAAGATCAATGACGTTCTCATAGCCCATTTCCCTTAGTTTGGCCTGGGCCTTGGCGCTCCTGCCGCCCACACGGCAATATACATAGATGGTGTCCTCTTTGCCCATGTCCCGGATCCGGTCCGGGAAATCGGCATCATGCCAATTGATGTTTTGGGCGCCCTCCAGATGGCCAGCGGCAAATTCCTCGGGCGTACGCACATCCACCAAAACCGCGCGCTCCAATTCCGCTTTGGATACTTGGGCCATCTGCTTGCGATGCCCGGTTCGCATACAGGCAACATACAACAGCAAGAGGGTTAAAAAGCAAAGGGCCTTCTTCATGTCCTTCTCAGTTTTTTGGCAAAGATAAAAAGGGATCGGGAAAAGGCATTGCCATCAACACATGGCCCCAAAAGGAAATAGGTGACACTGCCGGTATCCCGTCAGGGCATGTGCAGACATTCGCCCCCGAGCAATACCCGGTGGCCCTGCCCTTGTGCTTTGGCCTCGGCCACAAAATCGCTTACGTTGGCGGTGTTAAAAGTGAACATATCATAATGGCAGGGCACCACCAGATCAGCACCTATGGCCTTGCCCAGGGCAACGGCCTCTTTGGCGTTCAGGTTTCCGGCCACCCTGCGCTCCGGCCGATCGCCGTTTATGGGCAAAAGGGCCACATCGATGCCGTAGGGGCGCAATAGGTCTTCCATACCGGAAAACCAAAGGGTATCGCCGCTATGGTACACGGTATGGTTGCCAAACCGAACAATGTAGCCCAAGTACCGGCATTGGCCGTTGGCATCCCGCTCCAGTTCATTGTGCTTGGCGGGGACACCGGTAAAGGTAAACCCATCAACCGTAACGGACACCCCATCGTTAAGGCCAACGGGGAAGTCCAGATCGCACTGCACCCGCTGCTGAACAAACGCCCGGTTGGCCTCTGGCACAATGAACTTTATATTGGGGTTGTTCTTTAAAATGGGCACCAAGGTCTCCGCGTCCAAGTGGTCGGTGTGGTTGTGGCTGGAGGTCACCACCGCCACGTTTTCCAACAATTCGGGCCTGAGCACCAGTTCGCTCATCCGCACATGGGGCTTCTCGGTGTGAGCATATTTTTTGGTAAGCGAATCGGAGAGGTAGGGATCCATTACGATGCGCTTCCCGTTCCATTGCAGCACATAACCGCTCTGCCCCAGCCACCAAAGCCTAAACCCCACCGTCTCCGTCAGGGCCGCGTTCATTTCCTGTACAAGCTGTTCATTTTTCAGCTTTGCGGCAATGAGCTTTTTCATCTGTTGCTATTTATTTGTTTGTTAAGGTCAGACCTGCCCGTTCCGTTTTGGGCGGGTGCAATTCGCCAATCAACACTTAGGCTGGTATCCAGCATGGTTATGCCTTATTTCATAGGCCTTCCCTTACTATTTTGGCCCCCGCGACCATATTGGCCAATTTTTTCCTGGCCGCCCAGCGCGCGGTCTGGCTCAGCCCGCAATCCGGGGCCACGGACAATTTCTCGGCGGGCACATGCTCCAAACACCTTTGGATGCGCTCCACCACGTCCTCAACCGATTCCACGTAATAGTTCTTAACATCGATGATGCCCACGGCCACCTTCATTTTCTCGGCAAAGGGCGCCAGCAGCTCCAACTCGGAAAACTCCCGGTTGGCCATTTCAATATGGATCTCATCCACATTGAAATCCAAAAAATCGGGCAGCATGGGCCTAATGCTCCTGTACCCCACCGGTCTTCCCTTAAAATTGCCAAAACAGAGGTGCGTGCTCAGGTGGCATTTTCCCTGTACCGTGCTCACGGTCCGGTTAAAAATATCCACAAAACGTTGGGTATCGGCCTTATAGGCATAACAGCTCATGGAGGGTTCGTCCACCGTAATTTCCGTACATCCGGCGGCCACCAGCGCTTCCAGCTCTTGGCGCACCATGGGCAAGAGGGCCTCGGTAATGGCGTAGCGGTCCTTGTAGCGCTGGTTGGGCAGCAACCTCCCGGCCAGGGTGTACGGCCCCGGGATGCTCGCCTTGAGCACCGGGCCCTTGGGGGCCAGTTTTTTCAACCGCTCAAATTCCTTTACCGCACCCAAACCGTTGGGCGCGCCCAATTCCCCAACAATATTGTTCTTGCCCCTTTGATCGTGCGCTGCCGGGCCAAACTTGCGGGTATCGGATGGGTTGTTCTCAATGCCATTGATAAAGCCGTAGAAGGAAAGGTTAAAGTCCAACCGCGTTTGCTCGCCATCCGTGATGACATCGAGTCCGGCCGCGGTCTGGTCGTGGATGGCGGCAATCACGGCATCTTCAATGGCCTCTTCAATATCTGGCGTACCAAATTGATCCAGATTTTTTGAAACAAATTCCAGCCACCCCGGAAAGGGGTAACTGCCAACAACGGTGGTCCTGATCGCTTGTTCTGTCATCTTTTTTCACTTAAAACGGCAAGATAAGACGAATTTTGTTGAAACCGCCTTCCGATGGAGACGGCTGTTCCGAACTTCTTTTTTTAGGTCGATGCCCCGCCGGTGGCCTTTGTTCCGTGGCAAGGATCCAAACGGCCTGGCCAACCTATCCCAGATTTTTTTAAAATTCCGGACAAGAAGAAAAAAGGAACGGGTGGTTTAATCAAAACCACTTATTTTTGGAGTGCAGGAAAAGAAAATGAAAGTACATCAGTTACATCCCGAAGCATGGGTGGACGCTTATGCCGACTACCTTTTTAACTATGCGGTGGGCCGCGTGAGCAATGCCGAAGTGGCCAAGGACCTGGTGTCCGAGACCTTCTTGGCCGGCTTGAAGTCGGCAAAAAATTTTAAGGGAGATGCCACGGAACGCACTTGGCTAGTGGCCATATTAAAGCGAAAAGTGATCGATCACTACCGCAAAAGCAATTCCAAGAAAGGCAAGGCAGAGGTGCGCATGGGCTACGGCGCCCAGAACGAAACGGAGGGAGATTGGCTGGAGGAGCAGGTGGCGGACCCGTTCAGTACGCTAGACAGCAGTGCCATGGAAAATGAGGAACTGGGCTTGGCGATCCAGGCATGCATTGCCAAACTGCCCAAGAAACAAGCCTTGGTGTTTACCATGAAAACCATTCAGGGCATGAGCACCGAAGTTATTTGTAATGACCTCGAAATAAATTCGTCCAATCTATGGGTGATGATACATAGGGCCAGGACCTCCTTGATGGCATGCCTTAACGAAAAATGGTTTTGATGATGATTTCTTGTGAAAAAGCGACCTTGATCTGCAATAAAACCCAATATGGGGAGGCCTCCTTTCTGGATATCCTGAAATTGAGGTACCACCTATACCGCTGCCAAAATTGTGCCAAGGCCACAGAAAGGAACACCAAGCTCACCACCCTTTGTGAAAAGGCAAAACTGTACAGCCTAAAGGAAGAGGACAAAGAGAAAATGAAGGCACTGCTAAAAAAATAGGGCCGGCCGCCCACGAACTCACCAAAGCCAAGAGGCCCACAACAGCAGCGCGTACCACAACAGGGGCACGGCCTCTACCCAAAAGGAGGCAAAATAGGGGCCTTGTTCCGTTTTGGTGCCCAGAAGGATGCCCAGTAGCACCAAGGTGATGGTCCCGTGCACCAACAGTTGCGGGACCTCCAGCCCGTCCCGAAAGAAATGGGACAGGAAAAACAAGAGCACCATGACCCCTCCCCATTTTTTGGTGCCCCTAACCCCAAAACGCTGTGGCAGGGTCTGGAGCGACGGCTCATCGTAAGGCAGGTCCCGTATCTCAAAGGGCAGCAAGAGCACCAGGACAAAAAGAACGCGCTCCACCGCCATCACGCCCACATCCCAAGACCATTGGACGTTGGCCTCAAGCACCGGCAAGAACACGGTGGCCCCGGTCCAGACCAGGGCCACAATGAAGATCTTAAGCCCGCCCCAGCTTCTCATATTCCCCATTTTGGGCAATACCGGCACGGCATAAAGCCCGGAAAACAGCCCTAGGATGATCAAGGGCCACCAAAGTTCAGGGCTTAAAAAACAAAGGGGATAAAGGGCCAGAACAGCGGCCAAAACACTGAAAACCATGATCCACCGCACAAGACCACCGGCATAACGGGCATACTTCTTTCCCTCCAGGCCATATTTAACAAAATTATAGCATGCCACCGTGGCCAAAAAAAGAAAGCTGCCCAGGTAAACCGGGAAGGAAATGTTTAAACTTTTTACGGTAACCGCCAGAAGGCAAACCGCCGCTAGGGCCACGTGAACACTGGCCTTTAGATAAAACTGGAAGAGGCGCCCAAGGACATTCATTAAACAAATGTAGCCAAACCGGGGCCTACCCCTTACATTTGTGCAAAAAGTTTGACAATTGTCCTTTTTAAGGGCTTAATTGCCATGGAATTAATTGCTAATTTTGCAGGGCTAAAACGTAACCCTATGAAGACAGATGTGTTCGCCTCCCGCCATATCGGCATTCGTGAAGAAGACCTCCCAGAGATGCTCCGAGCCATAGATGTGGAAAGTCTGGACCAGCTTATTTTTGAAACCATTCCGGACGAGATACGATTAAAGGAGCCCCTACCCCTCCCTGCCCCAATGAGCGAACACCGCTTCCTGGCCCATTTGGAGGAACTCTCCAAAAAGAACAAGGTATTCCGGACCTACATTGGTCTGGGCTACCACGAGAGCCTCACCCCCTCCGTGATCAAGCGCAACATTCTTGAAAACCCCGGCTGGTACACGGCCTATACGCCCTACCAAGCAGAAATTGCACAGGGCCGCTTGGAAGCACTGATCAATTTCCAGACCATGGTGAGCGACCTCACCGGCATGGAACTGGCCAACGCCTCCCTGCTGGATGAAAGCACGGCCGCGGCCGAAGCCATGACCATGCTCTACGATGTGCGCTCCAGACAGCAAAAGAAAGATGGGGTGCTCAAGTTTTTTGTGGGCGAGGACATTTTGCCCCAGACTTTGTCCCTGCTGCAAACCCGCTCCGCGCCCCTGGGCATTGAACTGGTGGTGGGGGCCCACGATGCATTCGATTTTTCGTCTGACTTCTACGGGGCGCTCCTGCAGTACCCCGGCAAGCACGGCCAAGTGCACGATCACGCCGCTTTCGTGGCCCGCGCCAAGGAGAACGGTATCAAGGTGGCCGTTGCCGCAGACATCCTGGGCTTGGTACTGTTAACGCCCCCCGGCGAACTTGGGGTGGACGTGGTGGTGGGCACCACCCAGCGTTTTGGCATCCCCTTGGGCTATGGCGGACCACACGCCGCCTTCTTTGCCACCAAAGAGGAATACAAACGGAACATCCCCGGAAGGATCATCGGGGTCACCAAGGACATGGACGGAAAACCGGCCATGCGCATGGCCCTGCAGACCCGTGAGCAGCACATTAAAAGGGACAAGGCCACCAGCAACATCTGTACGGCACAGGTGCTTTTGGCCGTTATGGCCGGAATGTACGCCGTGTACCACGGCCCAAAGGGCCTTTCATACATTGCCAAAAAAGTGCACGCCAGCGCAGTGACCCTGGCCGATGCCCTGGAACGCTTGGGACTCTACCAGACCAATACGGCCTATTTTGACACCATTACGGTAAAGGCCAAGGCAGAAGAGATAAAGCCGATTGCAGAGGCCCAGGAAATAAACTTTTTGTACGTGGACGGCGAAACCGTCTCCATTGCCCTGAACGAGGCCACGGGGCTGGACGACCTGAACGATATTGTGGGCATCTTTGCCCAGGCCATGGGCAAAACCCCCGAGGCCATCACCGCACTGGCAGGGGACACCGCCATCCCCGGAAACTTGCAGCGCACGGCCCCGTTTTTGGAAAACAAGGTCTTTAACACCTACCACTCGGAAACCGAACTGATGCGCTACATCAAAAAATTGGAACGCAAGGACCTGGCCCTGAACCACAGCATGATCTCCTTGGGAAGCTGTACCATGAAATTGAACGCGGCCAGTGAAATGCTGCCCCTGAGCCACAGCAACTGGGGCAACATACACCCCTATGTTCCGGTGGAGCAGGCAGAAGGCTACCAGATCATGCTGCAGGAACTCACCGACGACCTCACCACCATCACCGGCTTCGCCGGCACCTCCCTACAGCCCAACAGCGGTGCACAAGGGGAGTATGCGGGCCTTATGGTGATCCGCGCCTACCACGCTTCCCGTGGGGAATCTCATAGGAACATCTGCATCATCCCGGCATCGGCCCACGGGACCAACCCGGCTTCTGCCGTGATGGCCGGAATGAAGGTGGTGGTGACCAAAACGGACGACAAAGGAAACATAGACCTGGAAGACCTGACCGAAAAGGTGACCCAGCACTCCAATGATCTGGCCGCCCTTATGGTCACCTACCCCTCCACCCACGGGGTCTTTGAATCGTCCATAAAACAGATCACCCAATTGATCCACGATCACGGAGGACAGGTGTACATGGACGGCGCCAACATGAACGCACAGGTGGGCCTTACCCATCCCGGCATCATTGGCGCAGACGTTTGCCACCTTAACCTCCACAAAACCTTTGCCATTCCCCACGGGGGCGGCGGGCCCGGCGTGGGACCCATTTGCGTGGCCGAACAATTGGTTCCCTTTCTCCCCACCAACCCCATCATTGAGACGGGGGGGGCACAGGGCATCACGGCCATATCGGGCGCGCCTTGGGGCTCTTCCCTGGTATGCCTTATTTCCTACGGCTATATAAAAATGTTGGGGGAGTTTGGACTGAGGCATTCCACCGAAATCGCCATTCTGAACGCCAATTACATCAAAAATAAATTGCACGGCCATTTTGAGGTGCTGTACACCGGAGAGGGCGGGCGCGCGGCCCACGAAATGATCATAGATTGCAGGCCCTTTAAGGAGCACGGCATAGAGGTCACCGATATTGCCAAGCGATTGATGGACTACGGTTTTCACGCCCCCACCGTGTCCTTTCCCGTAGGCGGCACCATCATGATCGAGCCCACCGAAAGCGAAAGCCTGGCGGAACTGGACCGTTTCTGTGCTGCCATGCGCGCCATTAGAGAAGAGATCGAAGCGGCCAAGGCAGGGGATGCCAACAATGTCCTGAAGAACGCCCCGCACACCTTGGACATGGTCACCGCAGACCAATGGGAATTTCCCTATAGCAGGGAAAAGGCGGCCTTTCCGCTGCCCTACGTCAGGGAAAACAAATTTTGGCCCACGGTAAGACGTGTGGATGACGCGTATGGAGACCGTAATCTCATCTGTACCTGCGCGCCCATAGAGGAATACGCCCAGGCCTAATGTGATCCCATCCTGACTGTTTCCCGCTTCCGGCCCTGTCCGAAATACCGGGCCAAAACAGACCAACGGACTGGCAACCTACTTAAAAACAGTGTTTTAAGTGGTTTCAGTCCGTTTTTTACGGCCTGGTGTCCCCATTTCTGCCACACCTCCCAGTCCATGGCCCGCAAGGACAAGGGCCCGGTGAGCATCGTAATTTTTACTATGCGTGCATATCTTTTCCTTCCAGTTCAAGGTATCTTGTGCCATACTAACCAAAAAGAGGGTCTATGCGCATTGGAATCACGGGAACGGGCAGCTATGTTCCCAGTAAGGTCGTGAAAAACGAGGAGTTTGAGCAACACGCATTTTTGAATCAGGACGGCAGTCCCTTTGAACAGGACAACCCGGTGATCATAGAAAAGTTCAAGGCCATTACGGGAATTTCCGAAAGGCGCTATGCCCAAGGGGACCAAAACGCCTCCGACCTGGCCTTTCTGGCGGCCCAAAAGGCCCTGGAAGATGCGGCTCTGAACAAAGAGCAGCTGGATTATATCATTGTGGCCCACAACTTTGGCGACGTGTCCCAAGGCCAGTCCCAGAGCGATATGCTGCCCAGCCTGGCCGCCCGGGTAAAACACCTGCTGCGCATTAAAAATCCAAAATGTGTGGCCTATGACATGCTCTTTGGCTGTCCGGGATGGATCGAGGGCGTCATCCAGGCACAAGCTTTCATAAAGAGCGGCATGGCCCAACATTGCATGGTCATAGGGGCCGAGACCCTTTCGCGCATTGTGGACCCCTACGATCGGGACGCCATGATCTATGCCGATGGTGCGGGCGCCACCATTGTATCAAAACAAGAAGGTACCGGGGGCATCTTGGGCCACGCCAGTGCCTCTTACGCCCATGACGAAGCCTATTTCCTGTACTACGGAAAATCCTACGCCCCAAAGGCCGGGGATACCAAGTACATAAAAATGTACGGCAGAAAGATTTATGAGTTTGCCGTGAGCCACGTGCCCGGTGCCATGAAGGAATGCCTGGACGCCAGCGGCATCCCCATAACCGATGTAAAAAAAATACTGATCCACCAGGCCAACGAAAAAATGGACGAGGCCATTGTAAAACGGTTCTACAAAAGCTATGGCCTGGCCATGCCAAAAGACATCATGCCCATGAGCATTGGCACCTTGGGCAACAGCTCCGTGGCCACCATTCCCACCCTGTACGACCGGCTTGGAAAAGGAAAACTGCCCGGGCACCAAGTGGAGCCGGGAGATGTTGTTATCTTTGCCAGCGTGGGCGCGGGCATGAACATCAATGCCATTGTGTACAGGGTATAAAAGACCGTGGCTTACAGCCGGTTTGGTCTGTGTTTCCCTGACGACTTGCCATTTTTGTCCCGGGTTGGCCCGCACCAGAAAACCCAACAGATGTACGAAAAGACATTTCCCAACAAACGCTTTGCCATTACCATGGCCTTTTTGGAGCGCCATGTGCCCAAGGACAGGCGCATTCTGGATCTGGGGGTGCCCAATCCGCTGTCCGAGCAAATGACCGCCGCAGGCTACCAAGTGACCAACACCCAGGGCGAGGACCTGGATGTGGATCATGACCGGGTGGCCCAGTTCAACGGGGAGGTGGTCACGGCCTTTGAGATCTTTGAGCACATGCTGGCCCCCTACAATGTGCTCACCAAAATAAAAGCGAACTCCTTGGTGGCCAGCGTTCCCCTGCGCCTCTGGTTTGCCCCCGCCTACCGGAGCAAGACCGACCCCTGGGACCGGCACTACCATGAGTTTGAGGATTGGCAGTTCAACTGGCTGTTGGAAAAGAGCGGCTGGGAGATCAAGGATCGGATGAAATGGGCACACCCGGTGAAAAAATTGGGCCTGCGCCCCCTATTGCGCCGTTTTACCCCCAGGTACTACTTGGTGTACGCAGAGCGAAAAGCAACAACATCCCCATAAAAGCGTTTATTTTTTTACGATTGATGTCCCATGCGATACTATGTTGTCATCCCTGCACACAACGAGGCCCAGTTCATTGAGGGCACCCTGAACTCGCTGTTGGAACAACGCTTGAAACCCTCCCGCGTGGTGGTGGTGAACGACAATTCCTCCGATGGCACGGAACAGATCATCAACACTTTTTCAGCGAAGCATGACCAGCTCCAGGGACTTACCATTGCCACCGGTGCGGCCCATATGCCGGGGAGCAAAGTGGTGCACGCCTTTGCCCAGGGATTGGCGCTATTGGATGACCAGTACGACTTTATTGTAAAGTTGGACGCCGATGTGCTCTTGCCCGATGATTATTTTGAGCGCATCGCCAACGCCTTCCGCAACAACCCTAAAATTGGGGTGGCCGGCGGTTTCATTTACGAGCAGGACCAACAGGGGGAATGGCGCCTTAACCACCCCATGGACAAAAAACACGTGCGCGGGGCCATCAAGGCCTATTCCAAGGCCTGCTTCAAGGCCATTGGCGGACTCAAAAATGCCATGGGATGGGACACGGTGGATGAACTCCTGGCGCAGTACCACGGCTTTGAGCTGCACACGGACCCCAAGCTGCACGTAAAGCACCTAAGGCCCACGGGATCGGGGTACAACCCCAGGGCCAGGGGACTGCAAGGGCAGGCCATGTACCGCATGCGCTATGGCCTGGGCCTAACCCTCATAGCCTCGCTGAAAATGGCCTTGAAACAGGGCCGGTGGAAGACGTTCACGGAAAACCTCTCCGGGTTTATGGCAGCCAGGAGAAAACAGCTTCCCTTCCTCATTGGAGCCCCGGAGGGCGACTTTGTGCGCTCCTTGCGGTGGCAAAACATCAAAAGAAAACTTCTCACATAAAAAAACCGCCCAGATAGGCGGTTTTGCTTTAATGGTGAAAGTCTAGTTAGAAGCCCAATTCTTTCTTTACATCTGCCAATAGGTCTTTACCCTTGGCCACGATAAGGCCCGATCCGGGCTGTGCGTCAATGACATAGTCAAAACCTTGGGCCGTGGCCACGCGCTCTATGGCCGCCTTGGCCTTCTCCGAGATGGGGGCAAACAGTTCTGCCTGCTTTTCCTGGATTTCCTTTTGGGCGTTTTGCTGAAACTCGCCCACGGTCCTTTCCATTCCCTGTAGCTCCACGGCGCGCTTGTCATTCTCCTCTTTGGATTTGGAGGGCGCTTCGTTCTGGTACTGGGTAAACTTGTTCTGCAGCTCGGTCATGGAGGCTTGGATATCGGCCTGGTAGGTCTCGGAGAGCTTTTTCAGCTCCGCTTCGGCCGCCTTCATTTCTGGCATATCGGCCAAAAGTTTTGTTACATCAATGTGCGCCACTTTGCTCTGGGCGTTTACAAAACTGGTTGCGGCCACAAACAATACCAAGGCCACGGCCATTCTTTTTACATTTTTCATACGTTACAATTTAATACTTAATTTGAGTTTCAATTAATGGTTTTCAATTTAATCATTTTCATTCTCTTCAGCACTCTTTCCGCGTTGTTGTTCTTTTTCCTTCTTTTTGGCCTCACGTTCTTCCAATAACTTTTTGCGTCGCTCTTCATAGGCCTTTCTGCGCGCCTCCCGGGCCTGCAACTGTTCGGCACGCCGCTCTTCCACTGTCTTCTCCCTTGCCTCTTGGGCCTGTTGGGCACGTTCCAGGCGCTCCTTGAGCGCATCGGAAAGCTCTGCTTCCTGGGCCGCTTCCTCTTCCTTGGCAAAGGCTTCCAACCGGTTCCGTTCCGCTTTGTTGTCCTTGGGCTTGCTCACCTTCCGTGTCCGGGAAATGGCCCTGAGGACCTGGTCGCTGATGTCATGCCTTTTTTCGGAGTACAACATTACAACATCCGCAGATTTATCAAAAATAAAATCATATCTTTTATTGGACCCTATTTTTTGCACTTCGTTGAACACTTGATCCTGTATGGGCTGAATCAAGCGGGCTTTTTGCAGCACCAGATCGCCCTGCGGCCCAAAACGGTCCTGTTGGTAGGCTATGGTCTCTCGCTCCAGGATGGCAATGTCCTCTTCCCGCTCCTCAATGAGCTCTGGGGTGAGCAGCACTTTCTCTGCCATCAGGTCCTTCTTCATCTGCTCTACCTGGCGCTGGCGCTGTTCCACTTCCACTTTCCATTTTTCCACCTTACTGGCCAGCTGCTCGTTGGCGTCCCGGTACTCTTCCACATTTTCCAAAATGTATTCCATGTCCACATAGGCAATGCGCACGCCGCGCTGGGCGGTAATGTGAAGGGTGGCCAAGAAGGCCAACAATGGAACAAGAACGTTTTTGCTTAACTTCATTTTAATTTCCGTTTAATGCAATAGAAAATATCGTGCCAAAAATAAAAAGCCGCTTGCTTTCCCTTTTTCCAAAACAAATGGACAACCGCCGCGAAGACGCCCATTTCTTGGGAACTTGAAAGCCAATGTGGTCTTTTATTTCATCAACATAATACAAAAAATCGGGAAGAACAAACCGCGTGCCCATAGGTGCGCTCACCTTTAACTTAGGATGATTTCTGAATGTCCCTGCGCCAATTCCCTAAAATTGCTGACCGATAATGAAGTGTGTTTGCCAACCACTGGGACCTCGTCCCTGAGATTGCGGTCTTAGGTCCTCATCGAACCCGTACCCGAAGTCTATGCCCAACAAACCAAACGCGGGCATAAAGATCCGCAGCCCCACACCGGCCGATCGTTTTAATTGAAACGGATTAAATTCCTGAAAATTGCTAAAGGCGTTGCCCGCTTCCAAAAAAGCCAGTCCAAAAATGGATGCGGAGGGCTTTAAGGTGAGCGGATATCTCAGCTCCAGAGAGAATTTGTTGTAGATGGTGCCCCCTTCCGGCCTGCCATTGGCATCCACTGGGGTCACGGATTGGTTCTCATAGCCCCGGAGCTGTACGATCTCCCTCCCGTCCAGGGTGAAGTTGTTGAGCCCATCGCCCCCAACAAAGAAGCGTTCAAAGGGCACATTGCCAATATCGGGGTTGTAGTTGCCCAAAAAGCCAAATTCGGCGTTGGTACGGAGCACCAGATCGCCCACCAGGGAGGTGTACCAATCTCCCCGGAACTTTAGCTTGTAGTACTCCAACAGCCTAAAGCGTTCCTGATCGGCGTTTTCCAGGGCCTGTACCTCTGCGGGGGTTAGGGCCAGACCGCTGTCCCGCTTTTCCGTTAGTTCATTGCTGGTGGCCGTGAGCGCCTTGAAATCCTTGTCGCTGAAGAGGGAAAAGGGCGGGGTGAGCTTGCCCGTAATCTCAAAATTGGAACCGCCCCTGGGGAAAATACGGCCACCGGACAGGGCGTTCCTGGAGATGCCCAAGGTATAGGTAAAGGAATTGGCCTTCCCGTTCCCAAAATTGAACAGGCCAATGTTATAGTTCCTAAAATCGTACAACTGGTAGCCCAAGGCGTGGGAAATGGTAAAAAAATCGTCTGGCCACTGTACCCGCTTGGCCAGACCGGCCGTAATGCCGGTAATGCTGAACTGCCGCTCCTTGTCGATCTCTATCCGGCCCCTACGGGAAAAATCGGCCAAAAACTGCTGGGTCCGGGAGAGGTTCAGGTTAAAGCGCACCGGCTTTTTACCACCCAACCAGGGCTCGGAAAAATTAAGGCTATAGACCCTAAAGGTCCTACTGGCCTGCAGGCGCAGGGCAAAGGTCTGCCCGTCTCCCATGGGCACGGGCTTGTAGGTTTCCCCCTTAAAGATGTTCTGTATGGAAAAGTTGTTGAAGGAGAGGCCCAGGGTACCTATGAAGCCCCCGCCCCCATAACCGCCCTGCAGTTCTATTTGGCTGGAGCCGGACTCCACCAGGTCCCAGTTCAGGTCCACCGTGCCCTCGTTGGGGTTGGCATTTAGCACGTCCGGGGCGATCTGCTCGGCATCAAAAAAGCCCAGTTGCCCCAGTTCCCGAACACTTCTGATGATGTCCGATTTATTGTAGCGCTGTCCCGGACGCGTGCGCAGTTCGCGATAGATCACGTGGTCATTGGTCTTTTCATTTCCCTTTACCGTCACGTGGTCCAGAAAGGTTTCCTTGCCCTCAATGATCCTGATCTCAAAGTCAATGGTATCGTTGGCCGCGGAGACCTCCACCGGGTTGATCTGGGAAAAGAGGTAGCCATTGTTCTGGTACAGGTTGGTCAGGTCCGCCGCATCTGGCTTGGTATTGTCCGCAATGCGCTCGCGCAGGAGCACCCCGTTGTAGGTGGCCCCTTTCTTTATGCCCAGCACCTGGGCCAACTGCCGGTCCGTATAGACGGTATTGCCCACAAAGTCTATGTCCCCGAAATAGTACCGGTCTCCCTCCTCCACGGCGACCTCCAGCCTAATGTTGTTCTCGTCCAGTTTAATGAGGGTGTCGGAAACCACCCGGGCGTCCCTAAAACCGTTTTCGGCATACTTGTCCACCAAAAGCTCCAGGTCTTCCTGGTAGTCCTTTTCTATGTATTTCGATTTTTTCCAGAACCTGCCCAGCAGTTTCTGTTTGGTGCTTTTCAGGGCCTTGCGCAACTTGCGATCGGAGAGCATTTCGTTCCCGGTAAAATCTATTTCCTTGACCTTTACCCGATCGCCCTTTTTTATGCTCACCACCATGCTGCGGGCATTGGTCTCCGAGGTGTCCACCGCCGTGGCAATGTTCACCTTGGTGTTCAGGAAGCCCTGCTTTTTGTACTTGTTGGTGAGGTAGTTCTTGGTATTGGCAATGAGGCTCTCGGTGATCTTTTTCCCTTTTTTAAGGTCGGTGTCCTTGATCAGCTCATCCACTTTGCGCTCCTTGACCCCAAAGAACTTCACATCGGTGAGGGTGGGGCGCTCTATGATGTTCAGCTCCAGGAAAACGGTATTGCCCTCCACATTGGTAATGAAGAAATCAATGGAGGTAAAGAGTTCCAGGCCCCAGAGCTTTTTGATCACCCCACTGAGCTGATCGCCGGAAAGGACAATGGGCTGCCCCACCCGGAGGCCGGTGTAGGTCTTCACCGTCTGTTCGTTGTAACTCTCCAGACCGGTAACCTGCAACCCGCCCAAAATATAGCTCTTGCCGTCCTCGACAACAAAATCCTGTGCAAATGAAAGGGTGGTGAAAAAAAGGCCCAGTAGAAGAATAAAATGCCCCGGGAAAATGGGGCGTTGCCTACCCTTAGGTAAGTTGTTCGCTAGTTTTTCCAAATCTTCGTTCTCTGTTCTGGTAATTTTTTACGGCCTCTACCAAATGATGCTCTTTAAAATCTGGCCAAAATACGTCGGTGAAAAACAACTCGGCGTACGCGATCTGCCATAATAAAAAATTGCTGATCCGATGTTCTCCACTCGTACGAATCAACAGGTCCACGTCTGGCAAATTTCGCGTGTAAAGATGGTTATTTATAATGGTTTCATCAATATTTTCGGGGAGAATTATATTATTTTTAACTTTGGTGGCAATGGCCGTCACGGCCGACTGCAATTCTTCCCGGGAGCCGTAACTAAGGGCCAGTGTCAGGGTCATTCCCGTGTTGCCGGAGGTCTTTTCCATGACCTCCTGAAGCTCTTTATAGGCCTTGGCCGGCAAGGCCGATATGTTGCCTATGGCATTCAATTTAATGTTGTTCTTGTGAAAGGTCTTGAGCTCTTTTTTAAGGGAGGAGACCAAAAGGCGCATCAGGGTCTGCACCTCCAATTTTGGCCTTTTCCAATTTTCGGTGGAAAAGGTGTAGAGGGTAAGGTATTCTATGTTGATCTTGGCACATTGCTCCACCACCCGCCTAACCGTCTTTACCCCGTGCTCATGGCCAAATACCCTTCTTTTGCCCTGCTGCTTGGCCCAACGGCCGTTGCCGTCCATGATGATGGCCACGTGCTTGGGCAGGTTCTGCGCCACAATATCTTCCAATGTTTCCATTTTTTTGCTTACTCAAAGCAATCCATGCAGGGCTTTCTGCCAAATGTGTAGGTCAAGGTAACGCCAGAAAAAACGTACCAATCGTCATTGAACACATTGCCAAAGGCGGGGTCAAAAAACTCCCCAACGTTCAGCTTTACGGGATTGCTGGCATCCAGATTGTCCGTAAAGGTATATCTGGCACCGATTTCGGCCCCAAAAATAAGAAACTGATTGATACGAACCTTTATTCCGGCCGTCATTGGTATGGCAAAGGCGCCATCGGTCTGGTCCGCATCCACGAATTCGCCTATATTGTTGAAGTAGTCGTAGCCATACCTAAAGTAGGTGACCCCGGTGTAAAGGTAGGGCGTAAAGGCCGGGCCCAATTTGTGCAGGTTGTATTCCAAAAAATTGAACTCCAGCCCGGCGGAGGCCTCCAAAATGTTGTTGTTGACCACATAACCGCGCTCCTGCCTGGAGGTGGCGCTGGCCAGGGCATCGTCCGCGGTGACATTGCCGTAGAGGAGACTGCCGCGCCAAGCATAGCGCTTGCTCTTGTTCCACTTGAAGATACCCCCGAAGACGGCGTCCGTGGGAAGGATGTAATTGGTCCTGCCCACATCGGAAATCATGTTGGCACCCCCCACAAAAGCGCCGATCTCATAGGTCTGTGCCTGCAGCGTTGCCACGGTGCCAAGAAGAAATAAAAGAATATACTGCCTCATAGATAGCTACAACTTCCTTTTCGTTTTTTTTGGTTGGGAACGGGCATTGCCAACTCCAAAAGGTAAACAGGATTTGGCGCTTTTTATTGTTTACGGGAAGCTCAATTGCGCCTGTCCTCGCCCCACAGCAGTTTATTTCTCAGGGTCTTTAAAAAACTTTCGGAGGTGTACTCTATCATCTTAATGGTAAAGGGCGCTTTTTTAATGCTTATTTCCTGACCGTTCTCAAAGGAGGCAATGCGGCTGTCCAAGGAGACCAAGTGGTTCTCTTCCCTCCCGGAGACCACCAGCCTGATCAGGGTATCGTCTGAAATGACCAAGGGCCTGGCATTGAGATTGTGCGGGGCAATGGGCGTGAGCACCAAGGATTTGGCCGTGGGCACCACTACCGGGCCCCCGCAGCTCAGGGAATAGCCGGTGGAGCCAGTAGGGGTGGACACAATGAGCCCGTCTGCCCAATAGGAGGTAAGGTACTCCCCGTTTAAATAGGTGGCCACGGTGATCATGGAGGTGGTGTCCTTTCTGCTCACCGCAATCTCGTTCAGCGCAAAATTGAGCTCCCCGAACTGGGCCTCCAGCGAGGCCGTGTTGAGCTGCACCAAGCTGCGCTCCACTATGGTATAGTGCCCTTTTACGAACTCCAGCACCACCCGTCTCACATCTTCCTTGTTAAAGGTGGAGAGAAAGCCCAGCCGGCCGGTGTTTACCCCAACAATGGGTATGCCCAGGTCCCGGACAAAGGTGGTGGCCCTGAGAATGGTGCCATCTCCGCCAAAACTGATGAACATGCCAAAACTGCTGTCCAAACCCGTATGCAGGGTAAAGGTGGCGTAGCTGGTCTTGTAGCCCTTGGCGAGGTACATGGCGTAAAATTCGGCCTCCATGAACACCTGTGCCCGCTCCTTTTCCAGTTCCTGCAACAGGGCCTCCAGGTAATCCAGGGCAGTGTCTTGGTACGTCTGTCCGTAGATGGCGACCTTCATCCTAAACGTTTAGGTATTTGTCCAGGTAAGCGGAACGCTTTTTCAGATCCTCCAAGAACTGGTCGTCACTGTTGCCAAAGAGTATGTGGTAGTTGTAGCGCCTAAAGGTCTGGACCACTTCGTTGAAGTTGGCCGTGCTTATCTTAATGGTCACCTGCACCACATCGTTTTGGGTATCGGTGATAAAGCCGCCCAGGAACTTGGCGTTGTTGCTCTCCACGATCTGTGCGATCTCGCTAAAGGAATAGTCCTTGATGCCGGTGGCCACCACCAAGATGTTGCCCGGATCCGTAAAGAACGGGGTCTCTATGAAGATGCTAACAATATCGGTGAGGTCGTAGTAGCCCACCACGTTTTCCTCCTTTCCCAAAATGGGAACAAGGTTGGCATCGTTTCGGGCAAACACCTCCATGACATCCAGCCAATTGGTCTCCTCTTTGACAAAAAAGGTCTCCAGGTCATAACGGTAGTCGGCAATCTTGGCCTGGGCATCCACCAAGGCCACATCGCTCTCGGGGAACATCCCCAAATAGCGGCCCCCTTCCACAATGCCCACGTGGGAGGCCGTGCTGTCCTTAAAGAAGGACAACATATTGGCAAAGGTTTCCCCGACTTCAAAAACGGGCAAATTTTCAATAATGTGGTTGCGTATCTGCATGGGTGTTTTTCTAAGGTGCAAAATAATGATTTATCTTATCAAAAGGTGTGCCTTCTTTGTATTTTTGCGGCCAGTAGGACCTCAAAAACGATAAGATGGCACAGCTCAGTGTAAATATCAACAAAATAGCGACCTTGAGAAACGCCCGCGGCGGCAACATGCCCAATTTGCTCAGTATGGCCGAGGACATTGAGCGCTTTGGAGCGCAGGGCATTACCATACACCCCAGGCCGGACGAACGCCACATCCGCTACCAGGATGCACGGGATTTGAAGAACGTGGTGACCACCGAATTCAACATTGAGGGCAACCCCGTTCCCAAGTTTGTGGACTTGGTGCTCGAGGTACGCCCCACCCAGGTGACCTTGGTGCCCGATGCCGTGGATGCCATTACCTCCAATGCGGGCTGGGACACCGTGAAACACCGCCAATTCCTGAGCGGTGTCATTGGCCGGTTCAAGGAAGCCGGCATCCGGACCTCCATTTTTGTGGACGCCGAACCCGAAATGGTCAGGGCCGCCAAGGACACGGGCACCGACCGCATTGAGCTCTACACCGAAAGCTATGCCACGGGCTACCCCAAGGATCGGGCGGCCGCTGTGGCCCCCTTTGTGGCCGCTGCCGAGACGGCCAGGGAAGTGGGCCTGGGCCTCAATGCGGGGCACGACCTGAACCTGGAGAACATTGCCTATTTTAAGCAAATGGTGCCGGCACTCCTGGAAGTCTCCATTGGGCATGCGCTCATCTGCGAATCGCTCTATCTGGGCCTGGAAAACGTGGTGAACATGTACTTGAACAAACTATGAAACACCCCCTCTTACATTCAAAAATTCTGGGAGCTGGCACCCCACTGTGCATTTTGCACGGATTTCTGGGGATGGCAGACAATTGGAAGACCTTGGGAAACGCCTATGCGGAACAGGGTTTTCAAGTGCACCTGCTGGACCAGCGCAACCACGGCAGGAGCTTTCACCACCAAGACTTCAACTATGGCCTTATGGCGATGGATCTTTTGCACTACCTGGAGGAGCACCAAATGGCCAAGACCCATATCATAGGCCACTCCATGGGCGGGAAGACGGCCATGCAGTTTGCCTGTGCCCACCCGGAGCGTACGCACAAATTGGTGGTGGCAGACATTGCCCCCAAATACTATCCGCCCCACCATCAGGACATCATCAACGCCCTGAACGGCATGGACTTGGATGCCGCCAGCTCCCGTTCCGAGGCCGACGCACAGCTAAAAAAGGGAATTGCCCAGGCCGGCATACGGCAGTTTTTGCTCAAAAACCTCTATTGGACGCCCCACAAAAAATTGGCCTTCCGCTTCAACTTACCGGTACTGAACGGGAAAATGGCCGAAATTGGGGAGAACATTGGCAGTACGGAGCAATTTCATGGGCCCACCCTCTTTTTGCGCGGAGAGCGCTCCGAGTACGTCACGGATGCCGATGAACAGGACATTCTAAGGCATTTTCCGGCGGCCAAGATAGAAACGGTGCCCAGGGCGGGGCACTGGTTGCACGCGGAAAACCCAAAAGATTTTTTTGATCGCAGCATGGCGTTTTTAAAGCCTTGAGCACCCCCTTGGACGGCCCAGTGCCTGCCGTGGCCCATTGAAAATGGCCCAGTGGCACGGGAGGGCCAACCGCCCCCTTGCCCCATTGGAACGGACAGTACGGGAACATAGGCACAAGTCCAGCGAAAACAAAGCGCCCATCCCTTGCCCCGCCCCTTGCATTTATTTTATACTTTTATGTGCTGCGGGGCCGCCCGCCGACCCAAAACCCTAAAACCGAACCGATGAAAATGATCTTGAGAATTTTATTGAGCGCCCTGGCCGTGGTGATCTTGGCCAACGTGCTCCCCAATGTGTATGTGGACTCCTACCTCACCGCCATCATTGTGGCCGTGGTGCTGAGCCTGCTGAATTTCTTGGTGAAACCGATCCTGGTGATCCTGACCCTTCCCGTGACCATCCTCACCTTTGGGCTGTTCCTGCTCATCATCAATGCCCTGATCATTCTCTTGGCCGATGGGCTCATTGACGGGTTTGAGGTGAGCAGTATTTGGTGGGCCCTGCTGTTCAGCCTCTTGCTGTCCTTTTTGCAATCCATTTTGTTTTCCCTGCTCAAGGAAGAATAGCGGCTTTTAAAAACTTGTGCCACAGTATAAAATACACTAATTTTGCCTCCCATTTTATTTTAGCATAATAGCACGAATCCCATGAACATTACAAAAGAGCAAATAGACGAGTTGAACGCGGTGGTCAAGGTGGCCCTTAGCAAGGAAGATTACCAGGACAAGGTAGATGCCATTTTAAAGGACTACCGCAAGCAGGCCAACATTCCGGGCTTCAGGAAGGGACAGGTGCCCATGGGCCTCATAAAGAAGCAATACGGCAAAGCCGTTTTGGTGGACGAGGTGAACAAATTGCTCCAGGACAACCTGAACAAATACCTGACGGAAGAAAAATTGGATGTTCTTGGGAACCCCCTCCCCAAACAACAGGACGACTTCAACTGGGAACAGGACGAGCTCTCCTTTGAGTTTGAACTGGGCCTTGCCCCCGCTTTTGAAGTTCCCCTAAAGACCAAAAAAGCCATTACCCACTACAAGATCACCGCAGACAAAAAGATGATCGATGAGCAAGTGGAGCGCATACAAAAGCAGTACGGCAAGCTGGTGCAGAAAACCGAGGTGGGCAAAAATGACGAGGTCAAGGGCACTTTTACCAACGCCGAGGAGGAGATCGATCACAGCTCCCTTTTGGAGATGGACCAATTGAAGAGCAAAAAGGCCATTTCCGAGCTCAAGGGCAAGAAAGTGGGCGACACGGTGAGCTTGAAAACCAAGGGCCTTTTGAAGCAGGACCACTTGCTGGGCAGCCTTTTGGGCGTGAGCCGTGAAAAGGCCGAAGCGTTGGACACCACGGTACAGTTCACCATCTCCGAGATCAACGAGCGCGAACCCGCCACCCTGGATCAGGAGCTGTTTGACAAGCTGTTCGGAGAAGGCAAAATTACCTCTGAAAAAGCGATGCGGGAGAAAATAAAAGAGGATTCCGAAAAGCAGTTTGAACAGCAGTCGGACCAAAAACTGCTCAACGATGTCACCGAGCATTTCATAGAGCACGTAAAATTTGACCTGCCCGCCGGTTTCTTGACCAAGTGGATACAGATGACCGGGGAGAAGCCCCTTTCCGAGGAAGAGGCGAGCGAGGAGTACGAAAAATCCGAAAAAGGCCTACGCTACCAGTTGATCGAGGGAAAAATCATCAAAGAGCATGACCTACAGGTGCAATTTGACGAGCTCAAGGAGTTTGCCAAGGGCTTCATCAGGAGCCAAATGGCACAATTTGGCCAACTGGATCCCCAAGAGGAAGAATTGGACAACATTGCCGCCAGGGTGCTTGGCAACCAAGACGAAGTAAAAAGGCTTTCCGAGCAATTAATGAGCCAAAAGCTATTGGGACTCTACAAGGAAAAGGCCAATCTAAAGGTCAAAGAGGTCACCTACGAGAAGTTCGTGAAAGAAGTGTACGGGTAGCATCCAAGAATAATTAAGTATCTTTACAGTTCCGAAAAAATAGATTTCGGGGCCTTTTTTTGAAGGTAAAAAACACGAAGCACCAATTTATGGATTACGGAAAAGAATTCAAGAACTACGCCATAAACCACCAAGGCATCAGCAGCACCTACTATGACAAGATCATGAGCAGCATGTACCCGGTGAACATGACGCCCAACATCATCGAGGAAAGACAGCTCAATGCCATTGCCATGGATGTTTTTTCCCGGCTCATGATGGACCGCATCATCTTTTTGGGAACGGGCATAAACGATCAGGTGGCCAATATTGTGCAGGCGCAGTTGTTGTTTTTGGAAAGCGCGGATGCCTCCAAGGACATACAGATATACATCAATTCCCCGGGCGGCAGTGTCTATGCCGGTCTGGGCATTTATGACACCATGCAGTTCATAAAACCGGACGTGGCCACCATCTGCACCGGCATGGCGGCCTCGATGGGCGCCGTATTGCTCTGCGCCGGCGAGAAGGGCAAGCGCAGTGGCCTTACCCACAGCAGGGTCATGATCCACCAGCCCATGGGCGGTGCCCAGGGACAGGCGAGCGACATAGAAATTACCGCCAGGGAAATATTGAAGCTCAAGGACGAGCTCTATGCCATCATTGCCAAACATTCCGGGCAGACCGTGGAAAAAGTGCACGAAGACAGTGATCGTGATTATTGGATGAAGGCCGAGGAGGCCAAGTCCTACGGCATGATCGATGAAATTCTGGTGCGCGATAAGGAGTGATGGCCCAGAGCGATCAAAAAAATGAGATTCCATTAGACCAAAAATGCCCTTGAGGCGTTATAGGTTACCAACAGTTACCGTTATTTATGGCCAAGGAAAATTTAGAATGCTCTTTTTGCGGCAGAAAAAAACCGGAGACCAATCTACTGATCGCCGGGCTGGATGCGCACATCTGCGATCGGTGCATTGAACAAGCGCACGGCATTGTGGCCGAAGAGAGCCGCCAGAGCAAGACCAACGACCTTTCCTCAGAGCTCGTACTAAAAAAGCCCCAAGACATCAAGGCCTTCCTGGACACTTTCATCATAGGGCAGGAACGGACCAAAAAAGTGATGTCCGTGGCCGTTTACAATCATTACAAACGGCTGTTGCAGCCCTCTTCCAAGGAAGATGACATTGAGATCCAGAAAAGCAACATCATCATGGTGGGGCAAACGGGAACGGGCAAGACCCTTATGGCAAAGACCGTGGCCAAGATGCTCAATGTGCCCCTGGCCATTGTGGACGCCACCGTGCTCACCGAAGCCGGTTACGTGGGGGAAGACGTGGAGAGCATCCTTACGCGTTTGCTCCAGGCCGCAGACTATAACCTTGAAAAGGCCGAACGCGGCATTGTCTTCATCGATGAGATAGACAAGATCGCCAGAAAGAGCGACAATCCTTCCATTACCCGTGACGTGTCCGGTGAGGGCGTGCAACAGGGTCTCTTGAAATTGTTGGAGGGAACCGTGGTGAACGTACCGCCCAAAGGCGGCCGTAAACACCCGGACCAAAAGTTCATTGAGGTGAACACGGAGAACATCCTCTTCGTGGCCGGCGGCGCCTTTGACGGCATAGAAAGGGCCATTACCAAACGCCTTAACCTCCAAGCCGTGGGCTACAGTGCCTCCAAGGCAGACGCGGAGCTGGACAACAGCAACATCTTAAAGTACATTATCCCCAAGGACCTGAAAGAATTTGGGCTGATTCCCGAAATCATAGGTCGCCTCCCGGTGCTCACGCACATGAACCCACTGGACGAAAAGACCTTGAGGGCCATATTGACGGAGCCAAAGAATGCCATCATAAAGCAGTACGAAAAGCTTTTTGCAATGGACGACATCACCTTTAGCATCACGGAGCAAGCGCTGAGCTACATTGTTGAGAAGGCCATAGAATACAAACTCGGGGCCAGGGGGCTCCGATCCCTGTGCGAGGCCATTTTCACCGATGCCATGTTTGAACTGCCCAGCAGTGACGTGTCTGAATTCAAGGTGACCAAAACCTATGCCGAGCAAAAGCTCTCCCACGACACCATTAAGAAGCTGAAGGCCGTCTCCTGACCACTGACCGGACCCCAATGACGCACCCTTGGTTCCCCGTGGGCCACCGGAACATGGCTTCTGTGCCCCGGCAGCATGGTTTGCCAATGTAAAACGGGCACCACCCCGATGCCAGCAAAACACGGCTGTGCCCAACGCTGGCAAGGCACCAAAACTTCAAGCACAGCCTTGCACCCATACCTCCCCCATAGTTGCACAGGCATATGATCCCTCTGGATGATGCCTTAAACCCAGAATAAGGAATAGAAATTCCCCGCCTGAAAGGAACGGGCAGGTATTACGGCTGCAAATCCCTGCAAAATCAATCGTTGCACTGACTTTGGCTCACTCACCGTAGCGATGGCTACCCGCCCGTACCGAACGATACGTTCGGACGGGCCTGCCCGACTGAGTCATTCAGGCGGGCGCCTCAATCGCAAAAGTCTTGGTTTTATTGGGGGTTACCCCCATTGCATCAAGACAATGCCATACCGTATGGAGGGAAAAAGGAAACCATGTGTTTTTGTGCCCGCCACGCATGTGTTGGGCCAGCACCCTAAAGTCGTATAAAATATACCTGGGAAAGCATCCCCGATGCTGAAGGAAACACTCGACGGAAAGCATTCCCGCCAAAAGAGCGCCAGACCATGGTCCAGGGAGATGGTCTTGGACCGCACACCCCTATCCATCGCCACCCATAGGAGGGTCCAGAGAATTACTCTGGGTTAAGGAGCACGGAACATGGGTGCCAAAACCTGAAAAAAGAGCCCTAGGGCGTCAAGGAATGGTTAGACCGCTTTTTTTTTCTCGGGTTTCTCGATCTTGGTCACTTGTGCCAGCAGTTCCAGGCAGACTTTTTGGATCACCTTTTCATCGGTGTAGAGCGTACGGCCGAAATTGGGCATCAACTCTACGTCCACCCCCAAGTTTTTGCACCAACTGTCGTTGGGTTTATGATCGTCATTGCCCCCGTACAAGAGATTGTAGGCACCCAGGTTGGGCTTTTCCTCCTTGATCCTTATCCGAGTGGCGGACACGCCGTAATAATAGGACATCTTGAGGCCCTTTTTGGCGGCCTCCCACACGATGGTGGCGCCGGTACCAAAGGCCAGATAAAAGGCCGGTGCCGTCTCTTTTTTCAATAGATGGGCCACGGCGGTGTCGATGCCCTCGTTCACAAAAGCCTGGTGCACCGTTTCCTCGGTTTGCACCTGTATGTCCAGATTGGCCAACTGTTGGCTGTCATAAAAGGTAATGTCAAAATACTGCTGGAGATAGCCCAGGTAAGAGGTAATCCACAATCCCTTTTTGGTGCCCCACATATCGGATACAATCACTAATCTTTGTGCCATGGCATTCCTTGTTTTTAATGGTTAGTTATGATGTGCCGCCACTAAACTGCATCAATAACGCCAAAAACAATTATTTATTTGTTCAGCTCCCCCATTTTCTCGTTGTAATCCATCAATGGCATTGGGTTGTTTTACGGCATCGGGAAAACAAAACGCTCCCTGGCACAAAGGGAGGTCTCAAGGCCCTGGACCAATCCCACACCGGAAATGGCAACGACTAGGATGCGGTGCTCCGGTTCATTTGCAGAAGCTCTTCCAGATAATCGCGCTTATTGGACAACCTTGGGATCTTATGTTGCCCGCCCAATTTGTCGTGCGCCTTGAGCCAATCGTAAAAAAGATTTTCCCTGGCCAGGTGCACCTTGGGCATGGTAAGGGTGGTGTTGTTGTAGCGTTTTGCCTCGTAGTCGGAATTCAGGGCCTTGAGGGCGTTGTCCAAGAACTCGGTGAAATAACTGAGGTCTTCCGGTGGCTTCCGGAACTCAATGATCCATTCATGGCCCCCTTTTTCCTTACCGGACATAAAGATGGGGCCGGCCGTATAGTCCTTTATTTCGGCCCCGGCCTTTTGGCAAACGGTCTTCAAGGCCTCCTCGGCGTTCTCAATGATCAACTCCTCGCCAAAGACATTGATATGGTGCTTGGTACGGCCGGTGACCCTGATGCGATACGGATTCTTGGAGGTAAAGCGCACGGTATCGCCGATCTTGTAGCGCCATAGGCCCGCATTGGTGGTAATGACAATGGCGTAGTTTGTTCCC
The DNA here is from genome assembly GCF_047345505.1 of Maribacter aquimarinus. Lineage (NCBI taxonomy): Bacteria > Pseudomonadati > Bacteroidota > Flavobacteriia > Flavobacteriales > Flavobacteriaceae > Maribacter > Maribacter aquimarinus. The sequence goes on along the minus strand of NZ_JBLFEO010000008.1, from coordinate 58,447 downwards.
ACCTGCACCTCCCAAAGGGGAATGGCCCGCTCATTGGGCGTGCCGTAGCCCTCCATCGGGATGAACTCATAGAAAATGCCGTAATCCAACATGAGCAATAGGTCTTGTTCGTCATTGCGGTCCTGGATGGCAAAAAAACCCTCTGAAGCGTTGTAGATCTCGTAATACCTAAATCTCTTGCGGGGCAAAAGCTTGGCGTACTGTTCTCGATAGGGGCTAAAGCTCACCCCGCCGTGGAAATAGACCTCCAAGTTCTCCCATACCTGGAAAAGGTGTTCCTTGCCGGTCTCCTCTAGCACATTGTTCAGCAATACCAGCATCCATGAGGGCACGCCGGCCAAACTGGTCACGTTCTCCTGAACGCTTTCCTGAATGATGGCCCTGAGCTTGGTCTCCCATTCGCTCATCAAGGACACCTTATTGCTGGGCGTACTGCTAAATTCTGCCCAAAGCGGCATGTTGTCTATTAAAATGGCCGACAGGTCCCCGAAAAAAGACCCATTGTCCTCATAGAGCTCCTTGCTCCCACCAAGGCGCAGGCTCTTTCCCGTGAACAGTTGGGAATTCTCGTTGTTGTTCAAGTAAAGGCACAGGAGGTCTTTGCCCGATTTAAAATGGCAGTCTTCCAAGGCCTCGGTGCTCACAGGAATGAACTTGCTCTTGCTGTTGGTGGTGCCACTGCTCTTGGCAAAGAGCTTTACGCTGGTGGGCCAGAAAAGGTTCTGTTCGCCCAAGCGGGTGCGCTCTATCATCGGGGCCACCTCTTCATAGGACACTATGGGCAGCCGTTCCCGGTAGGTTTCATAAGAGCCAATGGAATCGAACCCATAGGACTTGCCCATCTCCGTGTCTTCCGCAAACTCCAGCAATTGCAAAAGCACCTCTTCCTGGACCTCCTCCGGGTACTTCAAAAAAAGCTCTATTTGGTGATAGCGCTTTTTAAGCAACCAGGAGGCAATGGAATTGAACAGCGGAATGGGCATTTTTGGGTATCTTTAACACGCTAAAAATAGGCTTTTGGCCCATCATAATCAAACGCAAAAAAAACGTGGGTAGTTATGCAATTTGAAGGAGTGTTGAAAAAAATGCGGACCGAACTTGGGGATACCGTGAACTATTACATGGTGTTCAACGGAGACTTTCTGCACCTGAACCAAGTGCTTGATCGGGAGCTGAACCTTGAATTCCTGAAACACGAATGCCTCAACTGCCACTTGGACCGGCCCATTTTTAGACAGGGGTTCTGCAAGAACTGCTTCTTTGAGATCCCTTCTGCCGGCGACTGGATCATGAAGCCCGAACTGAGCAGGGCACACTTGGATGAAGAGGACCGGGACCTGGCCTATGAAAAAAAGGTACAATTGCAACCGCACATTGTGTACTTGGCCAATTCCAGCACCATCAAGGTGGGCGTTACCCGAAAAAGCCAAGTGCCCACCCGGTGGATCGATCAGGGGGCCCACGAGGCCCTTGCCATTGTGGAGGCCCCCAACCGTTACCTGGCGGGCATTACGGAGGTGGCCCTCAAAGACCACATTGGCGACAAGACCAATTGGCGCAAAATGCTCACCAACTCGGTGGTGGACGAAGACCTTCCCACCCACCGGGACCGACTTATGGCATATATTCCCGATGAGGCCAGGGACTATGTGCTGCGGGAAGCGCAAGAGACCCACATCCACTTTCCGGTCCTGCGGTATCCGGAAAAGGTAAGGAGCCTTAACCTGGGCAAGACCCCAAATTACAGGGGCAGGCTAAAGGGCATAAAGGGCCAGTACCTCATCTTTGAAGACGGCACGGTCTTCAATGTGCGCTCCAACGAAGGTCTGGTGGTGGGCCTGGACATCAATTAACGGTGTCCTTCTGGGCCTTGGCCGTATCGCGCTTCCTGCCCAGGAGTCCGCCCAAAATGTTCTTGGCCGCTTTTTTCACGGCTTCACGCTCCGCCGGCACCGAATCCCTTTTTGCCACGGTATCCGTTTTGGGGTCATTGCCCAAGAGACCGCCCAAGACACCTTGAACCTCCTTTTTCAAGGGGCTGGCCGAGCCTGTAGAATCGGTTTGTGCGGTTCCGCCGCCCTTGTTGAACAGGTCTCCGAGCAAATCCTTGGCCTTGGCGGTCCCCTTGTCCATAAGACGCTGCTTTTGTATTTCCACCAATTGGGTGGTCAGCGTCTTTACCCCGCTGGCCAGGTCCGTGCTCACCTCCGGACTCGAGTACAGGCCGCCAATACTGGCGGTTACGGGAATGGTCAGATCGGCCAGGCTCCCATCTTTCATCTGTGCAATGAGCTGGCCCACCTCCTTGCCCAAATACTTGGCGGGCACATCTATGGTCGCCGTATAGTCCAGCTTTTGATCAAAGGTGTGGCCGCCCGCCACCTTAATGGCAATATCCTTGTAGTTGATGGTAAAGGGCTTTACGGCCACCACCCCATCCTTGAAAGACAGTTTGGTGGTCAGATCCTTTAGGTCCAATTCCTTCAGGTCCAGGAAACCCAACTTGTTGTCCAGTGCGGAGAGCACGGGGGCATTTTCCGGGGCAATGTCCTTGGTGAGCAACTGCGCCAGCACATCGCCGGACAGGGAGGACAGCTCTGGGGTGAAGTCCTTGGTGAGCTTCCCGGAAAGGGCCAGCTCCGAATTTAGGGTGCCCTGGAGCACCTGTGCCACCGGGGCCAGTACGTTAAAGAGTTCCAGGGCCTTAAAGGTCTCCGCGATCTGCAGCTCTTTCATGTCCAGGGCCATGGCAAAGGTGGGCACTTTCGCCTTGGTGGACACCTCTCCGGCAAACGCCACCCTTCCGTTGAAAAGCGAGGAGGTCATGTTGGTAAGGCGTGCCGTCTCGTCCTGTATTTTCAGTTGCCCCTTAACATCCTTAAGGGCAATGTTGTCATAGATGACCGTATTGGCCGTGGCGTTGAACTCGGCATCCAAAAAGGCGGGGATCTTTATTTCATCTGCCGTGGCGGCTCCCGGGGCATCGGCATCGCCCGTATCGGTGGGTTCCCCATTGGCCACCATAAAATCGTTCAGGGCAAAGGTGTTGGAGGCCAGGGTAAAATTGCCCCGTACCTTTTCATCGTTGAACAGGTAGCCCAAGAAATTGTCTATGGTTCCCTTGACGTTAAAATCGGTCTGGCCGGTGGTGCCCTGCAGTTCCTGTAAGGTCACCGTGGTAGGGTTAAAGGACACCCGCGTGGTCTTTAGGGCAATGGGCTGGGCAAAATCCTGGGATCGGTAGGCAAAATCGTTCAAGGCCAAGGTGCCCGAGGTCCGTGTCCTGTCGTAGGCTTCGGCCTCAATGGCGGCCATATCAAAAGCCGTGCTCACATCGGCCTTGAGCATTCCCTCCAATTGCATGTCCTTGGGCACCGGATAGGCCCGGGCAATGTTGGCCAGGTTCATGTTGCCCTTGAGGTCCGCGCTTACCTTGGTGTTCCCCAGGAGCTCGGTGATTTTAGAGGTCAGGGAAAAGCGATCTGCATCTATGGCAAAGCTCAATTTGTTGATGTTCACGTAGGTGCTTTCGGCCAGCCCGGTATCATTGCCTATGAGCACGTCCATAAACACCTGGCTCACCGCTTTTGGCAGCTCTGGGTACTTGAAGGAAGCATTCTCGGAACTGATGTTGATGTTGAACTTGGGAATGTGCTGCTCATCCACGGTTCCCCTGAAAAAGCCATTGACCATAAAATTGCCGGTTGTGGTCACTTGGTCCAGGTTCTTGGCGTAGGCTTCGGGAATCACGGCCAGAAAGTTCTTAAAGTCGGACGAAGGGGTCTTAAAGGTCACATCCACCTCTTGGCCGGTCTCCGTGAGCTGCACAAAACCATCAAAGACCAAGGGCAATTGGTTTATGAGCGCCTCGTTCTGCAAAAAAGTGTATTTGCCCTGCTCCAGGTCAATGCCAATGACGGCGTCCAGGGCCACCTTATTCTTGTTCAGATAGTTTACACTGTCCATTTCAAAGGAAACCAGGGCCTTGGTCTCGGTATCCAGCTCCGAGGTGGCCATGGAGAGGTCTCCCGTTCCGCTGTGCTGCATGTCCGTAAGCTCCAAGTGCATGTTGCCCGCCAGATCGTCATAGGAAATGTGGGCGTTGGTGATCTCATAGCGCTCCAGGGAAAACTCAAAGCCTTCGGCGGTGCCCGAGGACGGCCCTTGCCCGGCATTGGCCGTATCTTCCTTGGCAATGTCGTAATTGGCCACACCGTTTTCATTGCTCACGATCTGCAAGCGTGCCCCGTCCAGGGACAGCCGGGTCACGGCTATGGGGGTGTCCCCGGATTTTAACAGTTGCATCAGCCCCATTTCCAAGGCCACCGTTCTGGCGGCAAAAAGGGTGTCGCCCTCAAAGGGGGCCTTGTTCACCAGGCTCACGTTCTCCATTTGCACTTCGGCATTGGGAAAACTGCGGATCAAGCTCAGATTGGCCTCCGAGAAATCTAGGGTGGCATTCATATTGGCGTTGGCATTGTTTCGTATGAGGTCGCCAATTTTGGCCTCCAAAAAGAAGGGCACGGCAATGAGTACGCCCAAAATGAGCAATAACAGCACCCCCAGAATCTTTAACAGTCTCATTTTCATAACTATAAATTAAATCGATAGACCGATTATGATTAAAAACTTCGGATTTGGAACAATATTATGCGTCCAGGTCCATTTCTTCGCCCACTTCCAGTTTGAAGCGCTTGCGAAGCCCGTACACAAAGAGGTAGAGCAAGGGGGTGTCCAGGAAGGCGATAATGACCTTAAAGATAAAACCACTGATCACCAAGCCCTGGAACTTGTCCCAGGGAATCTCCCCAAAAGAGCACAGCAACAGTACCACTGTAAAGGTATCTATAAGCTGGGAGGAGAAGGTGGAGAAGTTGTTTCTGAGCCACAAATATTTCCCTTGGGTCAATTTTTTCCAAAAATGGTAGATCTGGATGTCCACAAATTGGGCCAAGAGGTAGGCCATCATGGAGGCAAAGACGGCCACCACGGTATTGCCGAACACAGAGGTGAACATGCCATCCGTTACCGGGCTCCAGGGGGTGGCGGGTACCGCGGCACCTGTGTACACAATGAGCAGGGAAAAAAACGAGGCAAAAATCCCGGCCACCACAATCTGGTTGGCCTTCTTTTTCCCAAAAATCTCCGATATGATGTCCGTGATCAAAAAGGTGACGGGATAGGGCAGTATGCCCGCGGATATTTCAAAAAGGGGTGCCCCAAAAACGGTGACATCGCCAAAGGGTAGCCAGTAAAAGAATTTCTGGAAGATAAGGTTGGACACCACCAAGGAGGTGATGAACAAGGCCCCTAGGTACAAATATATCCTGCGTGCCAGCAGTTTGTCCTTCAGCACCATTCCTTACTTGATGTTCAGCGAAAAGGGCATTTTGGCCTGTATTCCCTTTTGGTCCACGGAGGGGCGCACGCTTTCCCATGCCCGGTAGAGCTCCTCTCCCATCTCATCGCGCAGCCAGGCCTTTCTAGTGTTGGCACTTGCCCCGCCTAGATCTTCCATAAGCCGTTCCAGGCCCGTCTTGTACTTTGGATATTTTCGTATGCCGTACTCCGTGATATTGGCCAGTTCGGCGGCCTTGGCCAGGGCATCTTCCAAACCGCCCAGGGCATCCACCAGCCCCACGCGTTGGGCATCCACTCCGCTCCAAACGCGGCCTTGGGCCACGCTGTCCACCTGGGCCATGGACATGTTGCGCCCCTCGCCCACACGGTTCAGAAAGGTTTGGTAGGTATGCTCTATGCTCTCTTCCACCACGTTCCTAAAGGTGTCCCCCATGGGCTCGAACAAGGAATAGTCCACCGCATTTTTATGGGTGCCCACCTGCTCTGCATTGATGCCAATGTCCGCTGCCAGCCCACTGAGGTTGGGCACGGTGCCAAAAACCCCAATGGAGCCCGTGATGGTGGTGGGCTCCGCAAAGATGGCATTGGCCGCGGAGGCAATGTAATACCCGCCCGAGGCCGCCACATTGCCCATGGATACCACCACCGGCTTCTTTTCCCTTGTCAAGAGCACCTCGCGCCAGATCAGGTCTGAGGTGAGGGCACTGCCCCCCGGGGAATTCACCCGCAGCACAACGGCCTTCGTCTTTTCATCTTCGCGGGCCTTTTTCAAGGCTTTGTTTATGAGGTCCTGACCAATGACATCGGGGCCGCCCTCGCCGTACAGGATTTCGCCCTGCGCAAAAATCACGGCGATCCTGTCCGTTCCCTTTTTGAGCTTTTTGGTCTTGGCGTAGCGCGTGTAATCCTCCAGGGACACCAGCTCCAGATCCCCATCCGGTACTTCCACGGCACGTTTTAGTTTATCTACATAGACATCGGCGAACACCAGCCCATCCAAAAGCCCGTTGTTTTTGGCCATCTTGGGCAAGCGGCCGCCCAGGGTGTCCGCTAGGGTGTTCATCTCCGTTTCGGAGAGTCCCCTGGCGGCGGCCATCTCCGTGAGCATGTTGTCCCAAAGGGATTGTATGAGCTCCCGGATCTGCAGCCGGTTGGCCTCGCTCATTTCGTTCTCCAGGAAGGGCTCCACGGCACTTTTGTACTTGCCGTGGCGTATGACCTCCATTTTTATGCCCGTTTTGTCCTGCAGTTCCTTAAAAAAGAGCACTTCCGAGGAAAGCCCCTTGAAATCCAACGCACCCACGGGATTGATGAAGATGGAATCTGCCACAGTGGCCAGGTAGTAGTCTTTCTGGGTATAAAAATCGGCATAGGCGTAGATGAACTTTCCCGCCTCCTTAAAATCGGCCAGGGCCTTGCGCAGGGCCTGTGCCTGGGCCATGCCCGCCATGACAAAATTATTGTTGAGGCTAATGCCCTTGATGCGGTCATCTCCCTTGGCCACGGCAATGGCGTGCAGGATATCGTCCAGACCGCGGGCCGGCTCAAAAAGACTGGCAAAGGGATCGGCCCCGTCTCCGCCCACATAGTCCGCAATGGGGCCCTGAAGTTGCATTTCCAACACGGTGTTCTGCTTCACCTCAATGGCGTCCTCGCCCGAACCCAAAAGGGCGGCAAAGATGAAGAACATAACAAAGAGAATACCAAATGCCACCAAACACCCGATGATGGCGGCCAATAGATTTCGTAAAAAGTTCACAGTTGCGCAATTTTTTATTTGATGGCAAAGATAACCAAAGTGAATTTGTTTTACTTATTTTGTTCCCCTTATGCGAGCAAAGGAAACCGTTTATCTTTCCCTGGGCAGTAATTTGGGGCAGCGCCGGACCCACATTCAGGAGGCCATTTTTGACCTTGGCCAAAAAATGGGGCCGATCGCCCAAGTTTCTTCCCTGTACAGCACCCCTGCAATGGGCTTTGCGGGAAAAGAGTTCCTGAACGCTTGCGTGGCCCTGCACACCACTTTGGAGCCAGAGGCCTGCCTGCGCGTTCTGCTGGACATTGAACGGAGCAAGGGACGCAAAAGGGAAGAAGGAACGGGCTATGCCAACCGCCCCTTGGACATAGACATTCTCTATTACGGCACAAGGACCATAAGCTCCGAACCCCTTACCTTGCCCCATCCCCGAATGGCCGAGCGCCAATTTGTGCTGCGCCCCCTGGCGGAGATCGCCCCACAGTTTTACCACCCGATTTTGGGCAAGGACACCCGCAACCTGATACAACAATGCCCGGACAAGAGCAGGCCCCTAAAAAAACCCCAACCGCTGTTCAAGACCCAAAAGGAGCTGCTGGCCCATTTGGGATTCTTGACCATAGAGGGCAATATTGGTGCCGGAAAAACGAGCCTTACCACCAAGATTGCGGCGGAGTTCAACGCCAAGTCCATCTTGGAACGATTTGCGGACAACCCCTTTTTGCCCAACTTTTACAAAGACCCGGACCGTTTTGCCTTTCCCTTGGAAATGTCCTTTTTGGCGGACCGGTTTCAACAATTCACCGAAGACACCAACCAGCTGGATCTCTTCAAGGATTTTTTGATCAGCGATTACGACATCTACAAATCGTTGATCTTTGCCAAAGTGACCCTCCAGGAACAGGAGTTTGACCTTTACCGCAAGCTGTTCGGGTTCATGTACAGGGAGACCAAAAAGCCCCGCTTGTACGTTTTTTTGCACCAAACCCCGGAGCGCCTACTGGAAAACATAAAAAAGAGGGGGCGCCCCTACGAACAGGACATCACCACGGCCTATCTGAACTCCATTAACCAAGGCTACCAGGACTACCTCAAGACCTATCCCAAGGACAAACAACTGATCGTGGACAGTTCCGAACTGGATTTTATGGGCAACCCAAGGGATTACGCCAAGATACTGGCCCACATTAACGCCCACGTCCTGAAAGAACGGAAGGCCTGACCCTTGAACCCAGATTAAGCAATAGAAATTCCCCGCCTGAAAGGAACGGGCAGGTATTACGGCTGTAAATCCCTGCAAAATCAATCGTTGCACTCACTTTGGCTCACTCACCGTAGCTATGGCCACGCCTCGATCGCAAAAGTCTTGATTTTATTGGGCTTTACACCCTCATTACGAAAGTCTACTGCATAATCTGGGTTGAAACGCCCCAAGCCAAAAGTCGGTTTTAACAAGAGGGGTGAACCAGACCCAGGTGTTATTTAGATTAACAATATATTGGCAATATTCTTGCACAAACGGTTACAATTTCCGTTCTTGCGCACTGCTGTAAGCAACTAACTAACTCAAACTTTACTCCAAACCCGGCCCAAGCCGGGTTTTTTTATCCCTGGAGCTTGGACCAAAAGTCCCATACCGCCACCCCGGCGCTCACGGCAATATTGAGGGAGTGCTTGGTGCCAAACTGGGGGATCTCCAACACGCCATCGCTGGCCGAGACCACCTCCTGTGCCACCCCCTTGACCTCATTGCCCAGCACAAGAGCATATTTTTTTGACGCTTCCGGGAAGAAACGCTGAAGTGGCAGCGCGCCTTGCGCCTGTTCCAACGAAAACACCAGATATCCGTTATCCCGTAGATCCCGCACCACCTGTAGGGTCTCTTTGCCATACTGCCAGGCCACGCTTTCCGTGGCGCCAAGAGCCGTTTTGTGAATGTCCTTGTGAGGGGGCTTGGCGGTGATGCCGCAGAGAAAGATCTTTTCCAGCAAGAAAGCATCGGCCGTTCTAAACATCGAGCCAATGTTGTTCAAGCTCCGGACATTGTCCAAAACGAGCACCAAAGGGGTTTTGGGCGCCTCCTTGAAGCCGATCACATCCAGACGCTCCAATTCCTCGTTCCGTAACTTTTTCATGGCATAGTTTTCAACGAAGGGGCTTAGATATCAACAAAGATTTTTAAACCATTAATATTGCCCTATATTCGTTTTAAGGTGCAAAAATAAGTAGAACCAACGATCGTGGCGAGCAAATCCAAGACAAAAAAGACCACCCCTTTGATGCAGCAGTACCATGGCATCAAGACCCGGTATCCAGATGCCCTGCTCCTTTTTCGGGTAGGCGATTTCTACGAGACCTTTGGGGAAGATGCCGTGAAGGCGGCCAAGATATTGGGCATTATCCAGACCCACCGGAACAATGGCGGGGACCGCACCGAGCTGGCGGGCTTTCCCCACCATTCGCTCAACACCTATCTCCCCAAGTTGGTAAAGGCCGGCCAGCGCGTGGCCATCTGCGACCAGCTGGAAGACCCCAAACAGACCAAAACCATCGTAAAGCGGGGGGTAACGGAATTGGTGACCCCAGGGGTGGCCCTCAATGACGATATCCTCAGCGCCAAACGGAACAATTTTCTCTGCGCGGTGCATTTTGGGCGCAAAAAACTGGGCATTTCCTTTTTGGACATTTCCACGGGAGAGTTCCTTACCTCGGAGGGCAGCGAGGAGCAGATGGACAAACTGCTGCAAAATTTTGCCCCCAACGAGGTCTTGGTCTCCAAGACCCATAAAAAGGAATTCGCCACCACCTTTGGCACGCGGTTCCATACCTTTTACATAGAAGATTGGGTGTTTCAGGAAGATTATGCCCTGGAGCAGCTCACCGGCCATTTCAAGACCAGGAGCCTAAAGGGCTTTGGCGTGGCCCACCTGACACACGGCGTGGTGGCAGCGGGCGTGGTGCTGCACTACCTCTCCGAGACCCAGCACCGGCAGCTGCAGCACATCAATACCCTACAGCGCATTGCCGAAGACGACCATGTCTGGATGGACCGGTTCACCATTCGCAACCTGGAGCTGCACCAGTCCCCCTCAGCCAATGCGGTGACCCTCTTGGATGTCATTGACCGTACCCTTACGCCCATGGGCGGCCGCATGGTACAGCGATGGCTGGCACTGCCCCTAAAAAACCTGCAAAGGATACAGCACAGGCACCAAGTGGTGCAGCACCTGACCCAGCATGAGGAACTGCTGCACTTTCTCCAGGGCCACCTGAAGCACATGGGCGACCTGGAGCGGCTCATTTCCAAAGTGAGCACGGGCAAGGTGAACCCCAAGGAGGTGGTACAGTTAAAAAACTCCCTGGAAGCCATTGCGCCGCTGAAACAAAAAGCTGCCCAATCCAAAAACGAGGCCCTCTCGGTGATCGGGGACCAACTGCACGGCTGCGAAAAATTACGTGCCAAAGTAAAGGAAATGCTCTTTGAGGAGGCCCCGGTGAACATCCTTAAGGGCAATGCCATTGCCCAGGGCCACTCCAAGGAACTGGATGAGCTCAGGGACTTGGCCCGATCCGGAAAGGCCTACCTGGACCGGATGCTGGAACGGGAGACCGAGGCCACCGGCATCAGCTCCCTAAAGATCGCCTCCAACAATGTTTTTGGCTACTATATTGAGGTAAGGAACACCCACAAGGACAAAGTGCCCAAAGACTGGATCCGCAAGCAGACCTTGGTGAACGCCGAGCGCTACATTACCCAGGAACTGAAGGAGTACGAAGCCAAGATCCTGGGGGCCCAGGACCGCATCCTTAGCTTGGAGCAACAGCTGTTTGGCCAACTGGTGGTCTGGATGCAGGAATACATCCCGGCGGTGCAGCAGAACGCCCGGGCGGTTGCCCAACTGGACTGCCTCTGTGGGTTTGCCCAATTGGCAAAGGAAAACAACTATGTGCTTCCGGAAATGAACGAGGGCACGGACCTGCACATAACCAACGGCAGGCACCCCGTCATTGAAAAACAGCTGCCCCCGGGCGAACCCTACATAGCCAACGACGTTCACTTAGATCGCTCCGAGCAGCAGATCTTGATGATCACCGGGCCCAACATGAGCGGTAAATCGGCCATTTTGAGGCAAACGGCCCTGATCGTGCTCTTGGCGCAGATGGGCAGTTTTGTGCCCGCCGAGGCGGCCACCCTGGGGCTGGTGGACAAGATCTTTACCCGGGTGGGGGCCAGTGACAACATTTCCATGGGCGAATCTACCTTTATGGTGGAAATGAACGAGACCGCATCCATATTGAACAACCTATCGGAACGGAGTTTGATCTTGCTGGATGAGATCGGGCGTGGCACCAGCACCTATGACGGCATCTCCATTGCCTGGGCCATTGCAGAATACCTGCACGAACATCCCGCACGCGCAAAGACCCTTTTTGCCACCCATTACCACGAACTCAATAAAATGGGGGAGACCTTTGGCCGCATCAAGAACCACAACGTCTCGGTACGGGAACTCAAGGACACCGTGCTCTTTTTGCGAAAGCTCCAACCCGGGGGCAGCGAGCACAGTTTTGGCATCCACGTGGCCAAAATGGCGGGCATGCCACAGCAGGTGATCCACCGGGCCAACAAAATGCTCCAGAAAATGGAGGCCTCCCATAGCGGGGAATCCAAAAAACCGGACTTAGGCAACCTACAAGATGAACTGCAGCTCAGTTTCTTTAACCTTGACGATCCCCTTCTGGAGGAGATCAAAGAAGAAATCCTGCATTTGGACATAGACACCCTGACCCCGGTGGAGGCCTTGATGAAACTCAATGAGATCAAGCGCCTGCTCACCAAAAACAAGAAAGCCACTTCCTAGGAGCTTCTCGCCTTTCCGGTGCTGGCCGGGCCCCGACCAATTTTTATTTCTTTTTCCCAAAAATTGCTTTGGATTTTATAGAAATATATTAAATTTGCTCCCGCAGAATCTTAGTGCACGTTCTTATAAAAACGCGAAAATAGCTCAGTTGGTAGAGCGCCACCTTGCCAAGGTGGAGGTCGCGGGTTCGAATCCCGTTTTTCGCTCTGAAATGCGAAATGGAACTTTCTGGAAAGAAGGTCGCGGGTTCCCCCGAAGCCTCGGGGCCGTTTTTCGCTCTGAAATGCGAGACCAAAACGACCCTTGAAAGAAGGTCGCGGGTTCCCCAAAACGAATTGAACGAATTGGTCCCGGTTTTCGCAAATAAAACAAAACGCTGCTTGCCAGCGTTTTTTTGTTTAAGTCCTGCTCGAGTGGTGGAATTGGTAGACACGCCGGACTTAAAATCCTGTGGGCATTTGCCCGTGCGGGTTCAAGTCCCGCCTCGAGTACCTCCAAAGCTGCAATGCACATTGCAGCTTTTTTTATTCCGTATTCTTTCAATACCCTATCTTTAGTCTCTTTAAAAGACAGCCCTATCGTGTGTTCTGATACGCCACTGCTCAACAACATCAAAAAAAAGGTACGCTCGTACACCACCGTGGATGACGAGCCCTTGGCCATGGCATTGGGGGCCTACCGGGCCATTACCCTGAGGAAAGGGGAACGCCTCAGCCGTCAAGGCGATAAAGTGAACCACTTCTATTATTTGGAACGTGGCTGTATTTCCTATTATAAAATGGAAGAGGACGCCATTAAGGTACTCGAGTTCTACACTCAGGATGTCTTCTTTACAGACCTTATCGCCTATGTGAAGGGAACCCCCACCGATTGCTATCTGGAGGCCCTGGAAGATAGTACCGTGCTGGCCGTACACAAGGATGATGCCGAGCGATCGTTTGCGTCCTCGCACCAGCTGGAGCGTTTTGGACGGCTGTCCATGCAAGAGGCGTTTGTAAAGCTGTTTAACCGCGTGGACCGACTCAACAACCGCAGCAATGAGGAACGCTACCTCCGCCTGGTGCAGAAACGGCCCGATCTGCTGCAACGGGTACCACAATACCTCATTGCCTCCTATCTGGGCATTACCCCCGTTGGGCTTTCCAAGCTGCGAAAGCGACTGGGAAAAGGGTGAGGGTGGGGGAAGACTTGAAATTTGAGATTTGAGATTTGAGATTTGAGACAAGAGAAGCAAGACGCAGGGCTTAGGACATAGGATAAAGGACAAAGGACGTCAAGGTAAATTGTAAAAGCCTGATTATAAAGAGCTCACCTCTAAACACCACCCTCTACCAACTACCAACTACCCTCTACCAACTAAAAACTTTCCCATTAAAAATCACCCACCTCCTAAAATATCGAACCCCACATTTCGCATTTCCCATTTCGCACGTCACCCCTCGGCCCTGCTGCGGTTGGCCCAAAATATGAAGGCCCCGGCGGTCAAGAACATGACCACCCCGTAAACGGCAGGGGCAATGGCGTAGGCCGTATTGTTCAGCAACAAAGTGGCAATGGTTATGCCCAGGGTGCCGTTCTGAATGCCCCCTTCTATGGTGATCGAGATGCGCTGTCTTTCCTCTAAATGGAAAAGGTGCCCCAGCAGAAAAGCTGTGAGCATGGTGAGCAGGTTAAGGCTTAGGGTCACCAGGCCGGCCTCACCAAAACTGGACATGAGCATTTCACGTTCCTTGATCACCACCGCCAAGAGCACCAGGACAAAAAAGATGCCGGAGGCGCGCTTCACGGGTTTTTGCATGCGCAGCGCATATTTGGGGCTTCTGGATTTCAACACCATTCCCAGTGCCACGGGGACAATGACAATGACAAACACCTGCAATACGGTCTGTACCACATTGAGCTGTATCACCGTGCCCTCGCCCAGCACCTGCTGCAGGCCCAGGTTGATCAAAAATGGAATGGTGAGCAAGGTAATGAAGCTACAGGCCGCCGTCAAGGACACGGAAAGGGCGGTGTCCCCATTGGCCAGGTGGGTTATGAGATTGGAAGTGGGACCGCCGGGACAGGCCGCCAAAATGATAACGCCAATGGCGATCTCCGGGCGCAGGGCAAACACGGAGATCAGCGCGAACCCTATCAGGGGGAGCAAGACCAACTGGCAAACAAGTCCAATGACAATGGCCTTGGGCCTTAGGAACACAAGGGCAAAATCGCGCAGGCTCAGGGACAGTCCCATGCCGAACATAATGATGATGAGGGAAAGCGCCAAAATGGCATTGGAAATGGAATCCATAGGTGCAAGGGTGGTTTAAGGGTCCCTAAATATAGGTGTTTTATGCCTTCCGGTGCCCATTTGGGGCCGTTGTGCACTTTCTTAAACCAGTATAATGGACGTTACCCTTATTTTATGGTATCTTGATGGACGATATAAATAAAACGATCCCTTATGGCAAATGCATATATGGATATGGAGACCCTAACGTATCTCCTCAATGACGTTCACCAGTGGCAAGACCTTCTGGACCTACCCGATTATGCGGACCACGACATGGCGTCCGTTGCGCTGTTGATCAAGTCGGTAAAGGAGTTTGCGGACAAGGAAATGCACCCCTATTTCAAGGAGATGGACGAGCGTCCGGCCCACTTCAGGGATGGGGAGATCGTGGTGCACCCACAGGTTCCAAAATACATGGCGGCCAGTGGTGAAATGGGCCTCTTGGCGGGTGGCTTTCCGTACAAGGACGGCGGCATGCAACTGCCCTCCATGGTCATGAACGCCCTGGGCTACATTCAAGAGGCGGCCAACAACCACCTTCCCGGCTACATTGGCCTCACCATTGGCGCGGCAGAACTCATTACCCATTTTGGCAACGACCACCTTAACCAAACCTATGTGCCCAAGATGCTGGAGGGGAGCTGGGGCGGCACCATGTGCCTCACCGAACCCCAGGCCGGCAGCTCCCTGTCCGATATTGTTACCTCGGCCACCCCGGATGGCGACCATTACAACATCCACGGACAGAAAATATTCATTTCCGGCGGGGATTACCAAGGGGCCGAGAACATCGTTCACCTGCTCTTGGCCAGAATTGATGGGGCCCCGGCCGGCACCAAGGGCATCTCCCTCTTTGTGGTGCCCAAAAACAGACCGGAGCAAAACGGAAAGCTCACGCCCAACGGGGTGGAGACCGTGGCCGATTTTGAAAAAATGGGACAGAAAGGCTACTGTACCACCCACCTGTTCTTTGGGGGCAAAGCGGCATGCC
This sequence comes from Maribacter aquimarinus, assembly GCF_047345505.1. Classification (NCBI taxonomy): domain Bacteria; kingdom Pseudomonadati; phylum Bacteroidota; class Flavobacteriia; order Flavobacteriales; family Flavobacteriaceae; genus Maribacter; species Maribacter aquimarinus. The sequence goes on along the minus strand of NZ_JBLFEO010000008.1, from coordinate 43,202 downwards.
ACGGGTACTTGGTGGGCGAACCGCACAAAGGCCTAAAATACATGTTCCTGATGATGAACAGTGCCCGCATTGCAGTGGGCCGCGGTGCCGCCGCCATCTGCGCTGCCGCCTACCAGGCCTCGCTCAACTATGCCCACGAAAGGGCCCAGGGCCGCAAACTGACCAGCACGGAAAAAAAAGACGTGCAACAAGAGCAGACCTTGATCGTGAACCACCCCGATGTACGGCGCATGCTTTTGTTGCAAAAGGTGGTGTCCGAAGGGGCGCTGAGCCTGGTGCTGCTCACCTCCAAGTACCAAGATCTCTCCAAATCCCTGGAGAGCGCCCAGGAACGGGAAAAATATACGCTTTTGTTGGAATTATTGACCCCCATTGTAAAAACCTACCCGTCTGAAATGGGCAGGATCGCCGTGGACAACGGGCTGCAGATCCTAGGGGGGTACGGCTTTTGCTCCGATTATATCCTACAGCAATATTTAAGGGACATCCGCATCTTCTCCATCTACGAGGGCACCACGGGCATACAGTCCCAGGACCTTCTGGGCAGAAAGATCACCATGCACCAAGGCAAGGCCCTGGAGCTGCTCTCCCAGGAAATAGCCACCACCATAAAAGCGGCCACGGCACATGACCGCCTAAAAGGCTGCGCCGGGCAGCTCGGCGGGAAACTCCAAGAAACGCAAAAGATTTTGAAAACACTGATGGGGCACGCCCAAAAAGGGGACTACGAACGTTTCTTGGCAGATGCCACGCCCTTTATGGAGTACTTCTCCAACGTGCTGCTGGCCTGGCTGTGGTTGGGCATGGCCCTAAAATCACAACAAGCCCTGATACACGGGGACGCCGAGCACAGCACCGATTTCCACAAAAGCAAAATCCACGCCATGGAATTCTATTTTACCTATGAACTGCCAAAGACCACGGGGCTGGCGGAAATTATCATGAACCATAAATCATTGACCGTGGCTTCCGGGGAAAAGGTGTTCGGGGAGCATTTCTGACGTTGGTGGAAAAAACAAAACGTCGCATATGGACCATCGTACAAGCCCATCTGCTGCCAACCACCAGCGGCCAACATCCGAAGTACAGATTTGGATCGATGATGATGGGACACGCAGCAGATGGATTTCAACACAGGATAAGAACAAGCACAATGGATAATGGGAAGCTGCCAACGGGCCAGAAGAACAAAAAGGATGCCCTTTTTTGCGGGCTTCCCCAAAAACCAAAACAATGAGCATTAAACAACGATTTGACCTCAGTGGCAAGGTGGCCGTGATCACCGGTTCCAGCAAGGGCATAGGAAAAAGCATTGCCCGGGGACTGGCCGAGAACGGGGCCAAGGTGGTCATCAGCAGCAGAAAACAGGACGCCGTGGATGCGGTGGCGGAAGAGTTCAACAGCGAAGCACTGCAGGCCATTGGCGTGGCCTGCCACATAGGGGACAAGGCCCAATGCGAACAACTGGTGGCCAAGACCCAAGAACACTTTGGCCGGCTGGACATTCTCGTTAACAACGCGGCCATAAACCCCTATTACGGACCGTTGGAAGGTTCTGACGAAGCCATTTTCGATAAAATCATGCACGTGAACGTCAAGGCGCCGTGGATACTGTCCAACCTGGCCATGCTGCCCATGAAGGCCCAAGGCAGCGGCAGCATCATCAACATTGCTTCGGTGGAAGGGCTGCATCCCGGTTTTGGCCTGGGCCTGTACAGCATGACCAAGGCCGCCCTGATCATGATGACCAAAAACCAGGCAAAGGAATGGGGCCGTCATGGCATTAGGTCCAATGCCATCTGTCCGGGATTGATCAAGACCAAATTCAGTGAAAGCCTGTGGAGCAACGAAAAATTGGTGGCCGGCTATGAACGTACGGTACCGCTAAAACGCATGGCCGAACCTGATGAAATGGCCGGGCTGGTAATGCTTTTGGCCTCCGAAGCGGGCTCCTACATGACCGGTGGCGCCTATGCGGCAGATGGCGGTTATTTAATCTCAGGTTAAACCCAGCGTATGAACTTTGAACATTCCAAAAAATCGATGGCCCTGCAAGAGCGCCTCAAGGCCTTCATGGCCAAAGAGCTGCTTCCGGTGGAGGAAGCCGTAAACCAGTTTCACGCCGATCCGGACAATGCCTGGAAAAAATGGCCGGGACTGGAGGGGCTAAAGGCCAAGGCCAAGAGCGAAGGCCTCTGGAACCTCTTCTTGCCCAAAGCCTATGGCACGTGGAGTCCCGGGCTCACCAATCTGGAATACGCGCCCTTGGCGGAACAGATGGGCCGCATGCTGTGGGCCCCAGAGGTGTTCAACTGCAATGCCCCGGATACCGGAAACATGGAGGTACTGGCCAAGTACGGCACGCCAGAACAGCAGGAAAAATGGCTAAAACCCTTGTTGAACGGCAGCATCCGCTCCGCATTTTTAATGACCGAGCCCGATGTGGCCTCTTCCGACGCCACCAATATTGAGACCTCCATTGTGGCCCATGGCGATGACTATGTCATCAACGGAAAAAAATGGTGGTCTTCCGGGGCCATGGACCCGCATTGCAAGATCGCCATTGTCATGGGCAAGACCGATTTTACCGCCCCACGCCACCTACAGCAGAGCATGGTACTGGTGCCCATGGACACCCCCGGACTGAAAATCATAAGACACCTGCCCGTGTTTGGCTACAATGACTCCCCCGAGGGCCACGCGGAAATGGTGTTGGACAACGCCCGGGTGCCCAAGGGCAACCTGCTGTTGGGCGAAGGCCGAGGCTTTGAGATCGCCCAAGGCCGCTTGGGCCCTGGAAGGATACACCACTGCATGCGCCTTATTGGCATGGCCCAGCGGGCGCTGGAGATCATGTCTAAAAGAACCCTGCACCGAAAACCCTTTGGCCGTACACTGGACACCTACAGCAGTATCCGGCAAGAGATTGCGCGATCGGCCTGCGATATTGAACAGGCCCGATTGCTCACCCTCTCCGCCGCCGATAAAATGGACAAGCAGGGCAACAAAGAAGCCAAAGACCTCATTGCGATGATCAAGATCGTTGCCCCGAACATGGCGCTAAGGGTCATAGATCGGGCCATTCAGATTTTTGGCGGCATGGGCGTGAGCAATGACACGCCACTGGCCCATTTTTACGCTGCCGCCAGAACGCTCCGACTGGCGGACGGCCCCGACGAGGTGCACTTGAACCAGCTTGGAAAAGGTACCATTAAGAAATACGGTCAATAGGTATGTCGGCAATCAGCAACACCAGACCCATTCGTGCCGGGGAAGAACTCCCCAAGGCAAAGCTGATGGCATTTCTGGCGCAGCACGGATTGGTGTCCTCCCCCCACGGGGAGCTGTCCGTTCGTCAATTTTCCAACGGATATTCCAACCTCACCTACTTACTGGCCTGCGAAGGAAAAGAATTTGTACTGCGCCGCCCCCCTTTTTCCGCCCCAAAACGGGGGCATGACATGGGCCGCGAATACCAGGTCTTGAAGCATTTACAACCGGTTTTTGGAAAAACCCCCACCGCCTTTGCGTTTTCGGACGGTGCCTTGCTGGGGGCGCCCTTCTACATTATGAGCAAGGTGGAAGGGGAGATCCTCACCGCAACCACCGCCAAACAGAAAAAAGTGGGGCCCCGGGCCTTCCAGACCATCGGGGCCACTTGGCTGGACGCCTTTGTGGACCTCCACACCATTGACTACCGGGAGGTGGGCCTGCAAGGTTTGGGCCGCCCTGAGGGCTATGTGGCGCGGCAGGTGACCAATTGGGGCAAACAGTATCTCGCCGCGGCCACCGAAGCCGTGGTGGAGGCCGAAAAGGTGATGCAGTGGATGGAGGAACATCAACCCAAAACCTATGGACATACCCTCATACACAACGATTTTAAGTATGACAATGTGGTGTTCAAGGACGAAAACTGGACCGAAATCACCGCCATTTTGGATTGGGAAATGTGTACCCTGGGCGATCCATTGATGGATCTTGGCACCTCCTTGGGCTACTGGACCACCCACCAAGACCCCGAATTCATGAAGCAAGGACTGCCCTCGCCCACCGTGATGGAAGGCAACCCGTCCAGGACGGACATCGTACAGCAGTACGCCCTGAAAAGCGGCAGGGATGTGGACCACATTGTGTTTTATTATGCGTACGGACTGTTCAAGATTGCGGTCATTGCCCAACAGATCTATTACCGCTACCGGCAGGGGCACACCCAAGACCCCAAGTTTGCGCAGCTGAACAAAGCATCGGCCCTGTGCTGCGCAACCGCCTGGCAGGCCATTCAAAAAAAACAAATTGATCATTTATACACATAGCGAAGCATGGACTTAAAAGACAAGGTGGTGGTCATTACCGGAGCGGGAAGCGGCATCGGTGCCGCCACGGCAAAATTGTTTGCGGCCCACAAGGCCCGCGTCACGGTCTCGGACATTGATGTGGACAAAGCCAATGAAACGGTAAAGGACATTGAAGATGCCGGGGGAAAGGCCACGGCCGCACAGACGGACGTTACCCAGTTTAAGGAGGTAGCAGCCCTGATTGCCCAAACAGTGGACACCTTTGGGCAATTGGACGTGATGGTGAACAATGCCGGCATTGGCGGCAAGCACCAACTGAAAACGGCAGTGCATGACCATGACGATTGGCACCAGGTGATCGCCGTGAACCAAACGGGCGTCTTCTACTGCATGCAGCTGGCCCTACGGCAAATGACCCAACAGGGGCATGGCGCCATTGTGAACGTGGCCTCCCTGGCCGGGCTAAAGGCCTCGGGGAACAACCTTTCGTACAGCGCAAGTAAATTTGCAGTGGTGGGCATGACCAAATCGGCCGCCTTGGAGTACGGCCGAAAAAACATCCGCATCAATGCGGTTTGCCCCGGTTTTACGCAATCTGCCCTACTGAACCAACTCTTGGCCAGCAGCGACACCATGGAAAAGAACCTGCTGCGCATGATCCCAATGGGGCGGTTTGGCGAGGCCCATGAAATTGCCGAGGCCATTTGTTGGCTGGCATCGGACCATTCCAGATTCATCACCGGACAAACCTTGACCTTGGACGGCGGAACCTCATTGTAAACCCATATGAAACACCTGAAAATCAACACAAAAGAACGCTACGCCATCGTCCAGATGAACCGGGGCAAGGTAAATGCCCTGAACCACGACATGGTGCTTGAACTGCGCAGCACCTTTGCCCGGATGGAAAAAGACCCCGCCGTGCAAGGTGTTGTGCTTACGGGACAGCCCCATTACTTTTCGGCGGGCCTGGACCTGATCGAGCTCATGACCTACAACGAGGCCCAAATACAAGAGTTCTTCAGAGATTTTGGCGCGCTGTACCTGCAACTGGTGCAGTTTGGAAAGCCGTTTGTCTCGGCCATTACCGGACACGCCCCGGCCGGGGGATGCGTGCTGGCCGTAACCAGTGACAACCGCTATATGGCAGCGGGCGACAAATACGTGATCGGCCTGAACGAAGTGGCCGTTAACATTCAGATCAGCCAAAACCTAACAGAAATATATGCCTTTTGGATGGGGCTCGGCCGCGCGAGCCGCTACCTCTTGGAAGGCAGATTATTGAGCGGGAAGGAAGCGATGGCCGCTGGTCTGGTGGACGAACTCCTGCCCCTGGAAGAGGTGCTGCCACGAGCGGAAAAGCAGCTACGGCACCATCTAACGGCAGACCCCGAAATCTGGAGAAACACCAAGGCCAAGGTCAGAAAATCCCTGTGGGAGAAATTGGACACCGATTCTGAAAACGTCCTGAAGGAGGCCGCAGCGCTCTGGTGGAAACCGGAGATCAGGAAGAAAATGGAGGCCTATGTGGCACATTTTACCCGCAAAAAATAATGCTGGACGGTGATTCTTGACCACTGCAACAGTGCAACGCCCCTTTTTGGGAAAAAATAAAACCAATAATGATGAACAAGCAACTCTTATTTGTAAAGCGCCCAACGGGCAAGGCCGAAGCGGACACCTGGAATTTGGTGGAAAACCCCATCCCGGAAATTGGCGATGGCGACATCTTGATCAAACAGCACTATATTTCCTTGGACCCCGCCATGCGGGGCTGGATGAACAACGCCAAATCGTACATCGCCCCCATGGAAATTGGGTCGGTGATGCGGGCAGGTTCCGTGGGCGAAGTGGTACGGTCCAACAACAAAAAGTTCAAGGTGGGCGATTTTGTGGCCGGGACCGGGGGCGTGCAACAGTACACGGCCACGGACGGCCAGGGCTATTACCCGGTGGATCCCAAACTCGCCCCATTGCCCACTTACATAGGCACCTTGGGAATGACCGGGATGACCGCCTATTTTGGCATTACCGAGGTGGGGCAAATAAAGGCCGGCGATGTGGTCCTGGTTTCCGGTGCCGCGGGTGCCGTGGGCAGCGTGGTGGGCCAAGTGGCAAAAATCAAGGGCTGTACCGTGGTGGGCATCGCTGGCGGTGCCGAAAAATGTGCTTATGTGGTGAACGAACTGGGCTTTGACGCCTGTATTGACTATAAAAATGAGAACGTGGCCTCACGGTTCAAGGAAGAATGTCCCAAGGGCATAGATGTCTATTTTGACAATGTGGGCGGCGATATCTTGGACATTGCCCTGACCCGCTTAAAGCGGCACGCGCGCATTGTCATCTGCGGCGCCATATCGCAGTACAACAACAAAACGGCGGTGAAAGGCCCCAGCAACTATCTGGCACTATTGGTAAGCCGCGCCACCATGCAGGGCATGGTGGTGTTTGATTATGCCGACCGTTACAAAGAGGGCGCCATGCAGTTGGGAGCATGGATGGCCCAAGGCAAACTCAAGAGCAAAGAGGCGGTGTACGAGGGCATAGAAAACTTCCCGCAGACCTTTGATCGGCTGTTCTCTGGAGAGAAATTGGGGAAGTTGGTGCTAAAGGTAATTGAAGACTGATGCGGGCCATACGATGCAACACCTACGGGCCGCCATCTACATTGGCCCTGGAGACCGTTCCAGAGCCCGTGCCAGGAGAAATGGAGGTATTGGTACAGGTGAAGGCCTGTGGCGTGAACTTCCCGGACACGCTCATCATTCAGGGCAAATACCAGTTTAAGCCCCAACTGCCCTTTACCCCCGGCAGCGACCTGGCCGGTATTGTAAAGGCGGTTGGCCCAGGGGTTTCCCACCTCCAGGTGGACGATGAGGTGTTTGGTTTTGTGGCCCACGGGGCGATGGCAGAAGCGGTTTTGGTGCCCGCTAAGGCGTGCTTTTTAAAGCCAAGGGGCATGTCCTTTCCCATTGCCGCGTCCTTTTTAATGGCCTACGGTACCTCCTTCCATGCCCTAAAGGACCGGGGCAAACTGCAAGCGGGCGAAACGCTATTGGTACTGGGAGCTGCCGGTGGAGTGGGCCTGGCAGCGGTGGAACTGGGCAAATTAATGGGCGCCAGGGTCATTGCCGCGGCCTCCTCAAAGGAAAAACTGGACCTGTGCAAAAAACATGGTGCAGACCAAACCATGAACTACGGGGTGCAGGACATCAAAGCCACGCTAAAGGAGCTTACCCAAAACAAAGGGGTGGATGTGGTGTACGACCCGGTTGGGGGCAACTTCTCGGAAGCCGCCTTTAGGGCCATGGGCTGGAACGGACGCCACCTGGTGGTGGGCTTTGCCGCGGGCGAGATTCCCAAATTGCCCCTAAACCTTCCCCTGTTGAAAGGGGCATCCGTGGTCGGGGTCTTCTGGGGCGCCTTTGCGATGAAATTTCCAAAAGAAAATTTGGCCAACACCAAAACCCTGATGCAGTGGCAGGCAGATGAAAAACTGAAACCCCATATCCATGCCACCTACCCGCTAAGAAACGCTCCCGAGGCATTGGAGGAGATGATGCAACGCAAAGTGAGCGGCAAATTGGTGATCGAGATGTAAGAAGATGTTAAACGTAATCCTTAAAAAAAAACATGAGACTAAAAGACAAAATAGCGATCGTAACCGGTGGCGCCCGGGGCATTGGGGAAGCCATTGCGGCACTGTTTGCCCAAGAGGGCGCCACCGTGATCATCATTGACCTGCTGGAACAGGGCGCCGAAGTGGCCAAACGCATTGTGGCCAAGGGAGGCAGGGCCAGCTACCATAACGTTTCAGTGACCGATAAGCAAGGTATTGAAACCCTCTTCGCGGCTGTGCACAAAAAATATGGCAAAATTGATATCCTCATCAACAATGCCGGCATCACCAAAGACCGCACCCTGGAAAAAATGAGCATGGAAGAATGGGATGCGGTGGTGGAGGTGAACCTCAAAGGAGTGTTCATCTGCACCCAAGCGGTGGCCCCCTATATGAAAGCCAAGCGCTACGGCCGCATTGTCAGTGCCGCCTCCAACGTGGGGCTTCGCGGCAATTTTGGCCAAACAAATTACGCGGCAACCAAGGCCGGGGTCATAGCCATGAGCAAAACCTGGACCATGGAACTTGGCAAATACGGCATTACGGCCAATGCGGTGGCCCCTGGCTTCACCCTGACCGATATGGTGGCCCAAATACCCGAGCCGCACATGGAGGCCATTAAGGCCAGTATCCCCCTGAAAAAGGTGGCACGGCCCATGGACATTGCCTACGGCTATCTCTACCTGGCGTCCGATGAGGCCCAGTTCGTGTCCGGCATCTGCCTTACCATTGACGGGGGCATGTCCCGATGACGGTCTTGGGATGCACAAACCCAAGGCCACAGAACGGAACGATCACTGGCCACGGACCCGGGTTGCTGCCCAAGGGCCACCAAATAGAGACGGGAAAAGGCACGTCACGGGGAAACTTGGGCAGCCGCAACGTTTTGGGGCGATAGACAAAATTGAGCAAAACAGAAAGGGATCATAAAGGGTACCGGCAAAAAACGGTCCATGTTCCCCAGAAAAACACCCAACATTATGGCATTGGTTGAGATACCGGACTTAAAAACACTAAAAGAGATGGAGGGGCAGTCCCTGCCACCGGGCCAGTGGCTTACCGTAACCCAGGAAATGATCAATGATTTTGCCCAGGCCACCCAAGATTTTCAATGGCTGCACGTGGATGCCGAGAAGGCCGCGACCCATTCGCCCTTTAAAAAAACCATTGCCCATGGGTTCATGTCGGTGGCCCTCTTGTCCAAACTCTTAACGGATGTGCTCCGGGTAAAATCGGCCACGATGGGGATCAACTACGGGCTGAACAAGGTACGCTTCCCCGCTGCCGTCTTGGTGGACAGCGACATACGGCTGTTGGTCAAAATAAGCACCGTGGAGGCTTATGCGGAGCGTGGCGTCAAAATCACCTGGCAGTGCCAAGTGGAAATAAAAGGGCACGGGAAGCCCGCCTGTGTGGCCGAATTTTTAAGTTTGATGTTTGAACCCTAGGCCAGAAGCCCTTTGGCCCACCCAACACACCCTACGATATCCCGGCTTCCGGGCCGGCACAAAACCCAACAAAAAAGGAACAACACACATGTCATTTTATCAGCGCTTGGCCAAAGTGGGCGAAAAGTACCTTCCAAAAAGCACCTTGTTCAAGTACGGTTTCAACCTATCTCCCATGTACCGGAGGAGCACGGGCAAACTTACCTCCGTTTCCAAAGATCTCTCGCACATCACCGTGGCCCTGCGCCTCTCCTACAAGAACAGGAATTTTGTGGGCACCATGTTCGGTGGCAGCATGTTCGCGGCGGTGGACCCGATTCCCATGGTCCAGTTGATGCAGCTACTGGGAGATGAATACGTGGTGTGGGACAAATCTGCCGAAATCTTTTTTAAGCGGCCGGGCACGGAGACCATGTACGCGGCCTTCCATTTTTCCGCCCAAGAACTGGAAACCATAAAAACCCGGGTGGCCAGCGCCCAGGAAATAGACTTTGTAAAAAAAACCACCCTGACCAACAAGGATGGCTCCGTGGTGTTCTGCGAGGTGCACAAGACCATCTATGTGGCCCAGAAAGGGTTTTACAAGGCCAAGAGGGCTGCGGCAAGGACCTAGCCACCAAGCGGTGGACATGCTTCCTCAGCGCACCATATTCCCCTGAAAATCCACCTCCAGATCAAAAGGTTTCAAAAGGGCATCCACCACCCAGCTCACCTGTCTTCGCGTCAGGGGTTTGCCCTCCTCCGGGTCTTTGTCCCCGGAAAGCGCATGGAGGGCGGCCCCCACTTCCTTTTGTGTGATGTTTTCGTCCACCTGGCGCAACAGGCGCACCAGAGCCTCTTGACCCAGGGGCGCACCAGGGGCGGCATAGGTGTTCAACTTGGGGAACAGTGGCAACAGCCCTTCCCACAGCTCCCGTTCCGTTACCATGCGCTCGGGATAGAACCAGGTTTCATTGGCCCACTTATAGGGCACGCCCACCCCCTTGAAGACCCCACTGGCCCCGATGCGCTGCATGGCCCCAAAGGCGTTGTCCTCTTTGTTCACGTCCATAAAGGGCATGAGGTAGGCCCCATCTGCCAACAGGGCCCGCTGTACGCTGCGCACGGACACATGGGCAGGGGGCTTGCCCTCTTTTATGCTGGTGGCCGCCAGGGCCCCGGCCGCCTGGCCAATGCCCAGGACCACGGGCTGCAGTCGCGTGGCGCCGTTGACAATATTGGAGACGCCAATGTTCTTTTCGGCCACGATGAAATGGGGCACGTTCTCCGGGATCAGCGCCCCCAAGGGCACGTTGTAACTGGGCACCTTGATGTTGATGAAATCGATTTCCGGGGTGTCCGGGTTTTTGTCGTGGTGGTGGTCTATGGGATAATCGCCCACGGCCACTCCGGTCTTGTAGAGCCCAAAATCATAGGGACGCTCCAGATGGTTTACCGTTAGGAACACCTGGGCCTTTGCCCTTCTGGCCTCCCGGTCATAGGGGATCATGGGGTAACCGTCCGCGGTGGGAAACTCGTCCATGGCCAGGCGCAGGTTGGCAAAACCGAGCTCATTTTGAATGTAATACACAAAGCCCTGGGTAAAGGACTTGGCCTTTTTAAGGGCCTCTTCCCTTTGGACCGCGTTCATATTGGGCCAGTCCACAAAAAAGTCGTTCCCGCAATTGGGCCAATTGATCATGTACTTGTCATTGGGCAACTTGCCGTAATTGAGCATCTGTTGGCAACTGGACACGCTGCCAAACATCTGGCCCCCCTCCCGCTTGCAGGCACAGGCGTAGGCCTCGGCATCATAGTCCTTGGGCTTTTTAACCAGACCACGACGGCCCTTTTTGGTTTTTACATCTTCCAAGATGGCCACATAGGTCAGGTCCTGGACAATGGTGTTGGCCTGCTCGGGGGCCTCTTTTTCCTGGGTCTCCTCCTTACTGTCCATGCCCAATCTAAAGGGAGCGCCCACCAAGGGGAGCAGCTCCCCGATCTCGGTGGCATCGACCAAGATGGTGGCCGTGATGCGTTTTTGCCTTCCTTGGTGGCGGTAGGCCACCTCCCATGATCCCCCCTTCTTGGCAACGGTTTGGTAATGGGCTTCGTACAGCACTTCGATGTTGGGGTTTTGGGCCATGTTCTTTAACACCGCATTGCCCACGGAGGGCTCAAAGAGGGTGTGGCTCACCCAGCCGGTGGCCACGGCTTTTGGCCCGCCATAGCGGGCGTAGAGACTGTCCCTGAACTCGCCCCAGATTCCGGAGGGCATTTTGTGGTTGCCATCAATGGCCGAAACCCCGGCACTGGTGAGCATGCCGCCCAACCAGGTGGTGCGTTCCAGTACGGTGACCTTGGCCCCCATCCGGGCCGCCTGTATGGCCGCCGAAGTGCCACCGGCACCACCGCCAACAATAAGGATTTCCGTTTGTTCCTGGGCGCCGAGCCATGGTCCCGCCAGGAGCATCATAAAGCACAAAAAGAATGTTTTCATCTGTTCCGTTTTACTGTTTTACATCCATCCCATGTTCTTTGCCAACATCCGTATCCCAGAATCTCGGGATTCACATTGGCCCATTGCGTCGTTCAGAATTTTTGATATCGTTTTTTAAAAAAGGTACTGTGCCACTTCAACCCTTCGTAAAAAAAGAACACTTCGTCCTCAAGGCCCAAGCGCCTGTTGGTGCGCAGCATCTTCCTCAGGAAGCGTTTGCTGGGCGTATAGTCATCTACCCGGAGCAAAATGCCGGGCACAAAGGGAATATTGGTGTTTTTGGGCATAAAGGCCAAGTTGGTCGTTAAGGTGCTGGCGTAGGCGGGGTGGTCATAGCGGTACACCTGCGGAATAATGGCATCTACCCAACCTTCCCTGACCCAGGTGGGCCAGTCCTGCAAGTATTCGTCCCGGCTCCAGGGGTAGATGCTGGGCGCCATGGTGACCTTGACACGGGCATCTGCCGCTTTTACGCTGGTGTATATCTTTTGGGCGAAGGTGTTCAGTTTCTGGGCCCGCCAGCGCACCCACTCCGCATTCTCATGGTCTTCCGGAGGGCGTTTCCCTTGGTGCTCCCCTCCGTAAAGGCCCAAGGTAAAGGGATCATAGCCCGCAGTGGACGGATTGGCAGGCAGGCGATCGTCTCCCTGGATACCGTCTATATCATAGTTGTGCACCACCTCCAAAATAAGGGACAACAAGAAATCCTGTACCTCGGGATGAAAGGCGTTCATCCACTGAAAGCCATTTTTGGACACCAATTTCCCCTGGTTGTCCAATGCCTTCCATTCGGGTTTCTTTCTCAGGATATGCCCTCCATCCGGCTCTTGATAGCTGCTGCTAAAACCAAACTCGAACCAAGCGTGCACCTTCAACCCTTCCCGGTGGGCGGCATCCAAAAGGGTCTGAAGCATATCCGACCCGGAAAACCGGGGCGCAACGGGAACTCCGAAAAGGCTGTCCATCACCGCACTGGGATACAGGGTGTGGCCGCGGTTCCAGACCACCACATAGATATTTTCCAGCCCCATGGCCTTACAATCGGACACCACTTGTTGTATGCCTTCGGGCGAATCCAAGGCCTTGCTGGCCACATCGGTTAGCCATACCCCTTTCTCGCTTTGCGCGCTTGCACTGCCAACAATGCAGAGCATTCCCGCCACTGCCCATAGCAGATCTCCCCACTTGAAATGGATTCTTTTACATAGGCTTGCCATCATCCCCATACTCATAATCGTGTTACGTTAAGCCAAATTACCTTTATGCCCATCACCCTAAGAACCATCTTACCCGCGCCACTATTTCCACAGCACACAAAGCAACCTGAAAACGTGCCGCCCTCCTACCCCAAAAAATGTTCCCTGTACCGGTTGTACAGATGTCCCGCCTGGGGGTAGGCCGACTGTGGACTCATAAAATGGGAAAACTCAAAGGTAATGGCCTTCCCGCAGCCCGCACGTTGGGCCGCTTCCAGCTTCAGCTTTAATTTTTCGAACTTTATGGGCAAAAACTTTATGGGCATGTCCCGATCAAAAGACTCCGTATTGGTCCAGGAGGTGAGGCCAACGGCATCGGCCATTTTTTTGTTCAACACCAGATAATCTTCCAACTCCTCGTAGGCCACGTGCCCATCTTGGAAGGCCACAATGTCCACACTGCCCTTGATGCCGTCAAAAATTTCGCTCCATTCCCGCTCGTGCTCCCTCAGGGAAACGGCATTGTCCTTGGACAGCGCCCGATCGGCCGCCATCACGGCCTTCTTACCGTCGATCCATGGGGAGATGAGCACCGGTAGCCCCCCGCTAAGCTGCTTGCAGTGGGTGCCCAGTTGGGCAATGGTCTCCACGGCGCCCTTGGTCCTGCGGCTCAGTTCCAGGCTCAGGTACCAGCCCCCAAAACTTTTGTGGTGGCCATATCTGGCATATACCTCCTCCAAAACGTGCAGGTTCTCATGGATCTCATGGGACATGTCCCCGGTCTCCCAATATTTTCCACTGTCATAACTGCCAAAAAACAGCTGCATCCCGTATTTTTCGGACAGTTGGAGGAAAAGTTCCACCAGATCCACCGGTGGTCTAAAACAGCCGTGCCTGTCCATTAAATACGCCGAGGGATAGGTGAGAAAGCGCTGGTAGCCGCAGCGAATGAGCACCACGGTGTCTATCCCCACGGCGCGCATGTGCGCAAAATCCCTTTCCCACTCCTTGGGTCCCCAGTTCTGGTGGGGGATGTCATGGCTGATCTCGTCTATAAACGTTCCAGTTATTTGCATGCTGTGTCTATTTTTCGTCCACCGTCTTTAGATGGTCCCACCAGTATTTCTTCAACAAGAAGCTCGTTATGATCAATACCGCGGACCAAATGACCATTTCGGTGTTCTGCCGGAGCATGAAGTAAATGGGGATCACCACCTGGGCCATCTGCCAAACAATGCCCACCAGCACATTAAAGGAATCCCGTTTAAAATCCTGGTTGGGCACAAAGCTGGGGTCCTCTGCCATCACGGCCTCCTTTATGGGCCCCCAAAAACCCCAGGGCCGTGTTTGTCTATAAAAGGCCATTACCGCTTCCTTGTTGGGCAGCGGCTCCAAAAAGGTGCCAATGACACAGCCCACAAAGGAGAAGACAAAGATGATGGGGAACACAAAAATATCCACATACTCCGGAAAGAAGATGAATTTAACGGTAGATGCCACCAGGCCAAAGAGCATGCCCCAGAAATAGCCGTTGCCGGTAAAGCGCCACCAAATCCATTTTAACACATTGGCCGCCACATAGCCCCCATAGAGCGACGAGCTCAACCAAAGGATGAGGGTGTTCAGGGAGCCCGCATTGAACCCAAAGAAAATGCCCACCATGACGAGGCCCAAGGAAGACAGGATGCTCAGGCGCACCAATTGGGCATCGGCAGCACCGGGGTTGATGTATTTCTTGTAAATGTCATTGACAATATAGGCCGGGGCGGAGTTGACAAAGGCGGCAAAGGTGCCCATAAAGGCGGCCAGGAACCCCGCCAGCATGAGTCCCTTGAGTCCCACGGGCAGAAACTGGTTGATGGCCATGGGCAGCACCTTTTCAAAATCTATGGCATCTCCCATGGCATTGAGCTCGGGGCCCATGAAGACCAGGGCCAGTACGGCGAACCCAATGATCATGAAGTAGCGGGGAAGGTAGAGCACACAGATGGTGAGAAATCCCATTTTTGCGGCTTCGGAAGGGGTCTTGGTGGCCAGGATGCGCTGCATGTCATAGCTGGGCACCGGTCCCGCGACCGAGGCGAAGATGCCCTTGAGCACCATCATCATAAAGAGCAGTCCAAAGAGATCGAACCCGTCCGAGGCGATCTTTTCATTCACCTGCGGAAACATGGTGCCGGACCAGTCCAAGTCCAACTCACTTCCAAACCAAAGGTTGTTCCATCCGTCTGGCACCACGGCGGCGATCTGTTCGCCATCGACCATGGTAAAGGCCACGATGCCCACGCCAATACAGGCAATGGTCATGATCACAAACTGCATTACCTCCGTGGCCACCACACTGTGCATGCCGCCCTTTACGGTGTAGAGCGATGTGAGTCCGCAAATGATAAGGGCATAGGACCTGGCCGAGCTCACATGGTAGCCAAAGAAATCGAAGGACATGTCCCAGGGCAAAATGGCCGTGCTGTACTTTCCTATGCCCTCAAAGAAATAGGCAATGAAGCCCAACACGCTGATCACCGCAAAGATCACAATAATGATGTGCGAGAGTTTGGCGCCCCTGCCATCTCCAAACCTAAAGGTGATCCACTCCGCCCCGGTCATGACATTGGAGCGGCGCATCCAGATGGCGAGATAGACAAAGACGAACACTTGGTTCCACACCGGCCAGAGCCAAGGTAACCAAGCGCTCTTAAGGCCATAGACAAAAAGGATGCCCACGGACCACATGGTGCCGGAAATATCGAACATGCCGGAAGCATTGCTCAGGCCCAGATAATACCAGGGCATCTCGTTCCCGCCCAAAAAATAGGATTCCATATTTTTTGAGGCTTTGTTGGAAAGGTAAAAGCCCAGGGCCAAAACGCCCACTACGTAGGCAATGACAATGGCAATGTCAATATAGGTAAGACTCATTTCAATTGGCTGGTATGGGTTGCATCAAAGGGGATTCTCTACAAAAAATTGCATCAACTTGGTTTTATGGTGGGTTGATGTTGGGATGTTGATGGGGCTCTTATCAAAGAGGGCCAGGGCATTCTTGGTGTTTTGGTCCTCTTTGGGGCGGGCATTGAACCGATCAAGATCCTTTTGTAGGTCCTCCGGACGGTTCAGCGCTCGTAGGGCCAACAACCTTAACAGGGCATTGGTCCCAAAATGGTCTTTCTCCTCATTTACATATCCCAAGACCTTTTCCAAAAAAGCAGGGACCCGGGCATCATCTCCCTGTTTGGCGGCACAAAATGCCAATGCATAATGGATTAATCTTTCATCCACATCAAAAGGTTTACCAACGCCCAGGTTTTCCGGCCATTTGCCCAAATCCCCGATCAGTGCCTTTGCCGCCAAATGGTCGTTGTTTTCCAAGGCCTCCAACAAAAGGGCATAATGCGCTTCGTCATAGATCTGTTTGCTTTCACTGGCGTGCTCAAAGGGCAAAATCTGGACGTTGGCCAAAACTTGGAGCGTTCGCTTGGGGTACCCGTTGTGCAGTAAGGCTTTGGCGTGGGCCAGGCCAATATTGTCATTCTTCGGAAACTGACCAAAGGCTGTTTCAGAACGTGCAAGTGCTTTTTCATAGGCATTATTTCCCAGATAGAACTGGATGGCGTCCAAATGGACCTTCCAGTCCGCCGGTGCCAATTCCAACGCCCTCAAGAAGTCCTTTTCCCGAACACTTGTGCCCTTTTCACGGTTCATCGCTGCCCGAAATTGATAAAAAGAGGCCACGTTGGGCCGTTCTCCCAGGGAATCCAAGATATCCAGACCTTCCTTGACCCTATCCAGGGCAATGTAGTTTTGCGCCAATAAATAGCTGAACTTCCAATGGTCCATGGTCCGGTTGGCCCATTGTAGCACCTTTAGACTCTCCCTTTTATAGGGAAAGGAAAACAGAACGGAACCCTGGCTCAACGAGCGCAATGGGGCCTTGGCCTCTCCTGGATGGTTGCGGTGTGTGAGGTAGGCGACCCATATTTCATTTTTTAGGGTGCCCGGCACCTTTTGGAGCACTTGCATCGCTTCGGTTTCCATACCAAGTTCGTGGTACCGGATGGCGGTTGTAAGGGCGGTTTCCCCTGGCAGTTCATTTTTTAAATAAGCCCATTTCCCCAAGCCTTGAACCCCTTTTTCCATGAACTGTTCTTCCACTGCGGCAAAGTGGTTCAGGGGGGAAAATTCCTTTAATGTTTTAAGAACGGCTAGGAAACCCCTTGCATCCCCTTCCTTTCTGCGAGCCACCAGCAAGACTTCCAACGCGTTTTTGTTGTACCGATTGAAATCCAACGCCCTTTGCCCGTATTCCAAGGCTTTTTTATGATTGCCTTGCTTTAGATACAACTCTGCCATTTCCCCATAGGCCAGGGAACGGTGCCCAATGTCCCTAGCCGCCCATCCCAAACTTTCCAAGGCATTTAAATGATCTCCAAGGGCCCTATGGGAAATACCGGCAAGGTAATTGGCCCTTGCATTGTAGGTGTCCATTCTGAGCACGGCATTGGCCCGGGAGAGTGCCTCCGGGTAATTGGCCCTGCGGTACTCCAATTCGGACAAGACCAAGAGTGCCTCCCTGTGGGAGCCATCCTCCTCTACCAATTGGCCCACCAATTGCCGTGCCTTTTGGTACTCCCTGAACTCCAATGCCTCCAGGGCGTCCTGATACCATTGCTGATGCTTGGAAACCACGAGTGCGGTATCTGGAAGGAATGGTCTTTTTAGGATGTGTGCATCCTTTTCATTGGTGTACTTCAGGTCTGTACCCAAAAGATGAACCTCCAGGACATTTCCTTTGGCCAAAGGAACTGAGGTGCTGGCCACCTCCATTGGACCCAGTTCCATAAGCTCATTTTTAAGCACCTTGCCATTTACCCTTATCTCCAGTCGATGCTTCAATTCTTGAAGGGCATTGAGGCTTACCCTGGCGCTTCCATTTTCCTCTTCCACATTAAGTACCGCCTCACGCGAGACCGCCTCCATACCACCAATTTCCTTTATGGGAAACCAAATCTGGGACCATTGGTCCATGACCTTCGGGGCGAAACCTACCTGACTTATGGGATTCACTGCGCCCGGCGAATACTGATCAAGTAGCCTGCCGGCCTGAAATTCTATATACTGGCCGTCCGTGTCCGTGAGCAGGTCTTCCCAAATACCGCCGGACCGGGCCAAAGACCAAAGCCAAAGTTTTTGTCCCGGCATCTCCTCATAGGGCGCCCATTGGCCAAACCCCACTTTTTCATCGTGGTAATATCCTCCGAAAAAATTCTGGTACGCCCCAACGATATGATAGGATTTGTCCTTGCCAAAATTGTTTTCCCCATACATGGCCAGATTGCGCCCTTGGGCATCCAGCGGCCAAGGATGTGCGTCTCCGTTATGCTCCACGTAAGCATTTCCTGGGATGAAAAATTCGAGGTCCATCGCGGCCCGTGCGGCTCCTGTCATCCAATTATAGTAAGATTCGGTCAAGGGTGAAGCATTGTACCAAGTGGCATTGGTCTCAAAATAGGCCGTTTTGGGCGGCAGTTTAATCTCCACCGTCCAGTGCGTATTGGAAGGAAGATCATCATTGCCAACAATACAGGCCACACTACCATCTTCATATTCCACGGTCTTATAGTTAATCGGCGTTGCGGTGGAAGGATGGTGGCCAATAATTCCAAAATTGAACTCTATTCCACCACTGGTCCAAGGGCCGCGCATGGCAATGTTGCGAAATTTTACCACCTCGTTCTTGTACAGAAACTCGTTTCCCGTACTTTTTTCCACGGCACCCCAAACCTTTCCGCCAATTTCGGGCAAGATCCAAACCTTTATAAACTCGTTCTCAAGGATCACCACGGTCCATTCCCTTTCCTTTGGCAGGTGTTGGTACTCATAAAACTTAAAATACGGGGCCAATTTTGTGTTCTGTGCGGTTATGGGAACCGCGTCCGGCTTTCCAAATCCATAGGTTTTCAAAGTTTGGCGTTCCTCTTTTACAGTGGCCTGGCCACATACGCCCCCCGACAGCAGGAGGGCGCACCATAAAATAAATGCAGCATGTACGTTACCGCTCGTTCCCATCATCACCGTTTAGTTTAAATACCCTTATGGGGCCGTTGTTACGTGCAAAAAGAAACCTAGGTTCGCCTGTTCCCTTTCTTAGCCGCACAACATCACGGATTTCCCCGGTTATGTGCAGGCCGCTTTCATTTTGACTTACCTCGGAAAAGGCGCCCTCCGGCGTGCCCAGCAGCAGCAGCCCCCGGTTGGCATCGTAACGACCGTATTTTACCCGAGAGCCAAAAAAGTTACCGGCCAAAATAAGGTCCTGCAGCCCATCTTTGTTCACATCTTCTGAATACATCGCAAAAATGGGCGCCCACTGGGCGCTTGCGGGCAAGGGCTCAAAACGAAAAGAAAGGTTGTCCATATTCTTAAGTATGCCACTGGTAAAGGTCCGTGCCCTGAGCGTATCCATCAAAGAGCGTTCTTGTTCCGTAAAGATATCCTCCATCTGCGCATTGGCATAATCAGAATAGTTCACATATTTTCCCTTAAGGCCCACCAATTGATCGGTCAGGTCATCTTTTGAAAAAACGGGATATTCCTTGCCCTGTATAAAACTGGTGAGAACAGGGTCTATGGAGCCGTTACCGTCAATATCCGAGTGGTAAAGCGAAACAGGTTCCTTTTGGCTGGCCTTCAACTGTGAATTTAAGCCGTGGTTGCCCAACACCAGGTCCATCTTCCCATCCCCGTCCACATCCATTGGCAAAACGCGGTTCCACCAGCCCTCCGTGTTTTCAAGACCCTTAACCGTACCCTTGGGCTTAAATCCTTCCTCCGTATACTCAAAAATTCTTATGGGCTCCCACTCGCCAACCACCACAAGTTCCTCTTTGCCATCTGCGTCCATATCTGCAAAGGCCGCGTCCGTGACCATACCCAGATGTCCTTCTTGGGCGTCCCATTTTTTGGTGTGTATGCCAAAGGTGCCCGTACCATTGTTTTGCAACATAAAGCTTTGGGGAGCGGTGGGATATTGCCCCGGCACCAAACGGCCGCCCACGAAAACATCCAGATCGCCGTCCCCATCCATATCATTGACGGCTATGGCGAGTCCGCTGGTTTTCATCTCCGGGAGGGCGTCCTTTTTCTCCGTGAAGCCTCCCTTTCCGTCATTGAGGTACAGACGGTCTTGCAACAGCATATCCCCTGCCTCCAGCTCGTTGCCGCCACTGACAACGTAAAGGTCTTGGTCTCCATCTGCATCGGCATCAAAAAACAGTGCATTCACATCCTCGGCTGCTGCCAAAGGTGCAAACACTTGGTCTTGGTGCTCTTTAAATCCGCCATCTTTCTGCTGCAACAAAAGTCGGCTCGGTTCACCGATGGGCCCTGGAACAAAAACATCTTCCAACCCGTCCCCGTTCACATCTGCCGTGGCCAACCTGGGCCCTTGGGTAGATCGCTTTTGGGGCAATAGACGTTCTCGTTTAAAATCATTGTACTCATTTTCCCTATGCGCCAATGGAAGGAGCCCCGTCCGTTCCACTTCTTTAAAATAGGCGGAAGGTGCGGGCCTCTCGGTCTCCGAAACTTGGGATGCCTCCAGAAAGCGAAGCACCACCTTGGTATTGATCGGGACATTGAAAAGCGTCTGCTGTTTGCCGCCGGGCCAAAAGACGGTAAGGCTATCCACGGCCTGGGCCTGGCCCAAGCCAAAGGTGAGCGGACCGATCATGGACGACTGGTAGCCACGCACAGGCATCTGTTCTTGGTATTGATGGTTGCCCTGGGAAGATACGCGCACCTTGGCACCGATTCCCGAGGGGTTTTTTTCCGGTCCTTCCAAACTTATTTGCAAGTTATTGTGCGTGCGTTGTTTGTCCGTGTTGTTCCTATATACAAAGGCGGGCTCATCTATGTTGTTCACCACCAAATCCAAATCGCCATCATTGTCCAGATCGGCATAGAGGGCCCCATTGGAAAGTGATTCCCGCTCAAAGCCCCAGTCCTTGTTCTTTTTGGCAAACGTGAGGTCTCCGTTACTGGCATACATATAATTGGGAACCACCGTGGCCGGTATTTCCTGCACCAAGTCCAGAATGGAGGTCTTGGTCCCGGTTCTGTCCTCATTGAGCTTCTGTTGCACCGCAAAGTTCATGAAGTCCATATTGGTATAGTCCCGCTTGTACCCGTTGGTGATAAAAATGTCCTTATGGCCATCATTGTCAAAATCTGCCATTAGGCCGGCCCAGCTCCAGTCGGTATTGGACACCCCAGCAAATTGGCCGATCTCGGAAAAGGAACGACCCTGGTTGTTCAACTGCAGCATGTTCCGCATGGTCTGATGGTAAAACCCTGATGCCTGCAGTTTGCTGAACTTTTCATAATTGTCCGGCCCCGATACCATTTTCTGGCGGTAGTTGCCCTCGGGGAGCATATCCAACGCAAGTACGTCCATATAGCCATCATTGTTCAGATCTGCCACATCGTTGCCCATGGAGAACAAAGGGGTGTGGCCCATATAGGCGGCCAAGGATTCTGTAAATGTTAAGTCCCTGTCATTGATGTAGAGGTAGTCTTGTTCGTTGTAGTCATTGGACACATAGATGTCTGGCCATCCATCATTGTTCAAATCCGAAATGGCCAGGCCCAGACCAAAACCCAGCACATTGCTTACCAGACCTGATTCTTTTGTGGCATTGACAAAGGTGCCGTTATCGTTACGGTACAGTTTATCTGCAAAATCGGGGTTGGAACGTTTTTTTAGGCTTGGCGTGATCTGGCCAAAACCGGCATATTCCTGAGTGGAATGGTTCAATACATAAAGATCAAGGTCACCATCCAAATCATAGTCGAAAAACGCTGCCTGGGTGGAATACCCTGTGTCTGCCACCCCGTATTCTTCCCCTTTTTCGGAAAACGTGAGGTCGCCATTGTTTATGAACAACAGATTGCGCCTTTTACTGGGGGCTTGGGCTGCCGATCGGCACACGTAGAGGTCCATAAAACCATCTGCATTGACATCTGCCATGGTAACCCCAGTGTTCCAAAGCCCCTCGGCAAAGACACCCGCTTCCTTGGCCATTTCCTTGAACTCCATGTTCCCTTGGTTAAGGTACAGGTGGCTACCTACCATATTGCCCGTAAAATAAAGATCGATGAGCCCGTCATTGTTCAGGTCCCCGGCGGCCACGCCACCACCATTGTACATATACCCATATTCCAGGACGTTGAACTCTTCCGTCTCTCCCAGGACATTGGTAAATGTAATGTTGGTGTGGCTTTGGGGCATTAGGGAAAACAACTTGCTTTCATCCACACGGGTGCAAGAAAGTGCCCACAAAAGGGTAAGCACAAACGTATAGGCGTATTTCTTCATCTTATGCATTTCTAGGGAGATTATGGCCGTGTGGGCATTGCCCCATCACGGGCAATACCGGCCGTTTGAAACAAAAAAATACCAATATGGAGCATATTGGTATTCTTTTGTCTTTAACAATCCAACGCTAGTTTTTCTTATCCCACCAAAGCTTTGTGGTTCCCAGATCGGGCCCTCCCAAGAGGTTGGCCACGGCTTCTTGGACAGCTTCGGTATTGTCTGCATACTCTGTGGCCGTATAAGTCATTCTACGTGGAATTTCATCTACGGGTATATCCGGATTCAAACTGTTCAAACGGTCGTACAAAATTGGGTAGCCCGTTCTTCTGCGCTCAGCATAGGCCTCTTCACTATCGGGCCAAAGGGCTATCCATTTTTGGGTAATGATCTGCTCCAGCTGCTCTTCCTCGGATCCCGCAGCGTTGTAGGCCACAGGTACGGTGGACACTGGCGGGGTGGCCCCGTCATAAGAGGCTGGGGTCAAGGGGCTGGTGACGTAGTCGTCCCCGCTGAGGTTGTTGCCATCATAGCCCAATTGCACGTGGTTGGCCACAATTCCTTGGTTGTACAGCTCTTCCGCGCTGCCTCCCGCATTCCAACCCAAAAGGGCCGCTTCTGCCCTTAGAAAGAATGCTTCCGCAGCCGCCATGACCACCCATGGCGGTCCTGGATCGCCACCCAAGGTGTAGGGATCGGCCATGTTGGATGCCAGCCCATTGAAATTTGTGGTGGCTTTGGCCTCCGCTGTCTGTCCATTTCTCATTCCTTCATAGGGGAACTCCACACCGGCAGGATCATCCGCTGGATCCGGAATTGCGGCGGGAGCCGCAAAACTGGCAATTCGGGGGTCTTGGTATCCCTTGAGGATACTTTCCATATCGGCACTCATCCTAAATTCCCCCCATTGGGTAATGGTGTTATAGGAGTTTTGAAAATTGATGTTGGTCTGGATCACCGCATTATCCTCGTTGGTGGTGAACACGCCATCTGAAATGGCCTGTTCGGCATTGGTTTGGGACAATGAAGGGTCTGCATAACGCACCCGCATTGCCAGACGCAACCTGAGCGTGTTGGCAAACTTTAACCAAGAATCCACATCACCCCCGTAGATCACGTCATTGGAAGCCAAGAAAGATGTGGCCCCCGCGTTAGCCTTTAATACGGCAACGGCCTCTCCCAGCGTGGTGAAGAAGTCATTGTAAATGTCTTCCTGGGAATCATAGGGCACTTTTTTCTCCAAATTGCCAAATTGGGAATAGGGAATGGGTCCCCAATAATCCGTGACCCTGTGATAGGCATACACCCTCCATACTTTCATCATCGCATTCTCTACCTCAAAACCCTGTTCTGCAGCGGTATCTTCGGCAAACTTGATATTTGGTGCCGCACGCTGGTAAAAATAACGGTAAGCCCCATTGAGCCAACCCCCCACCAACTCGAACTGGTCACTGTTGAAGTTGGGCGCCGTGGTGGCAAAATAGTTGGAATACACATCCGCAAATAGCGAATGCCCCAGTTGAAACGGGCCCCTTGCTTGATCAAAAGGCATGTAGTTGGGGGTGTAGAGCGCCCTTTTCACAAATAGGGGATACTCCGATGAGGTCACCGCATCTTCCGTAAAGTTCTTGGGATCGGTGTTCAGCTCCGTAAAATCGTCCGTACAACTACCCAGTAAGGCCAAAATAAGCAGTGCGGGCAGCAACTGTGTGAATCTGTTTTTCATTTTTTTCAAGTTAAATTACAATTTTTTTTTAAAATGACAAGTTGATCGAAACCCCTATGTTCCTTGTGGTGGGCAAGGCAAAAGCCTCACGGCCTTCACTTTCGTTGTCCGTGCCACCGAGTATCTCCGGATCAAAGTTCTCTGCCTTGTTGCTGATGAAGAAAAGGTTTCTTCCCACCAAGGAAACGTTTGCCCTGGTCAAGAACGTGTTGGACAGGATGCTTTCCGGAAGGGTATAGCCCAAAACAAGTTCCCTTAGGCGTATGTTGCTCAGATCCCTGACAAAGGCTTCACCTACCGGAGTATTTCTACCCCCTACCCTATTCCAAAAATCTTCGGCTGTGACCGCAACGGTGTTGGGCGATCCATCTTGGCGCACGGCGGTTTCCCCTGAAAAGAAATTATCGCCGAACACCAAACCGCCATCACGGCCCTCGGTGGTATAGTCCAGAACACCGTCCCGGGCCAGAATGGCTTCGGAGAAACTGGTTACGCTGCCCCCTTGACGGATATCAATGAGAAAACTGGCATTGAAATTTTTGTACGTAAAAGAGTTACGGATACCGGCCAGCCAATCTGGGTTAAAGTTGGCCACCTTCACGGCATCCCTTCCCGGGGTAATAATGGGAAGGCCAAAGTCATCCACAATGACGTTGCCATCTCCATCCCGCTCATAGCCCCTGGAATAAATGTCACCGAACTGGCCGCCCACTTCCAAGACGTAATCCCTGATAAAATCACTGCTTACCGTTAACCTATCAAAACCTGGGGCAATGGCCAATACCTCGTTCACGTTTCTGGCCCAGTTAAGGTCCAGGTCCCAGGTGAAATCCGGTGCATCTATGATGGTGCCTCCCAAGACAATTTCAAAACCCCGGTTTTGGATATCCCCACCGTTTTGGAACAGACTGGCAATACCGGAGCCCACGGGTGTTGGGGTACTGAATATCTGATCGAAAGAGTTGATCTTGTAATAGGTGAGATCAAATCTCAGGCGATTGTCAAAGAAGCGCGAGTCGAAACCAAGCTCCAAGGATTGGGTGGTTACCGGCCTTAGGTCCGGATTGGGCTGTGTAGGATTGATGTCCAGACTTCCAAAACGGATGTCTGCCCTTCTGGAAAGGCGGAAGGCGTCGGTATCCGCACCCACTTCGGCCCAGTTGGCCCGCAATTTCAAGAAGCTCAAGGGCGTACTGCTCAAATCCACCAGGTCCGTGACCACACCCGTTAAACCCACGGATGGGTAAAAATAAGACCTGTTGTCCTCCGGCAAGGTAGAGCTCCAATCGTTTCTTGCGGTAAGGTTCAAAAAGATGGCGTTCTTATAGGAAAGCTCGCCCAATGCATAAACGGACTGTACCTCAAAACGGTCTAGGCGCTCAGTGGCCAATGGCTGTTGGGTGTTGCTGAGGGCAAAGAAATTTTCTATTGTAAAGTTACGCCCCTCGCCCTGCAGGTAGGTGCTCTTGAAGAAACGTTGGTTGGCACCCGCGCTAACATCTATCCTAAAATCCTCGGACAAATTCTTTTTGTAGTTTACCAGGATGTCATTGTTCCAATCGAACTCGTTGCTGGCCGCCTTTCTGTATTGCCCAAACTGGGCCACGGTATAGGTGTCATTGTACCAGAAAATTTCTTCCGATCGGCTGGTCCTGTCCAAGGCAGAGCGCACCAGTACGGAAAGATCGTCCGTAACATTGTATTTCAAGGACAACAGACCAAGAACGCGCTCGTCCAGTCTGGGGTTGGTCCTGTTGTTTATGGTCCAATAGGGGTTGCCACCACCGTTGAACTGGGGCAGAAAATAATGTTGTCTCAATTTTCCCTCATCATTGATGAACTGGAAATCTGCAAAATCCTGGGTGCGGATGTTCCTTGGTATTTTGTAGAGATAGCGCATGGGATTGTCAAAACCTTCCCCAGTAGCCAGCACATTGTCAAAATTGTCCCTAATGTAGTTGATCTTGGCATCTACCTGAAGCTTTTCCGTAATATTGGAGGTAACCCGGGTGTTGATGCTGTGCCTGTCCAAATTGTTGCCGGGGACAATGCCACCCGCATCGGTAAAGGTGTATCCCAAAAAGACATTGCTCTTCTCACCGTTCATGTTCACCCCCAGGTTGGTGGCCAGTTGGTGACCGGTTCTAAAGAAGTCCTTTACGTTATCTGGTTGCGCCTCGTAAGCATACGTGCCGCCAAAATCAGGGTAGTTGGGGTTATTGCTCCAATGGGCCACCTGGCTGCCATCAAATCGTGGGCCCCAAGAGGTTGTGGCCACTTCCGAATAAGACCCACCGGCTCCCTGGCCAAATTCATTTTGGAAATTCAACAGGTGTATGGGAGTGCTCATCGTGGCCGTAAAGCCCAAAGTGGTAGAAACCCCCTCACGGGCACCCTTGCCACTTTTGGTGGTGATCACAATGGCTCCGTTCTGTGCCCTACTGCCATAGAGAGCGGCGGCGTTGGCCCCGCGAAGTACGCTAATTTCCTGGATATCATCTGGGCTTATGTTGTTGATGTCGCCATTGAGCAAGATCCCATCCACCACGTACAAGGGCTGGCTGCTACCGTCAATGGACTTGTTGCCCCGCATAACGACTTTGGTTGGCGCACCGACACCGGCGGCGGATTGCGTCACCGAGATACCGGCCACCTTACCACTGAGTCCTTCCAGAACGTTCACGGAACGTGCCTGGGTAAGTTCTTCGGTATCCACTTGTTGGTTGGCGTAGGAAAGGGATTTAGCCTGACGTTCCAGACCCAGGGCAGTGACCACCACCTCATCCAGTTGACTGGCATCCTCTTCCATGACCACATCAATGGTATTGGCAGCACCCACCGTAATGGACTGTGGCCTGGTTCCCAAATAAGAGAACACCAGCACGTCGCCCACTGCCGCCTCAATGGTGTAATTACCGTCAAAATCGGTCTGGGTTCCGTTGGTGGTGCCATCCACCACTACGTTCACACCAGGCAACGGCATGTTGTCCGTGGCACTTGTAACAGTTCCCGTAATTGTCTTGGTCTGGGCCAAAAGTGCCGAAAAACCAAAAAAGGCAGCCAAAAAGAAGACCCCCTTTACATTCAGTAACATTTTCATACTTTTTTGAGTTAGTTAATATGATGTTAAAGAGGTAAAATTCATATTTTGCTAGCATTTATCCAAACATTTCCATAAACAACCACTAAACTGCCACGAACCGCGGTTTGGGGAGCACCAAATTCATCTTCATCATCCCAAAAAAAGAATAAAAATGAGACAAGACTTCTTAAAATTTCACGGAAATGATTACAAAAACCCACACTAATTGGTAATTTGACCAACATTATCGAATCTTGCACAAATGCATCTGCCTCTGTCTAGTAAAATGGGCAGGTCCAAGAGAAAATAACTTTCAAAAAAAATCCATGGCCATAGAAGGTACCCGTCCGTTTCTTGAGCGTCAAAACAAAGATGGATACCAAATATTGTTTTGGCACCACATTCTGTTCTGGGTACTTTATTTCACTTTTAACACCGTGCGCTGGGGCAGTTATTTCCATGACTACCCGTATGCTTTTAAGACCAACCTGCTCAGTTTTCTCATTCACATCCCGTTCTGCTATCTCAACATCTATGGGTTAATGCCCAGACTGCTCTTTAAAAGAAAGTTTGTAGCGTACGGTCTCGTCATTTTGGGTTGCCTGGTCACCGCCCTGCTCGTTCGTTTCAACCTTACCTATTATTTGGTGGGCACCAACGTTTGGCCAGAGGGTCCGGAGCCCATAGACAGCATCACATTCAATTATGCCGTGAACATGATGTTGGGCGAGCTTTATGTGCTCTCCTTTGTTACCGCCATAAAACTAACGGTAGACTGGCTTCGCGGACAAGTGCGGCTCAATGACCTGGAGAAAAAGCAAATGCATTCTGAAATCAAGTTTCTTCGATCACAGATCAGTCCGCATTTCTTTTTCAACACCCTGAACAACATTTACAGCCTTACCTTGGAAAAATCAGATAAGGCCCCAGGGCTTTTGCTAAAACTTTCCGCTTTGATGCGCTACCTCCTTTATTCCACCAACCAACCCCTGCAACTTTTGGAGAAGGAAGTGGAAAGCATAAAAAATTACGTGGCCATTGAGCGTGTGCGCTTTGACGATTCCTTAAAGCTGACCATGAGCGTCAATGGCTCCTTGGAGGGTGCGAAAATAGCTCCAATGCTCTTGATTCCCATTGTGGAAAATGCCTTTAAGCACGGCGCCAGAAACACGGTGGAGCACGCCTTTATTCAGATTAATCTGGTGGTAATGGATGATTTTTTGTATTTTGAAGTGCATAATTCCGTTCCACAGGAAATAAATGCGACCCAAAACGGGAAAGGTGGCATTGGATTGGCCAACATAAAAAAACGGCTTAGCTTGGGCTATGACAGAAGCCACTATGACCTCGCGCTAAAGGAAGGGAAAAATACCTATACCGCTAATCTCAAAATAAAGGTTAAATGAGTTTAAAGGCCATTATCATTGACGACGAACCTTTGGCCGTAAAAGTGATCGCCAATTATATTGATCACGTACAGGAACTTGATCTTGTAAAAACATTCAGAAATGCCATGGACGGACTGGACTTTTTAAAGTCCCAGCATGTGGACATCATTTTTCTGGATATTGGCATGCCCGTATTGAACGGTTTTGGCTTTCTTGAGAACCTGACCAAAAAACCCTTTGTGGTCATTACCACGGCACACGATAAATATGCCCTGAAAGCCTATGAATTTGAAGCAGTGGACTATCTGGTGAAACCCATCCCACTTCCCCGATTCCTAAAGGCCGTAAGAAGGGTCCTGGAACTTGCCCCAAAGCGGTCCCCATCGGTGGCGCACGCCAAAGAAAGGGAACATCTTTTTGTGCGCGTTGAAAAGAAAAAAATGCAAAAAATCCACCTGGATGAAATCTTGGTTGTGGAAAGCTTAAAAGACTACATTACCATAAAAACCATTGATTCCGAATATACCGTGCACCAATCCCTGACCAGTTTTACCGAACAGCTTCCGGACAATGATTTCATTAGAATCCATCGTTCTTTCACGGTTGCAGTGGACAAGGTAAACTCCATTACCGCCAACAGTCTGCTCATAAACAATGTGGAATATGGCATTGGCAGAAATTACCTCAAAGAGGTACGGGAAAGAATTCTTGAAGGTTTCATTTAAAAACAACCCTTATTTTGATTTTGCTTGGGCTGACTTACCGGCACTGAACAACCCTAAAATGCCCCCGACCCAAACAAAACAAGGATATCATTGAAGGAAGTTTTTTGGCTTTGGCCGAAAGAAAAAAACGTAAGACCAATTTTGCTCCACACATTCCTACTTGGCCAAATCACCCGAGGATGGGTTAAAAAGGGAAACCAATTAAAAGAAGCTCCATTAAAGACAGGGTGTTTAGCTCTAGGTGACAACTTTAAAACGCAACACCCAAGTTTATGCTTTCGGGCAGCTTGTAACCAAATTCCCTGAGCTGGCCCAGGGCCTCTTCCACGGTGGGCACGGGCAGTTTGCAGGTATTGTCCTGGCACACATAGACCAAGGTGCCCCGTTCCGTGAACCTGTTCTTGAAAAGGGGTTCCCCACTGGCCACCGTAGATCCGGCCAACAAGGTGTTGGGCAGATGGTACCGCCCCAATTCCGCCATCATTTCCTTGGCCCTGGGCCCCACCACTACGATTTCATAAAACGGTAAGGCGCGGTACATGAACAAACTGCCCCAGAGCCCATAGTTTTGCGGGTATTCCATAAAATCTCCCTGCATCCGGGAAACCATATCGTTGAACCGATCACGGTAATCCGTATTGTAATCCAAATGGCCCAACCAATAGAGGTTCTGGGCCATTATGGCATTGGACGAGGGCCGCACCCCATCTTCCTTGCGCACCACGTTGGATATCAGCGCACTGTTCTGGCTATACTTAAAAAGACCGGAGGCATCCGTGTATTTGTCCACCGCCGTTGCCGTCCATT
Organism: Maribacter aquimarinus; assembly: GCF_047345505.1. NCBI lineage: Bacteria > Pseudomonadati > Bacteroidota > Flavobacteriia > Flavobacteriales > Flavobacteriaceae > Maribacter > Maribacter aquimarinus. Next base: position 13,067 of record NZ_JBLFEO010000008.1, on the reverse strand, counting down.
TCCTGGCCGTATCCAGATAGGTGGGGTCCAAGGTGGCCTCGTAGAGCTGCAGGGCACTATTGGCCAAAAGGGCATAATCTTCCAAAAACACTTGATCTTGCTTACTGCTCCGCTTATAGGAATGTACCAAGGCACCGTTCTGCACATTGTGCTCTTCCAAAAAAGAAAAGGTGGCCAAGGCGGCATCCAGGTATTTGGGCTCCCCCAGTGCCTTGTGGGCCCGTACCAGTCCATTGATCAACAGTGCGTTCCAAGAAGTAATGATTTTGTCGTCCTCCTTGGGGCGCACCCGTTTGGCGCGCTCGCTCCACAGGCGCTGGTGCCAGCGCTCCTTGAGCGCCATCAAGGCCGGCACGTCCATTCCGTTTTTCTTGGCAAAGATCGCATCGGCGTCCCTGCGGAAAAGGATGTAGCGTCCCTTTTCCCAAACTTCCTCCGCATGGATGTTGTAGTATTTGGCAAAAAGAGGAAAATCAGCTCCGAGGGCCGTTTTTAGGGTGTTGGCGTCCCAAGTATAGAAAAGGCCCTCCTCTCCGTCTATACTGGCGTCCAAAGAGCTGATGTACCCGCCTTCCTTGCCCCTCATCTCCCGTTGCAAAAAAGCAAAGGTGCTGGCCACCGCCTCCTTGTAGGCAGGATCCCCGAACACTTTGTAGGCATCGGCAAAAAGCCCCAAGAGCTGGGCGTTGTCGTACAACATCTTTTCAAAGTGGGGCACCTTCCAGTCCGGATCGGTACTGTACCTGAAAAACCCACCGCCAAGATGGTCGTACAGACCGCCCATGAGCACGTTGTCCAAGGTCTTCTTCACGTGGGCCCGCACCTGGACATCGCCGGTGAGCACGGCATGGTCCAACAGCATGCTTACCTTGGCCGGAACCACAAATTTTTCCGGTGCGCGGTCTCCGCCCCGTTCCCTGTCCCAAAGGGAAGACCACCGCTGTACGGCATTGTCGATCATCTCCATGGAGATCTTGGAGGAGGCCGAAGCGCTTTCGGGACTTTCGTACACCTCTTGGACTCCTTGGGTGAGCAGATCGGCATATTCCTGCATTTTTTCCGGGTTTTCCCGGTGCTCTTTGCTAAAATTGGCCAAGACCGCCATCCAATTTTCCTTCTCGTGGTAGGTGCCCAAATACACGGGTTTGGCATTGGGCAGCATGATCACGTTCAAGGGCCAGCCGCCGGACCCCTTGACCAGTTGCAGGGCCGTTTGGTACACGGCATCCACATCAGGGCGCTCATCACGGTCCACTTTTATGCTGATATAGTCTTGGTTCATCAACTTGGCCACCTCCTCATCCTCAAAGGATTCTTGTTCCATCACGTAACACCAGTGGCAGGAGGTATAGCCCACACTGAGCACCACCAATTTCCCTTCTTCCCTGGCTTTCTCAAAGGCGCCCTCGCTCCAGGGCAGCCAGTTCACCGGGTTGTGCGCGTGCTGCAAGAGGTAGGGGCTGGTCTCATTGACCAAGGCGTTGGTATATTTATGTGCTGTTTTGGGCGGCACCCCACTGGCCGCCTCTTCCCCTTCCGTGTTCTTTTTATCCTTGCAAGAAAAAACGAGGAACAATATCAAACAAAAACTGCAATACTTCTTCATATGCTCTGGTCTTTGGCCCAAACCCAAAGATAATCAAAACCAGAAGAGCCCCACAGGCCACCGAGCGCTTTGCAGGGCCCATTCCCGGAACGTGCAAATCGTTTTGGTTTAAGCCATCCGTCCCAACACGCACTATGGGCAACCTTGAACCCATGGGCCAACGCTTGCCGTGAACATCAAGAACACCGTGGATTGGCCCAGTCCGGGAATGGAACGGACACGCCATACGGGCCATCCCGGCAAACCGTCATCCCCGGGGGCCCCACCAAAAAACAAAAAGGAGGGTTCATTATTTAGTATCTTTACGGGAACTATGGGGCTTTCTTTAAAAAAAACAACGGGCTGGGGTCTTGCCGCATTTGGTGCACTGTTGTGCCTTGCGCTCCTTACCAGCCACTACGTCATTGCGCATTACGCAAAAGACAAGATGTATGACAAGCTTGAAGATGTTCCAGCGCAGCAAGTGGGACTGGTGCTGGGCACCTCCAAAAGATTGAAGAGTGGGGCGCCCAACCCCTACTACACCAACCGCATCCTTGCCACTACGCTGCTATACAAATCGAACAAAATAAAATTTGTGCTGGCCAGTGGCGACAATGGCAGCATCTACTACAACGAACCCAACACCATTAAAAAAGACCTTATAGCCGCCGGCATACCGGCAGACCGGATTTTTTTGGATTACGCCGGTTTCCGCACCTTGGACTCCATGGTCAGGGCCAAGGAAATCTTTGGCTTGGACAGCGTTACGGTCATTTCCCAAAAATTCCACAACGAGAGGGCCATTTACCTTGCCGGCAAAAAAGGGCTCAAGGCCATTGGTTTCAATGCAAAAGACGTTTCCATCGAGGCGGGCCTTAGGGTAAGGGTCAGGGAATCCCTGGCCAGGGTAAAAGTTTTTGTCGATTTGGCCCTACAGACCCAACCCAAATTTTTTGGAGAAAAAGTGACCATTGATTAATTTACCACCCAACCAGCGCGCCATATGAAAACACTGATAAGAAATCTGGGGCCCGGGCTGCTGTTTGCCAGCATGGCCATTGGGACCTCGCACTTGGTGCTCTCCACCAAGGCCGGTGCCCAGTACGGGTGGATCATGATCGTGCCCATCATCTTGGCCAATGTGCTAAAATATCCTTTTTTTGAGTTTGGCGTGCGGTACACCAGCGTTACCAACACCACCCTGATCCAAGGCTACCTGAACCGTGGCAAAGGGTATCTGTGGTTCTATGCGGCCATTACCGTGACCACCATTTTTACCCTATTGGCGGCCCTTTATACGGTTACCGCCGGTCTTTTCATCAACCTTTTTAAATTGGATGGCGCTTCCATTGGCTCAGTGGCCTTTGGCCTTTTTGCCTTTATCAGTGCCCTGCTGATCATTGGCAGGTATCGCTTTCTGGAACTAAGCCTTAAAATGGTGGTGGGCATTCTATTTGTTGCTCTTTTGGCCACCACCTTTTTGGTCGTGGCCAAGGGACGGACAGAGGCCGCCCAGGATTTTGAGCCCCTGCCGCTCTTTGATGGTGCCGGCGTGCTCTTTATCATAGGCCTTATGGGGTGGATGCCCACGGCCGTGGAAGCCTCGAGCTGGGTAAGCCTATGGAGCTTGGAAAAATGGAAAGTGCAAAAGAAACCCACCCTACAACAGTCGCTCCAGGAATTCAATACCGGTTACGTCCTTACCGCACTGCTCGCCATTTTTTTCCTGGTGATCGGTTGGTACACCCTGTACGGCACCCGTACCGAGCTCAGCGGCAATGCGGTTCAGTTTGCGGACCAGGTGGTGTCCCTGTTCACCACGCATATTGGGCAATGGGCCTACCCCTTCATTGCCGTATCTGCCTTTGCCACCATGTTCAGCACCTGCATGACCGCGCATGACGCCATTGCCCGGGTGGGCTTGGACATCGCGGAGCTTTTGAGCCCAAAAAAAATTCTAAGTGGCAACAAACGGCTTTTCTCCTTTACCGTGATCCTATTGGCCTTGATCAATTTCCTGGTCATTTGGCTGTTTGGGGGCAATATGGGCCAATTGGTGGCCCTGGCCACTTTTGTCTCCTTTGTGGTGGCACCGGTAATAGGATATATGAACCTCAAGAACGTGACCAGCACGGACATGGCCCTGGAATTCCAGCCCCCCAGACCCCTAAAATGGCTCACCTACCTGGGCATAGTATTTCTCTCGCTCTTTGCCGTCTACTATTTTTATATTGTCCTGGTGCAATGAAAACCCGTAAAACCCGTTGTTATGGGTATCACAGAATTTATTTGACAACAGGCCTTTTTCTTCCCATTTTTGTGCCAATGTAAACGGATTTTTATGAAGTTGATGAACGTTGAAAGAATAACCAAAACAGAAAAGAGGTACACCAAGAAAATGGGCATACTCCACACCAAGGTGACCTATATTAGAAAACGTTTGCTCATTTTTCCCCTTAAGACCCTGCACAAATATCGCAATACCTACTACGGTGAGGTCAAGGACTGTGAGCAGTGCCTGCTTTCAAGATAAGCACCGTGGGCCCTGCTCCAAACCCACCCTTCCCGGTCTTGCATTGGAATGCCACCACTGAAATGAAAGAAGCTATGGGAAGAGCTCTCATGAACCTGCCGGGAAGGTGTTTCCTTTTTGCCACGGACAGGCAACAGCGTTTTTACAAACCGCAACTTTTCATACGGGGCAAAGCCTAAAGGGGTGTGCCCAAGGACCTCCAAAACCGGGAACCACCTCCCTTGCCACGCAATGGTTGGGGCCGTTCAGTTGTTTTGCACCACGATCAAGGTCCTTTCGTTCTGCTTGTGCAGAAAATCCAGGCAATATGCACCGTCCACACAGTTGTTGGTGATCTGGGTCTCCCCATACCCAATGGAAGCGGCAATCTGGGACCTTTCTGCGCCATTGGCCTCAAGATAGGCCTTGATGGCATCCGAGCGCTCTTGGGAGAGCCTCAGATTGTAGTTGGAACTTCCCCTACTGTCCGTATGGGTCTCAATGGCAAGCCTTAGCTCCGGAAACTGTTTTAGCGCGGCCACCACTTTGTCCAGCTGCGCGGAGATGGCCGCGTTGATCTGGCTCTTTCCCTTATCAAAATAGAACTTTTCCAGGTCCAGCACCGTTTTTCCCTCCGCGTTGGTGAGCAGGTCTTCCAGACGCACCAACGGAACTTGGAGCCCCTTTTCCTGAAGGATGTCCATTTCTTGGGGCGAAAAGGCCTTGCTGTAGCTAGAATGGCCCTCCTTTTCGATCTGTAGGGAAACCCCGTCCTGCCACGGCACCTCCATTTCAAAGCGCCCGTTGGCATCGGTCAGGGTGCGCACCAACACCGTGCCATCAGGCGCCAAGAGGTTTACCGTCACGGCCTCCAGGCCCTGGTTGGTGATCTGGTTGGCCACATTGCCGCTAAAGGCAAAGGTCTTTAGTCCGGGGACCGTTGCCAAAGTGTAGGCATAAATATCATCTGCACCTTTACCGCCTGGCCTGTTACTGGCAAAGTAACCGCTGTGCCCCCCATTGCCATTGGAACGGATAATGAAACCAAAATCGTCCGCAGAGGTGTTGAGGCCCACGCCCAGGTTTACGGGGATGCTGAAACCGCCGTCCTTCTTAAGGTTTGATTTGTAAATGTCCATCCCGCCCATTCCGTAAAAAACATCGGACGAAAAATACAGGCTGCCGTTGTACAGATAGGGAGAAATCTCATTCCCCGGTGTATTGATCCTGGGCCCCAAATTGGTGGGAGAAGACATGATCTGTCCTTTGTTGGTCTCAACATAGTAAATATCCGTGCCCCCTTGGCCATCGCCAAAGTTTGCGGCAAAGTACAGGCGCTCGGTGGCATCGTCATAAAAAGGATAGTAAAAAGAGGTGCTCAGGTCCTTGAGCACAAAACCCTGGGTGCCCGGCCCTTTGGCCATTCCTATGCCCAAGGCGTTCTTACCATTTTCATCAAAGGCCATTTCCCCGTTTTCGGTATTGGAAAGCGTGTAAAAAAACTTGTCCAGGGCCGGGGAGTAAAAAGGGGTGGCCTTATGGTAGCGGCTATCGGGGATCTTGGCAAAGGTTGTGACCGCCCCAATGTCCCCGTTTTCCCCAATAGCGGCCTCATAGATATTGAGGTAGGCCTCCCCACTGGGCCCGTACACCAACTTACTGTCCCTGGGCCTGCTGCTGCTGAACAGTAGGCTCCCTTCATAAAAGGCAGGCGAAAAATCCATGTAGGGCGTATTTAGGGTCAGTGGCATCACCTTAAGCTGGTTTGGCCGTTGCGGGGACGCCAGCAGTTCCTTGTTGAAATTGGCATTCTCCAATAGTGCTTTGGAGAGTTCCTGGGACCGGGTGCCCAGAAAAACCCCAATGCGTTCGGGCTGGGAAGATTTTGAAAAGGACTGAAGCATCTTGTTCACGTGATGAGGGGTCATCACGGTATCCTTCTCACTGAGCTGCACATACAGCTCTGAAGCATCCCTGAACCGATCTGTCCTAAAATAAGCATCTGCCAAGTTCAGGCGTTGCTGCGGGGTCAACGGTTCTTTTAGTCCCTCCTTCTTGTAGGCCGCTATGGCCTCGGCGTACCTGTAACCATAGAAGAGCTCATCTGCCTTAGAGGTTCTCTCCTGCCCAACAGTGATGAGCGGCACCATAATGAAAAGCAACGTGCACAATACTCTAGCCATAATTCTTATCCTCTTTTACCCTCTCTTGTTTTCTAACATTCCTCTGTCCCCAGGGCATCATTGCCCCTTTCCTGCAAGACGTTGCCCAAAGCACTAGAAAAAACGTGGGGTATCTATCTGTTTGGTCTTGCCCTTATCGTTTTTGTCCTTCTTGTCCTTGTTGTTGTTGGCGCCGCCCTTGCCCAAATAAAATTTCAGGATGATCTCGTGCGACCCATTGTTGAACTCACCCAAAAGATTGGTGTTGTAATCGTAGGAATATCCAACGTAAATGCCACTGCTTATCTGAATGCCCGCCAGGCCACTGATGGCATTGTCCAAACGATAGGATACCCCCGCCGTGACCACGTCCGAAATCAAGAAATTGGCCGACAGGTTACTGTTCAAGGCGGCACCGGAAAGGGTATTGATCAAAAACGCCGGCTTGAACAACAGATCGTCGGAAAGGTTAAACACGTAGCCCCCTATAAAATTGAACTGGATCTTCTCCTCGATCACACTGGCCACCTCATCATTGTACACCCCTTCGGTAAGGAAATTGGGAATGGAGGCGCCCAGGTACCAGTTGTCCCCGTACAAAAAGGCCCCGGCGCCAATGGTGGCGTAAAACCTATTGATCCGGTCCAGGTTCAAGGGCTCCCCGGGATTTTCAAATGTGCCCTTTGAGAAATCGACATTGAGAAAGGAACCCCCGGCATCCATCCCAAACGAAAGTTTGGTGGCATCGGTAAGGTTCACTTGGTACGAATAGGAAACGTCGGCATAGGTCTGTGATACCGGCCCCAGGTTATCGCTCACCACATTGATGCCCAGCCCCATGACCTCGTTCTTAAACGGCAAATTGGCCCCGGCCCTAATGGTGCGGGGCGCACCCTCTATATCTATCCATTGGGCCCGGTACAGGCCAATGATCTCCGCGGTCTCCACCGTGCCCACATAAGCAGGGTTAAAACTGCCTATGTTGTACATGTATTGGGTATATTGGGGCTCTTTCTGCCCGTGCGCCCCGGGTGCCCAACCCAGAAAGACGGCAAGGACAAGAAAGCCAACCCTGTGTTTTACTATGTTAGCACCAAACCCTTTCATCATTATCTTATGAGTTGTATCCACCCTTTGTCCGTTACTTGGGGTCCGTTATCAATACTGTAGTTGAGAATGTAGTAATAGGTGCCCTCCGGTGCTTCCTTACCATCCCTTAACCCGTCCCAGACATCGCCATCGTTTGTTTTCTCCGCTTGGTAGGTTAAATTCCCGTAACGGTCATAGATGCTGATGTCATAGCGGATGTTTACCGTGAGCCCGGTGTCCGGGTCTTCAAGATTTATGCGCAGCACCTCGTTCTGGTTGTTGCCATTTGGCGAGAATTGATTGTACAGGAACCCGGGATCGGCCCTTGTTTTTTCAATAACGTTCACCACCACCGTGGCACTGTTGTTACTGGGTTCCCCATCCCGCGGAGAAGAACGGGTATAGGAAGCTGTGTTTTCAAAACTGCCCACTGTGGGCACTCGCGCCGTTATGCGGAGTATGGCCTGTCCTTCCAAGGCCAGGGAGGGTATGGTCCAAAGGCCCGTCTGGGGATCATAACTGCCCAAAGTGGCGGTGTCCGATTCATACTCAAAACCGGGCCCCAGCACATCGGAGATGGTGATGTCCACCAACTCGTCGTTCAATGAGGCATTGGTTACGATAATCTCAAAGATCACCGTCTGCCCCACGATCTGGGTACTGGGAATGGCTTCCTTGGTCACGGAGAGGTCCACTCCCTCGCGCACTTCGGTGAACACGGTCACCGTTTCGGAAACGTCATTGTCCGTGTTTTCGTCCAAGGGAACGGAAGACAGCAATTCTGCCACATTGGTATAATTGTCCCCTTCCAATACCTCTACTTCAATGTCCAAGGTGGCCGTGCCCAAGGCCGGGAGGTTGGCCACTGACCATTCCCCGCTTACCTCGTCATAGTTGCCCAGGGAGGCGGTTTGGGACACGAATGCAAATCCGTTCTGTAAAAAGTCGCCCACCACGGCCGCTACCACCTCCTTGTCCGTCAGGTTTTCCAGGGTAATGGTAAAAACAACATTGTCGCCAACCAGGGCATTTTCGTTGTTTACCGTCTTGGTCACCACCAGATCTACGGGACAGTCGGGGCTGGAGTTGTCGGGAATGCAGGGATTTTCATTGGCTGGATCTTGCTGATCGTTCACCCCATCGTTATCACTGTCCAGGATATTGGAGTCCAGGGCATCAATGATGCCGTCCTCATCCTCGTCCAGGGGGTTGCCAATATCAGTGCCCACTTCCACACCATCTTCAATGCCGTCCCCATCGGTGTCCGGGTTGTTGGGATCGGTGCCCAGAACCGCTTCCTGCCCACCGAAAAGGCCGTCGTTGTCGTCATCGGTATTGCAGTCGTCCACGGTAATGACCACATCCACCACCTGGGCCACACAGGGGGCGGTGAAATTGGTGGTGGTAAAGGTAAATTCATAGGTGCCAGCGGGCAGCCCGGTAAAATCCACATTGTTTTCCGGGTCAATGACCAGGGAGTTGGTGGCATCTACCTTAATGGTCCATTGCCCTACCGCAGTGCCCGACAGCCTATTGTCCAAATCCAATATGGCAGGGCCATTGGCCGGAACACTGCAGGCATTGCCATCCGTTCCCGTAATGATATCGCCGGCCGCCCCAACGGTGACCGTAACGGGAATTCTATCACTGGCACAATCGTTCTCCACGGCCTCCACATAAAATACGGTAGTCTCGGTCAAGACCGGTGTCGTAAAGGCCGTTCCAGTAAAAACAGGGGTTGTTCCATCTAAATCCAGGTACCAATTAATGGAGGCGTCCGGACCTGAAGTGGCATTCAAGAGCACCGTGCCCGGTCCGCAGCGTTCAACGTCTGCCACAACAGGTGCATCTGGAATGGCGTTCAACACCAATTCCACTTCTATGACCCCACTGGCACAATCGTCCGTAAAATCATTGGGTGTTCCATTGTCATCCAAAAAGAAACCGAAATAAGATCCCTCCACGCCGGGATCGGCCACTTCGGCCGGCAACAGATAGGCATCTTCGTTCAAAGGATTGGAGACCCGGCTCCAGCGCAGCTGGGCTCCGGCTGGCGCGAGCGTATTGGTGTAATCGTTCAAACTGGAGACCGTGGTGTTCTGGAACAAGGTTCCCAAGGAAGTGTCCCCACAGAAAACAGTGGGCACGGAGGTGTCCAAAATCGGAGCTTCCACGCAATTGTCGTCATCGTTGATGCTGCCCGTGGCGGCACCGGTTCCCGCCAGTTGTACCCCTGGTACAGAGGGGGCCGCCAGTTGCACGGTAAAGGTCTCCGTATTTTCCAGCAATTGGTCATTGTTCAAGGGCACCGCAATGTTTTGCACCTCACCGGCGTTGCCCGCAAAGGTCAAGGTGCCGGCGGTACCGGTGTAGTCCACCCCTCCGCCGGTGGCCGTACCGTCCGTAAAGCTGTAACCTACGGTGAAGCCCCCAGAAACAGCTACATCCAGGGTAACTATGAACTCCAAGTTCCCAGAGGCCACATTTTCATTGGCAGCGACGTCCGCTATGGAGATTGTGGCCGTGTCGTCATCGGCGTTGACCACGGTCACCACTTGGTTTGCAAGATCGTCAAAAACATCGTCGCTATTGGCGTCCACCACCGAGAGGGTAATGTCATAGGTTTGATCACCGTCCAAGACCTGGTCGTCCACTGGGGTAACGGTCACCGTTTGGGGCTGGGCAAAATTGGCCGAGGTAAAGGTCAAGGTGGCCGGAAGAACGGAGCCCTCGCCGGTATTCCCAGAAGTGGCCGAGATGACCACATTGGAAGCGGGCGCTGCATCCAGCACCACGGTAAACGTGGCCGGCCCACCATTTTCCACGGTGGACAGGTTGGTTTCGGATAGGGTGAAGCCCGCCACATCATTGTCCACGATGGTCACCGAGGCAGAATTGGCCGTTCCCGTGGCATAGGCCGCGTTGGGCTGAAGGGTAATCGTTACGTCTTCAGGGCCTTCTGCAAGAGGATCATTAACGGCGATCACCGGGACAGGTATCTGTTGCTGGCCGTTGGGAATGATGATGGGGTTGGGAATGGGATCAAAATCCAGAATATCCGTGGCGTTGCCGCTTAGAGCATTGAACACCCCTAGCGGAGCACCGGTCTGGTTCAGCGCACCGGCATCTACCGTAAATTCCCCATTGGCACCCCCTTCGGCAGCCGTGGGCACGCTGGCCGCAACGGTGACCACGAAAGCGTCACTGTTGTCAATGGTCACCGTGGCGGTGTTGGCTGGTCCCACAACATATGCTCCCGGAGCAATATCCAGAATCACGGTCTCGGTTGGTTCCACCGCGTTGTCCGTGGGTGCCACCACGGGAATGGTTACCGAATCATCCCCATTGGGTACCGCCACAAAAGGGGGAATAGTGTTGTAGTCCGTTCCATTTGCAGCAGAACCGCCAGGCTGCAGGTTTACCTGAACGGGCACGCCCGTATCATTGTCGGCCCCCAGCTCTATGGTAAACTCCCCATTGGCGCCCCCTTCCACAGCTGTGGCCTCTGTTGTCGTAATGGTAACCGTAAAGTCATCATCATCTTCATTGGTAACGGACACTAATTGATTGGGCACGTCGTCAAAGAAGTCATCGCTGGCATTGTCTGCCACCCTCAATCTAATATCATAGGTCTGTGGGCCGTCCACTAGGGCATCGTCCACGCCCGAGACCGTCACCACCTGGGGTACGTTCCAGTCCACATTGGTAAAAGTGAGGTTTGGGAGATTCACCGTGCCCTCACCTGCGGACCCTGCAAGCGGGGTCACCTGTATAACCACATTGGTCTGCGGTTGCGCGTTAAGAACCACCGAGAAGGTGTCCGTGGTGCCCGTTTCTGAAGTGGTGGTGTTTGGTCCCGTTTCCGTGACCGTGAAGCCTGCCACGTCATCATCCAAAATCTCAATGTCCGCAAAGGGCTGCGATGTTCCATAATTGGGTGGGTCCGGCAAAATACGCCATCTTACAAATTCGTCGTCCTCCACCAACTGATCTTGCAAAACGGTAAGCGGAAAAGTGGCGCTTCCAGAAGTTTGAAAAGCGGGTATTGGAATCAAGACCGAGGCTGCAAGGGGGGTATAGTCATCTCCAGCGGTGGCGGTACTTGCCGAACCCGTCACCAAGTTCACTGGAAAAAGAGTGGCCGAAAAAGATAAAGGGATAACGTTGTTAACCGTTATCGTAAATTCTCCGTTCACGGGACCAGCTTCCCCGGCGGGGAACTGGGTGGCGGTAATGGTCACATCGACTTGGCCGAGGGCCGAGGGCGACACCATTAGAAAAATGAGGGTGCACCACAACGCGCACCAACGGAAAAAAGGCCGAGACACCAATTTCGGGAACCCAAGGTTTTTGTTCAATCGCATAGCGTCAATGTTCTAATGGGGGGCTCAAAAAAGGTTGGTAGGTATTTTCATACCCAAGAAATGGGCATCAATATTACAAAAAAAAAGGGCAAACCGAGCCAGAACCGCTTAAAACTGACTTTTTAAGGTTTAAACACAGGCACGGCGAACCGCAGTTTAAATCAAGAAAGTTCCGGGGATTTAGTGGCCACAGAGGCATCTATCTTGCGCACCAGCCCCTGGAGCACCTTGCCCGGGCCCACCTCGGTAAAGGTCTGTGCCCCATTGGACACCATTTGGCGCACGCTCTGCGTCCAACGCACCGGGGCCGTGAGCTGTTCCATCAGGTTTTTCTGTATCTCCGTGGCTTCCCGTACCGCTGTGGCGGTGACGTTCTGGTACACGGGGCAGTTGGGCCGGGAAAAGGGCGTTGCCTCGATGGCCGCCGCCAGTTCTTCCCGGGCCGGCTCCATTAAGGGGCTGTGAAAGGCCCCGCCCACCGGCAACATCAGCGCACGCCGCGCCCCGGCCTCCTTAAGGCTTTCGCAGGCGGCAGCCACCGCATCCACGGCGCCGGAAATGACCAGCTGCCCGGGACAATTATAGTTGGCGGCAACGACCACCCCGGGGGTGGCCGCGCATATTTCTTCCACTACGGCATCTTCCAGCCCCAAAACAGCGGCCATGGTGCCGGGCACCTCTTCACAAGCCCTCTGCATGGCCAGCGCCCTTTTGGAGACCAAGACCAGGGCATCTTCAAAGGCCAGGGCGCCATTGGCCACCAAGGCCGAAAACTCGCCCAAAGAATGCCCGGCAACCATGTCCGGGGCAACCGCATTGCCCATGACCTTGCCCATGATGACGGAATGCAGAAAAATGGCCGGCTGGGTCACCTTGGTCTCCTTAAGGCCCTCCGCACTGCCATTGAACATGGTCTCGGTGATCGGGAAGCCCAAAATGCCGTTGGCCGCCTCGAACATGGCCTTGGCCTCGGGATAGCTTTCGTAAAGGTCCAGGCCCATCCCCACAAACTGGGCGCCCTGTCCGGGAAATACATAAGCGTTCATCGTCTTGAATTTTAGGTAGGCAAAAATAAGGATATATTCTTGGGCCACAACTTTTTCCGCAAGGCTGCACGGGAGGTAGGGAAAACAGGGTGTTTTCCGTAGCGCAAGCCATAAAAGAGCGGGCGTTTACCCCATACCTTCACTTCCCCGGGCAAAGAAAATAGGCCGTATCAAAAAAAAAATGGCTCTATCGTGTTTTGAGTGGGTAAGTTAGTAAATTGTTATTTTCGGGGGATGGAAAATTCCAAGGAAATATTCGCACTCGCCCTGGGTCTTACCGATCCGTGGTATATAAAGGAGATGTCC